>JBIKNA010000301.1:0-8950 GCA_044358965.1 Polyangiaceae bacterium
CCCAGACCTTGCCGCGACCCGCACGTTTGAGCACCGTGACCGCGCTTGAGACCCCTGCGCGGCGTTGAAAGTGGAGGCCCACGCCATGGCGCCCCAACGAGAACCAAGCGTTGCCGGAGATGGCCCGCACCTCGAGGTTGGCCTCCAGCGTCAATGGGTCGAAGCTGGCCGCGCGATCTTGGATCTCTTCGAGGGTGAGGGCGCCGGCCTCGAGTTCGAAGCCCGGGTTGTCTTCGAGAAGTTGCATCCAGGTTCGTCGTGCTTCTTGTACATCGCCGCCGCGCAGGTCCAGGTCTCGGGGGCAGCCAAACAGGCTGGGCAGCGTGCAAAGGCTCAGGTCCGACAGGTCCACGAAGTCGAGCACCAGACAATCGCGCTTGCCCTCGGCGAGGCGCGTGCCCCGGCCCACACACTGCGCATAGAGGCCCGCCGAGCGTGTGGGGCGTGCCATGGCCACACAAGACACCCCCGGGTCATCGAAGCCCTCGGTCAGCACCGCCACGTTGGTGAGCACCTGCGTGCGGCTCTCGCGGAAGTCGCGCAAGGCAGCCTCGCGCTGCTCCGTCGGCATGGCGCCGTGCACGATGCCCGCGGGCACGCCAACGGCGTTGAGTGCTCGGGCCAGGTTGCGCGCGTGATTCACGGTGACGCAGAAGGCGATGGTGCGGCGGTCCCGGGCCAGCTCCTGGATGGACCTGGCCACGAGCGCGTTTCGCTCTTCGATGTCCACCGCAAGGGCGAGCTCGTCTTCGGCGAAATCGCGACTGCCCGGCGACAAACGTGTCAGGTCTGCGGCGGTGGTGATGCGCAGGCCCTTGAGTGGCGACAAGAATCCGGCCTCGATGAGGTCTGGCAGGCTCTTGTCGTAGACGATGCGCTCGAACACCTCGTCGAGGCCTTTGCCATCGCCGCGCTGCGTGGTCGCAGTAAAGCCCAGCAGCGTCCCCTGCCAGTCATCGTCGAAGGCCCCCAGTTGGCGCAGGACGCGCATGTTGTCTTCCGCCGCCGCGTGGTGGCACTCGTCGTAGATCACGAGGCCCAAGTCTCGGCCGTGCAGCAATCGCGCAAGGCGCTGCTCGTGCAGCGAGCGCAGTGAACACACGAGCACCCGCGCATCGCTGGGCGCGCGGGTGGCGCCACGCTCGATGGCCACGATGCGCTCGTCGCCCAACGCGCGCTCGAGTTTGTCTTTGGCCTGACCCAGGAGTTCCTCGCGGTGCGCCAGCACCAGCACCTGCTTTTTGGCCAGGCGCGCGAGCGCCGAGAAGATCACCGTCTTGCCCGCGCCGGTGGGCAAACACACGACCATGCGCTTGATGCCCTGCCGGCGCGCGGCGATCACGGCATCAATGGCTTCGCGTTGGTACGCTCGCAGAGTCGGGGCCAGGCTCACGCTCCGAGTGTAGCCGCTACGTGGAATCCCGCCTGGGTCTGCTTCCTCCGCCGTGAACTTGGCCCGAGGGGGCGCAGACTCACTACGATCACACCCGTGCCGCTCTCGCTGCGCAGTGTGCTCGCGTTGTCTGCTTCGGCCCTGTTGGGCACGTGGTTGAGCCTCGGCGCACCCCGCACGCTGCCGGCGTTCCCGTCGCTGCCTTCGTTTTCCAAGGCAAAGTCCACGGTGGCGTCGTCGGTGCCGGATCCGTTGCCGGTTCCCTCGCCCGAGCTCCCCGACAAACACCCTTGGCCGCGGCTGAACCCCGAGGCGGACCTTGGAAAGGCGTGGCTTCTGGCCGAAGGCCCTCATCATGAGCGCAAAGACGCCCGGCGCGTGGTGACGCTGACCTTTGACGACGGGCCATACCCCGAGACCACGCCCAAGGTGCTCGAGCTCTTACGTAAGTACGATGTGCGCGCCACGTTCTTCGTGGTGGGGCGCTACTTGCTGGGCGAGTCCGAGCGCGCCAAGCGAAGCCGCGAGGTCCTGAAAGAGGTCGCCGAGGCCGGGCACCTGATCGGCAACCACACGCAAGGGCATGCGTTGCTCACGCAGCTGACGCCCGAACAAATTGGCGCCGAAATCGATCTCGCAGCGCGGGGCATCGAGATGGTGACGGGCAAGCGCCCGTTGCTGTTTCGGCCGCCGTACGGGCAGCTGGACTCGGCCGGCATGGCGGCGGCGCGTGCCCGCGGCTTGGACCTCGTGCTCTGGAGCGTCGAAGCGCACGACATGGAGCGCTCGGACACTCGGCAGATGCTGATCAGCATGAAGACCCAGCTCGACTTCTCCCGCGGCGGCATCGTGCTGCTGCACGACGTGCGGCACTCCAGCGTCAAGCTGCTCGAGCAGCTGCTGGTGGCGCTCCGCGCTGCCCCCTTCGATCCGTCGCGCCCGGATCGCGTGGGCTACGAAATCGTGGACCTGCCCACCTACTTTCGGGAAACCGAGGCCAAGCCCCAGCCCTACGAGACCCGCGAAGCGCTGCAGCGAGACCGCATGGAGCTCTGGGAGAAGAAGCACCCCAAAAAACCAGCGCCGCTGGTCGGTCCCGAGCTCAAGAACGTTCGGTTCACCGAAGCGTCACCCTGACGCGACGCAGGCCGCCGAGATTCGCTCTTGCGCCGTTTCATCACGGCCGCCGTGCCGACCTCGGGCCGAACGTTGCGGGGTCACGGCAACGCCCGCCGGGCCGCGGCCATCAAAGGGCCGCTGCAATCGGGGCGGCGCTCCCGAAAGAGGGCACGGCGTTAGAAAACGAAGCCCCCGGCAACCCTACCGTTCGTGGCGTGACACCCACATGTAATACATGAGAATCTTGCGGGAAATTCCGCGTGTGTGCCTGAGAACGATATTTGCATAGGATAGAACACGATGCGTTCCTTTGGAGTGATTGGGCTCGTTACGGCTTCTTTGGTTTCGGCGCTCTACGCGTGCGGCGGTAGCACGGGCGACGCCCCGGCCCCTGCAGCCACGCCGGCCCCCACGGCCACCTCGTCGGGCACCACCTCTGTTGTCGACTTGCCCCCGCCTGCCACCAAGCCCGCGACGCCGCCCAAGGCCGACACTTGGGCCAAGGTCCCCGACGAGCCCACCAGCGTGGCGGGCGTCATTCCGCTCGGCACTGTGCTCCCCGGACAAGAGGTCACCTTCGATCTGCCCGAGGGCACGCTCGGCTTCAACGTGGTCGCGCGCGGCAGCGGTCAAGAGCTCGCCGTCAAAGACATCAAGGCGCCCTCGGGCTCCTACGTGCACAAAGACATGGTGCCCTTCAGCGGCACCGGGGCCACGTCCATGTCGCTCTTTGGTGAGGTTGCATCGGCGGGTGTGCCGCAGAGCAACCACCCCGAGGCCATGCCCAAGGTCGCCGCCGGCAAGTGGAGCGTCGTGTTTTCGTCCCAGGGTTCTGTCGAGGCCGACATTCGCTACCAGCAAACGCCCGATGGCGTGTTTCACGGCGGCTATGTCGACATCCACGCGTACCTTCCCGTTGGCCTCGAGGTCGACAGCGACGTCGTCGACGCCGACAACTTCGAAAAGCTCGACGGTATCCGCGAACGCTTGGATGCCTTTGGCGCTGCCATCAAGAAGCTCTACGGGCTGAGCCGCGGCAACGTGACGTTCCACTTGATGGACACCAAGTACCTGAACCTGACCGACTCCAAGTTGGGCCGGGCGTTCAAAGAGACCAAGACCACCAAGACCGGCGTGCAGGCGTTGCACATCTTCTTCTCGGAGCCCACCAAAGGGCAGGGGTGGTGGGGCATCGCCAGTGGCATCCCCGGCGCTGCAACGGTCACCGGCACCACGCAGTCGGGCATCGCGCTCGCGCTCAGCTCCTGGGCCGACGCCGATGCCGAGGGCTTCGTGCTAGCCCACGAAATGGGGCACTTCGTCGGCCTCAATCACATCAGCGAGTTCGACGGATACGGCAACGATCCGCTCGAAGACACGAAGGAGTGCCCCAACATGACGCAGAGCAACTTCTTCTCGTGCCCCGATGCCAACAACATCATGGCGGCGGCCGGCGCTACCAGGGGCTCGGTGTTCGCGTCCAAGCTCCAGCAGCGCGTGGTGCAAGGCTCGCCCATCTTCCGCGCATTCACCACGGGCGCCGCGCCCACGCAGACCTCGTTCCGCGCGCCCGATTTCGGCAAGATGTTCGGTCACCCGGGCGTCGCGCCGTCGGGCATCGAGTCCGTGGTGCTCGCGGCATCTTGTGGTCATGTCAGCCATGGCAAGGTCCGCGTGACCGCCAGCATGCGCACGCAGCTGACCGAGCTTGCCCAGCGCGGCAACGTGTCACCGCTCGTGCGCAATCTGGCCGAGACCCTGGCCGCGCAGCCCTAAGGCGTCGCACCCGGCCAACGTTTGGCAAGCCGCGTGCGGCGCTTTGCCAGAAGGCTCTGGCGTCGTAGGCTACGTGGGTCCATTCCTTACCGATCCGGAGCCACACCCATGCGAAGCACCGCCTTGCACTCCTCGTTCGTTGCCTTGTTCGCCGCCGCACTCGTTGGCCTCGGTGGGTGCGAGTCGTCTTCGTCGGACAGCCCGAGCTCGAGCTCGAGTTCGAGTTCCGGAGGCAGCAACAGCGATCCGGCGGACCCGACTGCCGACGAGCTGGCCAACGGCGGTTCTTGCGCAAAGAGCACCGGCGCAGGCACGGCGCACACGGGCACCATCTCCGCCGATGAGACGTGGTCTGCTGCAACGGGGCCTCATCGCATCACCAGCAACCTGGTCATCAAGGCCAACGTCACTGTCGAGGCCTGCGCCGTCGTGTTGCTCGCCCCCGGGGCCAGCATCGACGTCGGTACCAGCACCGAGGCCGGTAAGCTCGTCGCCGCCGGCACCTCTGCGGTCGCCGGAGCGTCGCGTGATGTGCGTCCAGTCATCTTTGCCGCCGAAGACCCCAACGCTCCGTGGACGCACATTGCGGCGCAACCCAAGGGCACCGTGCAACTCACGGTTGCTGCACTCGTGAGCGGAGGCGCTGCGGGCGCAGGCGAGGCCGGCGCCCTTTTGGCCGTTGGGGTTGCGGGGGGCACCAACTTCGGCGACGTGACACGCAACGTGTTGGTCGACCGGGTGCTCATCGACAAGTCCGCCAGCTACGGCGTGCATCTCACCGGTTGGGGGGCCTTCGACGCAAACTCCAGCAAGCTCACCATTCGAGCCTCCGGCAGTGCAGACGCCCCCTACGCGGTGCGCATCGAGCCCGGTGTGGCCGAGACCTTGCCCGCGAAACTGGCCGCCACGGGCAATCGCCAAGACGCCATCCTCATGAAGACCAGCAAGGCGTTCTCGCGCAACGACACCCTGGTGAACCGGGGCTTGCCGTACCACCAAAAGGGTGCGCTCTACATCAATCCCCACGAGGACGGCCCGGCGGTCACGCTTCGCATCGAAGCGGGGGTCACCCTGGCCTTCGACGCGGAGCCCAGCTCCGGCATCTACGTGGGCTCCTCGGCGGTACGCCCGGGGGTTCTCGACGCCGTGGGCACCCCCGCGGCCCCGGTGCTCTTCACTTCCGCCAAGGCGTCGAAGGCCGCCGGCGACTGGGCCGCGCTGTACTTTCGTGCGCCGGCCGCGAGTGGCAATCGGATCTCCTACGCCCGTGTCGAGTACGCCGGTGCAGACAGCCAGAGCAACTCGCTGGGGTGCGGTCCCAAAGACAACGCTTCGGCCATCATCGTGCAGGGCGTCGGGGCCAAGAACGCCGCACCGGGCGCCTTCATCGACAACACCACGTTCGACAACATCGCCGGCACCACGGTGATCGTCAGCGGGTGGGAAGACGACGCTGGGCCCAACCTGTCGACGGGCAACACATTTGGCGCGAGCACGCCCGCGTGCAAGGTGTCGCGTCCGCGGCGCACCGGTGCCGGCGATGTCTGCGACGGCGGCCGCGACGTGTGCTGGCCGTAGCGCTTTCGGCGCTGCATGACCGAGCATGAGCGAAGGTCACGCTCGGTCGTGCGCGTTTCTTTTGTTCTTGGAGGACGCTGTCCGCTGCCCCAAAGGATCTCAGTGTAAGGCAGTGAGCGCCAGCACCACCGACGTGGGCTCGACGAAGCGAGCAACCCGCAACCGGCGCTGGGGCCGGACCCGTTGGCGGAAAGGGAGCGCCGCCGACACTGCGGCAAAGGCGCTCCGCTGTCCGCTTGGTGGCCTAGCTCCAGACCACGGTGCCTTTGGCCGTGTACCAGGTGTCGACTTGGTCGGCCACGGCGGCCTCGATGCGGGCGCGCTTGATCTTGAGCGTGGGCGTGAGCATGCCGTTTTCGATGCTCCACGGCTCTTTGGCGATGACGAAGAGCTGCAGGCGCTCGTAGTCGGCCAGGCCGTCGTTGACCTGCTTGAGCAAGGGCGCAAGCTCGCTCTCGACCTGCGCGCGCACCGATGGGTCCGAGAGCTTGCCGCGGATCTCTTCGGCCAGCACCACCAGCGCATACGCTGCGGGTTGCCCCACGCCCGACACACATGACAGCTCCACCAACGGGTGTTCGTTGATGCGGTTTTCGATGGGCGCGGGGGCCACGTATTTGCCCTTGGCCGTCTTGAACAGCTCTTTGACGCGGCCCGTGAGCTTGAGCATGCCGTCTGGCCGCCGCTCGCCCTTGTCGCCGGTCTTGAAGAACCCGTCTTTGGTGAACACCTCGGCGTCGAGGTCTGGGCGCTTGTAGTAGCCCACCATTTGCCCCGGCGACTTGATGAGGATCTCGCCCTCTTCGGTGAGCCGAACCTCGACCTCGGGGTAAGGCACACCCACGTAGCCCGGCGCGCTCTTCTCTTTGGACGACAGGTGCGAGTAGGCGAAGTCCTCGCTCATGGCATAGCCCTCGAGCAAATTGAGCCCCAAGCGCCGGTACCAGGTGATGAGCTCGGCGGGGATGGGGGCCGAGCCGCTGCCCGCCAGGCGCACGTGGTCGAGCCCCAGGCCTTTCAGCACCTTCTTGCCGATGATGCCTCGAATGATGGGAATCTTGAGCAGAAGGTCCAAGCGCTTGGGCGGCATCTTCTTGAACACGCCCTGCTGAAACTTGAGCCACAGCCGGGGCACGGAGATGAACACCGTGGGCCGCGCGCGGTTCAGGTCTTTGACGAAGGTGTCGAGTGTCTCGGCGAAGAAGATGTGTGCATCGCCCACGAAGGAAGCGCACTCGATGTACGCGCGCTCGAACACGTGCGCCAAGGGCAGGTACGACAGCGCGCGTTCTTGGCCGCCCTCGAGCCCAATGCCTCGCACGATGCCCTCGCTGGCCTTGGTGATGTTGGCGAAACAGTGCATGACACCCTTGGGCTCGCCGGTGGAGCCCGAGGTGTAGATGATCATCGCGAGATCTTTGGGGTCTCGCTCCGGGCGGCCTTGGATGGGCTCTGTGCGCTTGACGATGGAGTCCCAAGATTCGATGTCGGTCTTGGGAGCCAGCGGAAAGGCAATGCGCGGCAAGTGGGCGGGGACGCCCTTTTCTTGCTCGTGCCAGGTATCCAGCTTGCCCACGAACAGCGCCTTGGACTCGCTGTGCTCGAGCACGAACTTCACCGTGTCGGGGCCCTCGGTGGGAAAGATCGCGACGGTGGTAAAGCCCGCCATCCAGATGGCCAGTTCGGCCATGAAGAAGTGGGCGCAGTTCTTGGACAACAGGCCAATTTTGTCGCCGCGAGAGAACCCGAGGCTCTGCAGGTGTGTGGCCATGCGCCGGGCTTGGTCCAGGACCTCGCCCCAGGTGTAGTCGATGGTCGCGCCGCCGCCGATGGGTTGCGTCAGGTACACCTTGCCCGGGTGGGCTTTCTCTTTGTCGTAGACGTAGTCGAGAATGAGCTTTTGCGCGGCCATGAGTTTTTCCCCCGTCTTGGGACCTTCGTGAGGTCCAACGGTCCTTCGTGTCGCTGAGGGTACCGCTTCTTGGTGGCTGGAGTAAGGGATCCCTTGTGGCGACCGCGCAAAGGCGCGCCTGGCGACCGCCCGCTCCACGCAGCCACGTGCCGTAGTGCCAAGCGCGCGTCCGCGCCGCAGGGGATCCAGCCCACGCCCATCGCCGCGCAGGCAAGGCAGCGCCCGCGAACGCCGCTCGGGGCTCCTCCTGTGATAGATTCTGGCTCTGTGCAGGGCGCATCCTTCGACGAAGAAGAGTTCTTTCGGACCGTCGTTGGCAGTGGCGCGCGGGCCTTGCTCATCGGGCGCCGCGCACTTGTGGCCCTTGGCGCGCCGGTCCTCACGGCGGACTACGACCTCTGGCTTCACATCGACGACATCGAACTGCTCAACGGCGCACTCAAGGCGTTGGAGCTAGAGCCCAATCGCTCGCCAGAACAGGCGCGAGCGGTCGGCCGGTACGTGCTCGAAGGCGACGAGCGGGTGGACGTCATGATCGCCCGCTCCAAGACGGCCCACGATGGGACCGTCCTCGCGTTCGACGACGCGTGGCGGCGTCGTCAGCACCTGCCGCTCGCGCCTGGCCTCTCCCTCGCGTTACCCTGCGTATCCGATCTCGTCACCACCAAGCGGTGGGCCATGCGGCCGCACGACATCGTCGACATCGAGTTCTTGCTTCAGCTGCCAAGGACGGGTGAAGCATGAAGCCAGCTGACGTCTACGAGCAAGAGCTTGCTCCGGACGAGTTCGAGCGTCGCCTGCAGACCGCCCTCGCCGACAGTGCGCTTGTGGCCGAGCGCGCGGCGCTCATCGACTGGTTCACGCGCAGATACCCCACGCCGCTCGAACGGCTGGCCTACGCGCGCCGCCGCGCCGCCGCCTTGAGGACACAACGGGCCGCGGCCAAGTAGCGTTGCTCGGCGGAGAACGGATCTAGACGCACTCTACGGGCCGGCGCTGGAATGTCTGAGAATTGGTTCTTCGTAGTCGAGCACTCCCTGGGATGCGGCGACTCGGAGCGGCTCCTGAACGTCGGCCAAGCGAACGCCCGCCGGAACGCTGATGGCCAAGATCGCGTATTGGCGAAGGTACTCGGTGGGGCATCCAAGAGACTCGAGTTCGGTGGAGAAGGT
>JBIKNA010000711.1:0-2601 GCA_044358965.1 Polyangiaceae bacterium
GCCGCTTCCCGCGAACAACACCCCCGAGCAACGTAACCGCCCATTACGCGCCCTGTGCCGAGCCGCGCCACTTCCGCCCGTCTGGCACAACGTGGGCCACCCTTGGGAGGCGTGAACCGACGTGAGGGCTCGATACGCCGGCGATCTTGCTACTGCGCTGCCACCGCTCATCGGCTATTCTAAAGACCTCCTCGCGAGGACGTCCGCCAAGTCGGTGGGTGCATGATCGGACAGGGATACCTATCGATGCCCGCACGAGAACCGACCACTTCCGCGGGCCACGAACTGGCTGACGAGATGCAAGCAGACCGCTCGGGCTCCGTTCCGACCGAAGGCGCGAAACTTGCGGATGACCTCATCGCTGCGCAGGCTTTGGCGGGGCGCGTGGTGGGGGGCCGCTTTCAGCTCATTTCTGTGTTGGGTAAGGGCGGTATGGGCGTCGTCTACGAGGCGGTCCACGTTGCGACGCGAAAACGCGCAGCCGTCAAAGTCATCATTGGATCGTCCAACACACCGAAGGAGATGCTTGCGCGGTTCACTCGCGAGGCGCAAGCCACCGGCTCGCTGAACTCCGAACACATCGTACAGATATTCGATACGGGTACCGATGAACCGACCCGACACCCATACATTGCGATGGAGCTGCTGGTTGGCGAGACACTCTCGTCGCTCAGCAAGCGTCTCGGCCCGTTGCCCCCCGATGTCGCTCTTCGGCTCGTCGCCCATATTCTCCTGGGGTTGGCGAAGGCGCACGATGCCGGTGTTGTTCATCGCGATATCAAGCCCGCGAACGTATTCGTGGTGCAAACGGATACAGGGGACTGCGTCGCGAAGATCTTGGACTTTGGGATCGCTAAGGTCCTTGGTCGGGAGGCAAACCTCATCGACGGCGAGAACACCACGGGCGGCATCACGGCAACTGGCATGTTCCTCGGTTCCCCTCGGTACATGGCACCCGAGCAGATGCTAAATCGTGGCGTCGACCACCGCGCCGATCTTTGGTCCGCGGGGGCCGTCCTGTGCCAACTGCTAACCGGGCGCGTGCCGTTCGACGGCATCGACTCGATTGCGGAGCTTGTCATTGCGGTCTGCAATAGCGATCCGCCGGACGTGACCACTCTCGCGCCCTGGACGCCGCCGCCCGTGGCCGCCATCGTGCGAAGGTCGCTGCAAAACCTCCCCGACCGACGCTTTTCGTCAGCGCGGGAAATGCTTGAAGAAGTCCGCGCAATTGTTGGAGACTCGCTCAACATCAGCGCCAAGCAGGTCGTGTCCCTTGGCCAAGAGGCGGCGTCCCCTCGTCCTTCCGCGCCCCACTCCACACCTCGAGCTGTCGACGTCTCGCCGCGCGCTTTCGTCGCGGCGAACACCGACGATCTCTTCTCGTCCAACCCCGATAAAGAGGGCGTGACCGCCGAGCGTGGGGTACCGCTCGAGCTAGCGACCGAGGTCCGTCGCCCCGAGAGCTCGCCGAGCTTCGGGGCTCTTGCGGAGGGGCGTCGGTTACTTGCGCAGAAAGCGGTACCTCTCGTATTCGAGCCGGGCCTCGCTTCGCTCATTCCCCCAAGCCGGGGGCCCTCGACGTCCCCGGCGCCGCCGGTGCCACCGATCCTTGCCGCTCCGGTTCCCGTCGCAACGCCATCCGTGGTGTCGCTCCCCGAGACCGGCGTCCCTGCATCGGAGCGGGTGCGGGGCCTTCTCGCCGACGCGCAAGATGCCCTGCCCCCTGCTGGCTGGTGGCTTGGCCCATTGGTTTGCGTGGGCGTCACGGCTCTGGTTTTCCCGCTGATGTCGCTGGTGCACTCGTTTGTAGCGGAGCGGCTGGCGGGGGTTTTGACACTTGCGCTTGAGCGCAGCGCGGCTGTGCGCGTCGTCTTCCTCGCTGGGCCGGCCGTCCTCGTCGCGGGGCTCCTTCGCTTTATCGTCGCCGAAAGGATCGGCAAAATTTGGTACGCGCCCTGTGCCGGTCTCGCCCTAACAACGGCAATGGCGTCTGCCCTTATCGCCGGAGTGGTGTCCACGCCAGACTCCGTGACCTCTGCTCTCTCCCTCGCGTTTGTAGCCTTCGCGATCACACTCCATATCGAGGCCGCCCGAGGCTTCGCGCTCAACCGTACGGCAAGTGTCCTGCGTGCCGTCGCGGCCACCTTCGCTCTGTTTGGGGCCGTGTACATGGGCTGACCCGAAGCCCCGATGACAAGAAGCGCCGTGATGACCCTCCTTGCCTGTGCTAAACACGCACTGGCAACCGGGAGATCACCCATGACGAGCAGCATCCCCAACCGCCCCGACGAACCCGTCAGCCCCTCGCGCCTCCGCGATGTTGGGCTCTTTGGCGCGCTCTCCGACGAGGTGCTCGAGCATCTTGGCCGCCACCTCCAGCCCCAGCGGGTTCAACCCGGAACCTTCGTGTTCCGCGAGGGCGATCCCGCGCGGGAGTTCTACGTCGTGCTCGACGGCGAGATGGAGAGCGTAGAGCGTAAGGAATCCAAAGCCGCTTCCCGCGAACAACACCCCCGAGCAACGTAACCGCCCATTACGCGCCCTGTGCCGAGCCGCGCCACTTCCGCCCGTCTGGCACAACGTGGGCCACCCTTGGGA
>JBIKNA010000712.1:0-2600 GCA_044358965.1 Polyangiaceae bacterium
CGTTTTCATCCGGGATGACCTCCTTCAAAGCTCAAGGGCACAACCTTGATTCGAGGCATCCCGGATACCTTCTTTCCGACCGTGCGGCCCGCACGACGTGCCGCGCCCGCCGCGCCGAACTCGAAGCCAACCCGAAAGCCCTTCCGGCTTTCCACGGCCCGCTTCGCTCCGCCTTCACCCAAACCGACCGTCACCACCATCTCGAAGTGCAGCCTGTTACAGCTGACTACGGTTCGGGTTCGATGCTTCGAGCTTTGACGATGCACTGCGGGTCCTCTTCGGTGGCGGGATCGGAGGACGCTTTCGCCCCGTCCCATTCGAGGAGGATGGAGAAGAACTCGGTGAGGTTCGCCGTCGCGGCGCGCACGTCCTCGTTGCTCACCCGCACGGGCGAGAGCGCTTGCATCCACGCAGGCACCGGCCTGCCCTTCATGCACCACCCCGTTGCGGTGCACGGATAACGCGAGCGGCACCATCGACACCAAGAGCGGCAAGGAGGGCGGCTTGGACGCGCGCAGATGGTCGAAGCCCTGCGCACACGAGCCCAACGAGGGAACGCGACACACCGGCCGCCGCTGCAAGGTCGGCTTGACGCCAACCACGGCGCGCGAGTTCAGCTCGCAGTTCTTCGGGGACGATGCCGTGCTTCACGCACGCGAGATTGGCCTCGCGCTAAGCATCGAGTGAGGGGGGAAAACTGAACGCGCTACCAGCGGCGTTCGATGAGGTCGTGTGCCTCGCGCTGTACGTTCGGTTCAAACGGGTTCCCGCGAAGAAGACCCTGCCACCACGCGAGGACGCAGAGCACGACGAACGGAAGGCTCTTGCGCCCGAGCAGGTCACCCTCCTTCGGGTCGCGGGGATGCCAGATGTCGAGCGTGATGAGGAACTCGGACAGCGCGAGGCTCTCGACATGCGGGAACGGCTGGCCCGCATGCAGCGCCCGCTTGGCCTTGCGAATCTTCTGCTCGATGGCCTTCCGCTCTGCGGGCATGCGGGCCGCCGCAAGTTCAGGCGACAGGTTGGCGAGGTGCTCAACCCAGGCGTGTGCGGGGTCCTTGATGATCGCGTCGGCACGCGAGATCGCCGCACGCCATCCGGGGATGTCCGGCTGACCGTTCTCGAATGCGATGCCGTACGCGCTCGCGAGCCATGCCGGCACCTCCGCCTTCTTTGTCGGAAGCGCTGTCCCTTTGGGGCGGCGTTTCGTCGGCGCGGGCACGCCGATCGCTTACCCCGATCTCGACGATCGCTTCAAGTTGTGCAAAGAAGGAGCCGGAGATGGGCGCTTTCTTCACCAACGTGCTCGTTCGCACCACGAGTGGGGAACTCGCCGCGCTTGATGCCGTTGCGGTCGCCGTCGATCGAGCCCTCAAGGCTGATGGGTGGAATAGCCTTTCCGGTGCCCCGGATGGCCCGACCCGGCGCGTTCTCCTTGTCCCAGTAGATGGGTGGGTTGCGGTTTACGACGAGGGGACCGAAGCGCAGGACACGGAGGTACTCGCGCGCCTTGCGTCGGACCTATCGAGCTTCACCGGCGCGACGGTGGTGTCCACACTTGTCCACGACAGCGACTATCTCGTGATGCAGCTTTTCGGCGGGGGTGACTCGGTTGGTTTCGTGGAACGTGACGTTGACGGAGCGCACATCAACGAGGGAGGGTTCGGCCCTTGGCGACAAGCCTTTCCCGATCTCAAGCGAGCTGTTGCGGCTGACGCCCTCAAGCGAGAACACACCTTCGTCGAGGACAACTTGCGCGAGCTGGCAACTGCGATTGGCTTGCCGGTGGACGCGGTTTCGACTGGGTTCAAGTACAGCCTCGACGAATCCGCATCCCGGCCGGGCGTGCGCACGCTGAGCTACGCTCCTTCGGCGATTGAGCAACCAACGGAGCCGAACGTGGCACTGGTGAACGCCGAAGACCTCGCAGCCGAACAAGCTGGCGTTGTTGAGTGGGATGCCACGTTCCGGAACCATGGGAGCGCATTTCGCGGACTAAGCATCACACTTCACCAGCCCGAAGGGCTCTTGTCCCTGGAGTGGGTTCGAGTCACCGTTGGCGGGCCGTTTAGTCCAGGAGAGCCAATCGTGGAGGAGAGGACGTTCGACGCCCCACGATCTCTCGTCGAACCTCTAATACTCGACTTTGCCAGTGTTGCGCTTCCAGCCGGTGCCTCACTCGCTCATCTGAGGAAGCTCAAGGTTATCGGATTCGAGGAATGGGCTCGCGTAGCCATGCCGACGTTGATAACTGTCGATGTGCGTTTCGTTCCGGCAGCGAGCGGCGCGGGCAGGTTGATGCTTGCAGCGGCTCCGCTCTCTCAAATTGCTCCGGAGCATCATGATGTTGCCTGCGTGGTCGCCTGAGAGCGCGGACTACGCCGCCCACCTCTCCGCCGCCTCGAACACGGCCACGGCCTCCGGCGTCGGCGCGAGGCAAAGAGTTCGATAATCGTCCACTCCACTCCGCCAAGAGGTCGGGTAGCCCCGGGTCGTTGCCTTCCCGGGGCCCCCACGGATCCGGACGTGCAGATTTCCCGCATCCGGCTCTTCGAGACACGGCTTCGCTACGCGCCTGCTATCCGTTCAAGTTGCGTTGA
>JBIKNA010000713.1:0-2592 GCA_044358965.1 Polyangiaceae bacterium
CTACGCCCAAGAGGGCCGTCACGCGCAGTTGCACGAGCGACAGTTCGAGACCCTGCGCGAACAGGGCTTCGAGATCGACGCGTTCATGCGTCGGTACCAGTTCGTTGCGTACGACGTGGTGGAGAAGGCGTGCCCCGCGGCCCTGAGCTTGGCCACCACGGCGGCGCTCGAGCATTTCACGGCCATCATGGCCGAAGATGCCTTCCGGGAGGGCCATCTCGACCAAGCCCACCCCGTCATGCGCAAGCTGCTCCTTTGGCATGCTGCCGAGGAAATCGAGCACAAGGACGTGGCGTTCGACGTGCTCATGGACCAGCACCCGAGCTACGCGCTGCGTATGGCCGGCCTGTTCGTAGGGGCGGTGTCGCTGGCCGCCGGCTGGTACCTGGCCACGCGCATGCTGGTGGCCCAGGACACGGAGCTCGACAAGGCCGAGTTCCGACGGCAAATGAAGGCCCTCGAGGCCGAGCGGCCGGTGTCCCGAGAAGTCTTCCTGCGCGGAATCCGCGAATACATGCGGCCGGACTTCCACCCGAACGACAAGGACAACCGTGGCCTCGCCACCGAGTTCCTGGAGGCCCTCATGCAGGAGCACGGCGCCGAACAGGCAGCGTGACGCCCGAGGACGGCAGGAGGGGCTACGGGAGGAGCTAGGCCGCGCTACCGGGCGTGGTGGGCGCGTGTCCAATTGTGAGCCCAGCCCGCATCAACCGGTGTTACCGTTCTTCGCCGTGAGCAGCGAAAAGGGATCCGAACCGCGTCTCGCGCGGGCTCCCCACGAAGACCTTCGGGGGGTGCTCCACGATGTCTCGAACGCCCTCACGGTCATCCTGGGTTGGGTCAACAAAGCCCAGGAGTCCGAGGATCTGCCCAACTCGGTGCAAGAGGCGCTCGACATCGTGGCCATGCAAGCCCGCATGGCCAAGTCTACGGCCCGGCGGGCCATTGGCGCGGCCCCCAACGAGCGCACTGCTGCGGCGTTTGATCTCGCCGAAGAGGTCGCCCGGGCCTTGCGGGTGGAAGCCAAGACCCGCAGCGTGCGCATTCGTGTGCACACCTCCGGTGCCGAGGCGCTGGTCGCCCGGGCCGATGAGGCATTCTCCGCAGTGGTCAACTTGGTGCTCAACGCGCTCGCGTTCTCACCGGCCGGCGCTCAGGTGCACATTCGCGTGCGCGTCGAGGGGCCCATCATCGCCATCGAGGTTCACGACGAGGGACCGGGCGTGCCCGAGCACCGCCGTGCCACGCTCTTCGACGGCGTTACCACGCGGGTGGGTGGCACGGGCAACGGGCTTCGTCACGCCCGCGCGCTTGCGCAGTCCGTGGGTGGGGATCTCGTGCTTGTTCCATCACCCAAAGGGGCCAACTTTCGCCTCACCTGGCCCATTGGCGTCGGTCACGTTGCGGTGCAGCAATCCAACGCGCCCAGCGAGCTGCCCACCGGCGGCCGCGTGCTCATTCTCGACGACGATGATGCCATCACCCAGCTGCTCGAGGCTGCCCTCGAGGCCCGCGGCATGTCCGTCACGGTGCTGCGCAGCATTGTCGACCTCGAGGCCACCCTGCGCGGCGGAACCTTCGACGCGGCACTCGTCGACATGTCGCCGCTCGGGGGCCGCCCGGAGAAGTATCTCTCGCGCATTGGCAATGCTGTCGAGCGCCTGGTGCTCATCACGGGCAACGTCGACTCGGTGCCCGAGCTCACGCTCCTGCGGGGGGCGCGCCTGGTGCGCAAGCCCTTCGAAGTGCGCGACGTGCTGGGCGCATTGGTCGGTCTCGGCGTCCCGGTCCCCCACCCGTAGATCACGGCCCCGGGGGCGAACCTGGCGCCAGCCGTGGTTGGCCGTCGCACCGCCGGATGCCTCCGAAATGAATCGCGGCCGCGTTCCTTTCAGGGAAGCGGCCGCGTTTCTTTGTGCGAAGGAGGGGACTTGAACCCCTACGGTGTTACCCGCTAGCACCTCAAGCTAGTGCGTCTGCCAATTCCGCCACCTTCGCAGATTGAGGGAAGCGGAACTTGCCCGAAAACGGCCCCCCTCGTCAAGAGATAACGCGCGAGGGGGCGCAGACTCGAGACGGGCCTGGACGTCGGTCCCAGAAGACCGAGATGACCGCGTCCCGTTCGAGTGCGCGCTTCGCTCCTGTGGTCAGGGAACCTGCGTCACGTACAGGCCGCCGGCGACGCCGGGTTTCACGAAAACGACCTTGCCCGACGAGACCTCGTAGTAGGGGTCGGCGCCGGTGACCAGCAGCGTGGGCGCCACGTTGTTGGCCGCGTCGAAGACGCTGATGTCGACGGTGGCCACCTGGCCCACGACCTGCGGGTTGCCCATGAAGGTGACCTTGGTGCCGCCCCCGATGGTACGGACGAGGCCGGCGGAAGCGGCGACGTCGCGCTCGGCGCCGCCCGCCACGCTGCGTGCCTTGAGCTTGCCAATGCCCGAGCCGCCGGCCATGTCGGCCATGTAGAGCACGTGGCTGCTGGTGTCGGTGAAGCCAGCAACGCCGCCGGTGGCCGTGGCAACAAGTGCCGTGCCGGCTTGGGCCGCGGTGGTCGTGTCGATGAGGTTCAGGTCTGAGCGAGGGAAGTTG
>JBIKNA010000045.1:0-28952 GCA_044358965.1 Polyangiaceae bacterium
CGTCATCGAGGCACTGCTCGATCGTGGCCGAGGCCCCGTGGCCCGCATCTTGGTGCAAGAAGGCACGCTCAAGGTCGGCGACTTCGTTTTGGCGGGTGCCGGCTTCGGCAAGGTCCGCGCCATGACCAACGAGCACGGCAAGCAGATCCACGAGGCCGGTCCGTCCACGCCGGTCGAGATCCTCGGCCTGTCCGACGTCCCCGGCGCCGGCGATCAGCTCCACGCCGTCAAAGACCCAAAGAAGGCACAAGAGATCGCCGAGTCGCGCAAGCAACGCCGCGACAAGGACATGGTCCCCACCGACGCACGCATGTCCCTCCAGGGCATCGCCGAGCGTATGCGCGAGTCCGAGCTGCTCGAGCTCCGCGTCATCATCAAGGGCGACGTGCAGGGCTCCGTCGAGGCCGTGGCCAACGCGCTGTCCAAGCTCACCACGGAGAAGGTGCGTCTCGGCATCATCCACGCTGGCGTCGGCGCCATCACCGAGGGCGATGTCCACTTGGCCGTGGCCTCCAAGGCCATCATCCTCGGCTTCAACGTGCGGCCCGCGGGCCGTGCGGCGCAGGTTGCCGAAGAGGGCAAGACCGAGATTCGCCTCTACTCGATCATCTACAACGCGGTGGACGACGTTCGCAGCGCCATGGAAGGTCTGTTGCCGGCCACGCTCATCGAGAAGCTCGGCGGCAAGGCCGAGGTTCGACAGATCTTCAAGATCCGCAACCAGATCATCGCCGGCTGCTACGTCATCCAAGGCACCGTTCGTCGCTCGGGCAACGCTCGGGTCGTGCGCGGCGGCAACGTGGTCTTCGAGGGCAAAATTGCTGCCCTCAAGCGCTTCAAGGACGACGCCAAAGACGTGGCCGAAGGCTTCGAGTGCGGCATCAGTCTCGATGGCTTCAGCGATCTCAAGGAACTCGACATCATCGAGTCCATCGAGATCGAAGAGGTCAAGCAGAAGCTCTGACATCGTCGTGGGGCCGTGCGCAGACCGTTCTTCGGACGGTTCTTCTCGCGGCCCACGCAAAGGTCCAAGGCAAGCGCGCTGTGCGCTGGGGCGTTTCGTCTCAGGGCCATGCGCGCTTCGCTGATTTGCCAGGTGACGCACCATGAAGAAGGACGCAAAAAAAGACGGAAAGCCCGAGCATGGCCGCGCGTCGCGGGTGGCCGAACGCGTGCGAGAAGAGTTGAGCACGCTCATCGCTCGAGAGGTCTCGGACCCCCGGGTCCAGGGGGTCATCATCTCCAACGTGCGCATGACGGATGACCTACGTCTGGCGACGGTGCGCTTTCGTTTGCTCGAGGGCGGCGACGACGCGGCCAGGCAAAAGACCGCAACCGTAGGGCTCACGCGCGCCTCGGGCATGCTGCGCCGCGAGATCACCCAGCGCGCGGGTTTGCGCTTTGCGCCGGAGCTTCGCTTCTTCTACGACGCAGGGCTCGATGCGACCACGCGCATCGAGGAGATCCTGTACGAAGTGAACAACGAGAAAAAGAAGTGAGCCCACTGCTCAAGTACGCCCTCGATGCGGCGGTACAGTGGCACATGGGGCAGGCGCGCAAGTATCCAGGGGTCACGGTGCCCTACGCGAGCCACGTGGCGGGGGTGGCGTTGCTGCTCGCCAAACACGGGTTCGACGACGAGGTGTGTGCGGCCGGCGCGTTGCACGATGTCATCGAAGACTGCGGCGTGACCCGCGATACTTTGGCCGAGCGGTTCGGCGCGCGGGTGGCAACGCTCGTCGCGCAGGTGAGCGAAGACGACAAGTCGCTCCCGTGGGAGGAGCGCAAGGCTCGGTACCTCGAGCACTTTGGGGCCAAGCCGTGGGAAGCGCAGGCCATCTCCGTGGCCGACAAGACCGACAACCTTTGGTCCATCGTGGTGTGCAGCCAACATTTTGGCGATCCCTGGGCCATGTTCAAGCGCGGCAAGGAGCAACAGCTGCCCAGGTTCCAGGCCCTGCTCGACGCTGCCAAGACCCGGGGGCCACATCCGCTGATTGCCGAGCTCGAGCAGGCCTTGGCCGCTGCCGCCATCGTCTAGACAAGAGGGCCCGGCCCCTTGGGCTTCTCGACCGTCTAGGCGTGCCGTGCGTGTGCAGGACCCCAACGAACCGAGCGCGATTCGACCACAGGCCCAGCTCGCCTTTTGGGCTTGGGACGCTTGGGACGTCGACGATCAGACGCGGCGATTTAGCGCAGTCTGGTGACGTACCAGGCGCCACGGTGCGAGACCATCTCGGCGATCTCGATGGTGTGCGTATGGTCGTCGATGGAGAACGTGATCTTGGAGCGTTTGACGCGCCAGATGCTCTTCTTGAACTCGTGACGTTTGGGGGCCTGCGAGGTGATCTGGCGCCCGAGCTCGAAGCTGACAAAGCGAGCCTTGTCCATGTGCTTCCGCTTCTTGTGGGCGCGATGCACGGCCTTGCGAAACTCCGCTGAGACCTTGGTGTCCCAGACGCGGCCGGGATCGTGTGTGTCGCGGGTGGCGATGAACGCATCGCGGGGGTACAGCGCGTCTTTGGCCAGGTCCGAGTTGTCTTGCACAACCGCCTCGAGCAGGTGCTGCATGCGCCGCACAAGCTCCTCGCTCTGCGCCGGCGGAATGTTGCCCTCCTCCCAGGCAGAGGCGTCCTCTTTGCCGAGGGCCCCGGCGTCGGCCGGGAGACCACCGTCAGCTTTGGCTCCTTGCGCATCGGCTGCTGCGTCGGACGTGCCTCCGTCTTTGCTGGGCGGGCAGCCCAGGCAAAGCGCAGCAAAGGCGAGAAGGACGAGCTTTCGCACGACGGTTCCAGGGGCGACGAGAGGGGGTATACGAGGGGCGCGGCGGCGCGCGCTCAGGCCATGTTGGGCAAGGTGACCACGTCGACGTGGAGGACCTCTTCGAAGGCGCGAATCTCCGACAGACATGCCTCGCTGGGGCGCTGGTGGGCGCGGAGCTTGGCGCAGGCTGCCACGCCGCCTTCGAAGACGGTGTTGGTGACCTCTTCGACGTTGATGCCGTGGCGCTTGATGACCGCGAGAACGTTGGCGAAGGTCCCGATGCGGTCGAGCATGCGGATGACGAGCTGGAAGCGCGCCGACGAGGTGTGCAGCACGTTGGCCACGTTGGGCACGTTGCCCTCGAGCAAGAACGCGCGGATGACCCGCACCGTCTCGGTGGCCACGGCATATTGTGCCTGGTCCGTAGACGCAGCGATGTGCGGGGTGCCGTAGATGAAGCCGCCACTGTCGCTCGGCTCGAACAGATCCGACACGTAGGATTTGCCGCCCTTGGGCTCGTCGGGGAACACGTCGAGGGCTGCTCGAAGGCCGTGTTTCATGACGGCCTCACGGAGCGCGGGGTAGTCCACCAGGTCGAAGCGCGCCGCGTTGACGAACATGCCGCGCTTGGGCATGGCGCCGAAGATCTTGGCGCCGAAGAGCTGTTTGGTGCGGTCGTTGCTGGGCAGATGCACGGACAGGATGTCCGAGCGCTGCGCCAGCTCTTCGAGGGTGCCGGCATGGCCGACGCCGAGTTCGGCGGCGCGCGCAGCCGAGAGATTGCGGCTCCACGCGATGGGGGACAACCCAAAGGCGCGGGCGCGCTGGGCGACCTCGCGGCCCACGGCCCCAAGACCGGCGATGCCGATGGTCTTGCCGGCCAGGCCCTCGGCCTTGCTGAACTCAGAGCGTTCCCACTTGCCCTCGCGCAGGGAGCGCACGGCGTCGGGGATGCGGCGGTCCATGGAGATGACCATGCCCAACACGAGCTCGGCCACGGCGGAGGCGTTGCGACCGGGGCAGTTGGCTACATAGACGCCCCGCTTGCTGGCAGCGCGGACGTCGATGGTGTGCGTCTCGGTGCCGGCGCGCACAATCAGGTTGAGCTCTTTGGCGTTCTCTAGCGCCTTGGCCGTGACCTCTTTGGAGCGCACCACCAAGATGCCGACCCCGGGGAGCTTCTGCTCCAAGGTCTCTTTGGTGATCTCGGGTTCGTAAAGAACGTCCAAGGGGAGCGCTCGCAGCTCTTCTACGGCGCGGGGGTGCAGCTTGTCGGCGATCAAAAGGCGCATCGGGGCGCGGACACTAGCTCAAACCATGGGCTCGTGCAGCGCGAAAACGCGATGCTTTTTGCCCCCGAGGTGCAGGAAAAAGGCCTCCCCTTCGGCCTCCATGTGCGCCGCCAGCTGGCCAAGCGCGTGGGCCGTAAATCGCGCCTCGTAGGGGCCCCCCGGAGCCTCGGGCTTGACCTCGGCGTAGATGCGTTCGGGGCTTTTCATCCGCAGGGTGTCGGGCCGCAGGGGTTCCTCGGTCTGATCGCTCAAGATCAGCACGAAGCCCCAAGGCTCGCAGCGGACAGCAGCCACGAAGTACGGCACGTCCCGCACGGCGAAATAGGTCCAGTCGTAGCCGTTGCTCAGGATAAAGCGCTGGTCGTCGGGGTGGCGGGCGATCCATCGGTGCAAGGCATCCCGCAGCTTGGGGTGCTCGACCACGGCGCCGTCATGGCGGAATGTGCCCAGCTCGTCGAGCTCGATGGTGCTCTCCCGGGACCGACCCTCGGGGGCTGGGAACCTAAAGAATTCGGGATGATCCGAGGGCTTCATGGGGGCGGCGCTCCACCTTGGTCCGATGGTCGACAGGCCTCTACGGTAGCGCCTTGACGATGGGGCGCCAGCAACCTATGAGATCCTTCAAAAGATTTTGAACGTTCTAAACGCGGCCTACATCCAAGGAAAATCATGGCGATAGAGTCATTGGGCACGGACGCCACCGGGGAGTCGGGTCGCGGAACGGCTGCACCCATTCCGGTGCCCCAAGATCGGCTTGGCCACGAGGGTGAGCATCGCGAGGGCGTTCGGCAAATGTTCGACCGCATCGCCCCCACCTACGACACCGTCAACCGGGTGCTCAGCGTGGGCATCGACGGCGAGTGGCGCAAGCGAGCCTTGCGAACGCTCAGGCCACACAACCCTGGCCGGGTCCTCGACTTGTGCGCCGGCACTCTCGATGTGGCGGCTGCGGTCGAGCGGGCATTCCCCCGGGCGCAGATCGTCGCCGCAGATCTATCGGCCGAGATGCTCGAGCGCGGCAAGCACAAGGCGCCGCGCACCGAGCGGGTAACCTGCGACGCCACGGATCTGCCGTTTGGAGCCGAGGCTTTCGATGCCGTTGTGTGCTCCTTTGGGATCCGGAACGTGGCCAACACGGCGGCGTGCCTGCGCGAGGTCCGGCGGGTGCTGGGCCCCAACGGCATCTTCGTCACCCTAGAATTCTTCCGGCCCGAGCGCGTCATCACCCGTGCGTTCCACTCGGTGTACGGACGCTGGGTGATGCCCACCGTGGGAGGCTTGCTCTCGAAAGACCGGAGCGCCTACGCGTATCTCGTCGGGTCCATGGGGGCGTTCTTGAGCGTTCGCGAATACGAAGACCAGCTGCGCGCGGCGGGCTTTGCCAAGGTACGGCACGAGTCGCTGACGCTGGGCGTCGCGACCCTCGTGGTGGCCGAGGTGGCACCGTGACGAAGAAGAAGAAGATCGTCGTCGGCATTACGGGGGCCAGCGGCGCGCCTTATGCGCGCGCCTTGCTGCGGCAGCTGCGTGAGCGCCAAAGCACCGTCGATGACGTGGAAGTGGGCGTGTGCATCTCCCAGACGGCCCCCGAAGTGTACCAACTGGAGTGTGGCGCCGACTTGCGCGAGGAGTGCCCGTTCCCGGTCTGGAGCATGCGCGATTACAAGGCGCCTTTCGCCAGTGGCAGCGCCGGGTGGAGCGCCATGGTCATCTTGCCCTGCTCCATGAGCACTGTAGCCAAGGTGGCCCACGGCATCAGCGACACGCTGCTGACTCGCGCTGCGGACGTCATGCTCAAGGAGCGAAGGCCACTCTTGATGGTGCCGCGGGAGAGCCCCTTGTCCCTCATCCATCTGGAGAACCTGACGGCGCTCGCCCGGGCCGGTGCCACCGTCATCCCGGCCATGCCGTCGTTCTATGGCAAGCCGTCGGGCATCGATGACCTCGTGCATACGGTGGTTGCGCGGGTGCTCGACCATCTAGGGCTCGCGAACGAACTTGCGCCGCGCTGGGGGCATCCATGAGCCCTCTCAGCACCCTTGCTGCGGCGGCCATCGAGCGTGCGGGCTTGGGGCCCGTGCTCGCCGCATGGACCCAAGGCGACTTCGCTGGTTTGCCGGCGCTCGCGCCTTTGCTCGTCGGACAAGACATCCTGGTGCTCGGAACCTTGGCCGATGCTCTGCGTCGCGCACACCTTGGCGAGACGGTTCGGGCGCATACCAGCTCCAAGACCTTGGCTCCCGCCGACCTGTTCGTGCAGGCCGGGAGCGACGTGCTGCGCGACGTCGCCATCGGACGCATCTTGCGGCCGCCCACGAGCCGCGTTGCCGTGGACTTGGCCACCGTGGGACCAACCCTTGCCCAGGTCGCCCTCACTTTTGGCGCCACGGACTTGGTGGGCTTTCTCGTCAACAAGCGCGGGCTGCCGTTGGCTGTTGATGGCACGCGCCGCGTCAAGGGCGAGGGCAATGTGCCCTTGGCCACGCTCAAGGAGCGAGAGCTGCTGCGCGTGCTTACCGTGGCGGGGCGCCCCGCAGAGTTTGTTCGCGAAGGGGCGACGGGCGACCGTCAGGCCACAGAAACCCGAGGACTGTCATGAGCGCTGTCAGCATCGAGAGCATCGAGAAGAAGGTCCATGCGGGGGAGCGGCTGTCCGAGGCCGACGTGCTCGCATTGTTTCAGAGCAACGAGGTGCTTCGCATCGGCGCCCTGGCCAACACCGTTCGCGAGCGTCGGCACGGGCATCGCACGTTCTTCAACCGGAACATGCGCGTCGAGGTGACCAACGTTTGCGTGGCATCGTGCCTGTTCTGTTCGTTTGCCAAGCTCGAAGAGGGCATGCCCGGCGCGCAGACCATGCGCCTCGAGCAAGCCTGGAAAGAGCTCGAAGACCGCATGGCGGACCCGCCGAGCGAGATCCACATCGTGAACGGCCTGCACCCTGGGCTTCCGTTTACGTATTACGAGGAGCTCATCAAGGGCTTCAAACGCATCAAGCCCGACGTGCACATGAAGTGCTTCACCGGCGTCGAGATTCACTTCTTCGCGCAGCACTACGGCATGACCTACGAACAGGTGTTCGAGCGGCTCATGGCTGCGGGGCTCGACAGCCTGCCCGGCGGCGGCGCCGAGATCCTTCACGAGGACGTTCGCGGACGGATTTCTGCGGACAAGGCCACGGGGCAGCAGTGGCTCGACGTGCACCGCGTGGCCCATCGCATGGGGCTCAGGTCCAACGCCACCATGCTCTACGGCCACATCGAGACCTTCGAGCACCGCGTCGATCACCTGATGCGCCTGCGCGCGCTGCAAGACGAGACCAAAGGGTTCCAGGCCTTCATCCCGCTCGCCTTCCACCCCGATGGCAACGGCATGAAAAACCTGCCTGCGCCCACGGCCATGGATGCTCTGCGCACCGTCGCGGTCAGTCGGCTCGCCCTCGACAACTTCGACCACATCAAGGCCTATTGGGTGAGCATGACCCCCGCCGTCGCGCAGATCGCGCTGGCCTTCGGTGCCGACGACATCGACGGCACCATCGTGCACGAGACCATCTACAAGGCTGCGGGCTCGACCTCGCCATCGGGCCTGTCCGAGGCAGAGCTCGTGCGGCTCATCCGCGAGGCCGGGCGGGTGCCGGTGCAGCGGGACACGCTCTACAATGTGGTGCGCGAGTACGAGGGCAGCGCGCTGCCCGAGGCGGCGCTCAAGGTGCGCGATCGCAAGGCCGGGCGGCACCTGCAGATTCTGCCGGAGGGCGCATGAGCACGCGTGTGGCTGCGGTTTCGTACCTCAACGCGCGTCCGCTGTTCGACGCGCTTCGGGACGACGCGCGGGTGGAGCTCGCCCTCGGGATCCCGGCCGAGGTGGCCCGTCGCTTTGCCGAAGGCGAAGCCGATGTTGCGCTGATGCCCGTGGCCGCGGCCGTATCGCTCGGTGACGTGCACTTGTTGCCGGACGCTGCCATTGGTGCCCGAGGCCCCGTGCGCAGCGTGGCGGTGCTCTCCCAAGAACCCATCGAGCAGCTCGACACCATCTATCTAGACCTGTCGTCGCGCACGAGCGTGGTGCTGCTCCGACTCATGTTGGCCCAGCGTGGTCTTTCGCCACGTCTCGTGGGCCTTCCGTCTGCGCAGGCCATGGAGCGCATTGCGGGGCGCACGGGCGCGCTGTTGATCGGCGACGCCGCGTTGGGCCTCGAGGGCACGCACCCGTTCACCTTCGACCTCGCGCAGGCGTGGTTCGAGCATACCGGGCTGCCCTTTGTTTTTGCGGGTTGGTGCCTTGGGTCCGATGAGCCGTCCGCGGCCACCAAGGCGCTGTTCGCCGAGGCCAAACGCGCCGGGCTCGCGCAGCGCGAAGCGTTTGCCGAAGCACATGCCACGGCGCACGGTCTCGACCGCGACAAGACCACCACGTACCTGACGCAAAACCTTCGCTACGATCTGGGCCCCGAAGAGATCCGTGGCCTCGAACGCTTCTTGGCCTCGGCCCACGCGCTTGGCTTTCTGCCCAAGGCGCGGGTGCGCATCGCCGGAGAATCCAAGGTGCACCCGGTGCCCAGTCTCGACACGCTGCTGTCTCGGGCCGCCGAAGGCGAGCGGCTCAGCCTCAGCGAGGGCGAGCGGTTGTATGCCGAGGCCACCACACCGGACCTGGGCCTTGCCGCCGACCAAGTTCGCAAGCGCAAACATCCCGCCGGGGTCGTCACGTACATCGTCGACCGCAACGTCAACTACACGAATGTGTGCACCACGAGCTGCCGCTTCTGCGCGTTTTACCGCCCCGTGGGCCACGCCGAGGGCTACGTCCTCTCCAAAGACACGTTCCGGCAGAAGCTGAGCGAGGTGGTTCAGGCCGGCGGCGTGCAGATCCTCCTGCAGGGCGGGCTGAACCCGGACCTGCGCATCGAGTGGTACGAAGACCTCTTTCGCTTCATCAAGAGCGAGTTCAAGCTCGGGCTGCACGCTCTATCGCCCGAAGAGATTCTGCACATCGCGCAGCTCGAGAGCTTGTCCGTAGGGCAAGTGCTCGAGCGGCTTCGGGCTGCGGGGCTCGACTCGGTGCCCGGCGGTGGCGCAGAGATCCTGGTCGACCGCGTGCGGCGCAAGATCGCCAAGACAAAGTGCACCAGCGACGAGTGGCTTGGTGTGATGCGCACCGCACATCACATGGGCCTCCGATCGAGCTGCACCATGATGTACGGAACCACGGACACCCCGCGGGACCGCATGCTGCACCTGCTCAAACTGCGTGACTTGCAGGACGAGACCCGAGGCTTCACGGCCTTCTTCTGCTGGGACTTTCAGTACGAAGAGGGGGTGCGCATTGCGCCCCAAGACACGGGAACCCTCTTGTATTTGCGCACACAGGCCATGGCGCGTCTCATGCTCGACAACGTCGATCACGTGGGGGCGTCTTGGGTCACGCAGGGACCCGCGGTGGGCGAGATCGCCCTGCGCTTTGGCGCCGATGATTTTGGCAGCGTCATGTTCGAAGAGAACGTGGTGTCCAGCGCCGGGACCACCTTCCGCATCGACGAACAGGGCATCAAGAACCGAATCCGCTCTGCAGGCTTTCGCGCGGCGCCGCGCAACGTGGCCTACGACTGGCTCGCGCCACCCAGCTGACACCCATGCCCGCGCCACAGTCCTCGCAGCGCCGGATCTTGCACGCCAACGCCATCTTGCTTGGTGACGGAACGAGCGTTCAAGACGGCGCCCTCGTCGTCGAGGCCGCCGGCGTCATCGTCGAAGTGGGTCCTGCGTCGACCGTGCTGCCCCGGCACCCGGGGCTCGCGGTGGAGCGTATCGACGCTGGGCTGTGCCCGGGCCTGAGCAACGCACATACACATCTCGAGCTGTCTCCGCTCGAAGGCCGGGTCCCCGGAGGACGAGGGTTTCCGTCGTGGGTCGATGCGCTCGTCGCGCATCGCTCCGAGGTGGGGCTCGATGAGATGGTCGCCGCGGCCTCACGCGGTGCGCGCGCCATGGCCCGCGCTGGCACGGCTTGTGTGGGCGACGTGACGAACTCCCTTGCGTCGGTGCCGGGGCTGCGCGACGCGGGACTGCGCGGGATGGTGTTTCACGAGTTCTTCGGGCTCTCGACCGAGAGCATGCTGGAGCGCATCGCCCGCGAGCAGAACCCCGCATCAGTGCAGGGGACTCGCTTGTCGTACGCGTTGGCCCCGCATGCATTGTCAACGACGCACGCAGGCGTGGTGGCGGCGCTGCTCGCCGCTAGGCCCTCGCGAAGCACCATGCACCTGGGCGAATACGACGAGGAGCGCGAGTGCGTCGAGCGTGGCACCGGAGCCACCGCCAGCTGGCTTCGCGACAAACTTCGCCTGGCCGATGATGTGTGCCCGTGGCCGCTGCGCCCCTTGTATGCGTACGCCGACGAGCTCGGTCTGTTGGGTCCCAACACCCTGGTGGTGCATGCCGTCGTTGCCCGGGACGACGAGCTTGCGCTGCTGGCCGAGCGTCGAGCTCGGGTCGTGCTCTGCCCTCGTTCCAACATGTACATCGGCGGGCGTTTGCCGCGGGTGCCCCGCATGCTCCAACTCGGCGTCGACGTCTGCCTGGGGACGGACTCGCTGGCCTCGAACCGCAGTCTCGACGTGGTGGCCGAGGCCCGTCTGCTGCTCGATGCGTTTCCGGATGTATCGCCCAGTGCCTTGGTTCGCATGATGTGTGAGTCCGGGGCGCGGGCGCTGGGTGTTGCAGACGCGGGGGGCCTTGTGCCCGGGGCCAGTCCGGGGGTGTTTGCGTTTCCTTGCGCGCGGGGGCACCAAGACCCCTCGCGGGCACTCATCGAGAGTCAGGAGGCAGAGCGACAATGGACGGTTCCGCTGTGACGGCCACGGGTCTCCGAGACAAGCTACGGCACTACGCCGGTCTGGTGATGCTCTCGCATACGGTCTTTGCGCTGCCTTTTGCCGCGAGCGCCGTGGTGCTCACCATGGCTGTCCCGCACATGCCGCTGACCATTGGGCGTGTGGCCCTGCTGCTCGTCTGCATGGTGAGCGCGCGAACCAGCGCCATGGCCTTCAACCGTCTGGTGGACCGCGGCATTGACGCCAAGAACCCCCGCACCAAAACCCGGCACATTCCCGCTGGTGCCGTGAGTGCGAAAGAAGCGCTGGCCTTGGTGGTGCTCACCGGCGCCGTGTTCGTGGCCGCCGCGGCCGGGCTTGGCCGGTTGCCGGGGTTGCTCGCTCTGCCAGTGTTGCTCGTGCTTCTTGGGTACTCGTACGCCAAGCGCTTTACCTGGGCCGCGCATGCTTGGCTTGGTGTTGCCTTGGCCCTTGCACCGGGCGGCGCGTGGCTTGCCATGGGGGCCGAGCCCAATCGAGGCATCATCGCGCTCATGGTGGCAGTCGTGACCTGGCTTTTTGGCTTCGACGTGCTCTACAGCCTCCAAGACGAGCAGTTCGACCGGGAGCACGGCCTGCGCTCGGTTCCCGTGCGCTTTGGCACCACTGGCGCGCTCATTCTGTCGGCGCTCGCGCACGTAGGCACCGTCGCTGCGCTTGCGTTGGTTGGCGTGTGGCTGGGCCGGGGACCTGCGTACTTCCTTGGTGTGGCCGGTGCCGCGGTGATTCTGACCTGGGAGCACGCCATCGTTGGCAAGGGCGATCTATCGCGCATCAACAAGGCCTTTTTCGACCTCAATGCGTACGTGAGCGTGGGCTTCTTTGCCTGCACGTTGGCCGACGAACTCTTGCGCCGTCGAGGCGGCTGAGCCCGCCAAGCCCGGTGGATACTCTCGGACGAAGGGAGCACGGTGCGCGAACAGCACACCTTTGCCCTGAGGAACGGGATCACCGGATCCTTGCTGCGTAGGGGGGGCGCTCGCGTCAACGGACGATGCCGAGCCCGCGAACCCGAATCGTGGCCACTCGCGGCACGCCTTGTCGCCTCTCTAGGGCCGCGGATTTTGGCCCCCGCGCCGTCTGTAGCGTGATCTGAACGGAGGCACGGTGCCTCTTGTCGGGGAGCGATGGAGCGGCCGTTGCAATGCTGGTCTGCCGTGCACCACGGAAAGACCGAACGCTTGCTCCGCTGGATGGCCTGGCGCTGCTTGCGCGTCGTCCTCGGGCTTGTGCTGCTCGCTTTCGTGGGGGCGCCGGGGGCGAGGCCAGCGTTTGCGCAGCCCGCGGTTCCGCCCGCGTGCGCGGTTCCGGCACCACCACCGGCTCCCGTGGTTCCGGATGCCGTGGACTACGCCGCGCTCGCCGCGAACGCGCCGACCTTGGGCGGCCGCACGGATGCGGAGCGGAAGCTCGCGGGGCAGCTGGACGACGTGCTTCGCCAGAAGCGAGAAGTCGATGCAGCGGGGGTTATCGCCCTGCAGGACGAGTATTCGCGGAAGCAAAGCTACGTCAACTGGGTGCTCGGCCGGTACGACCAACGTGCGAGCGATGCCGCGAGAGAACTGTTTCAGCGCGACTACCAGCCGAAGATCGATGCCCTCAACGTCGAAGCCGACGAGATCGAAAAACGTCTCCGGAAGCTTTCGTCGCTGCCCGAATCCACCGTAGAGGCCTGGCTGCGCGGCACGCCCGAGCAGCGAGACCGGCAGGCTTTCGGTCTCACGGGCACGCAAATCGTCCTGCTGCGGGAGCGCCTGAAGGGCATGCCGCCGACAGTCGATGGCAAGCGGGCACTCGAGCACCTGGACTCCCTCAAGTACCCACCGACGGTACGTGGGCTCCGGGGTGCAAGCTGGCTTTCGGCGCAAGAGCGAGAGGACGAATGGCGAAGGTTTCACGAAGAGGTGAAAGAGCGGGATGCGCAAGATGCGTTGCGCAGAGCCGCCATTGCTGCGGACCCGGGGTTTGCGCGCAAGCTCGAGAAGCTACTCGAAGACGCATGGGTCGATGCGCTCGACCGAGTTCCGGCTTCGGCACGGGCAGGCATCCGTAGCGACTTTGACCTGATACCCACGCTCTCGCGAAAACCCGATGGGAGCATCGAATACGTGCTGCGCCTGCAGCCCAACGCAGCGCTGCGGCGTATCCAAATGGAGCAGGCCCTTGCCTTGGGCGTGCAGGTGGTCAGCCGCGGGCCAGAGCTGGTGGGGCCTGCCCGGTATCGCATCTTCGAGCGACCGGTCTCGTCCGCCGACGCCCTGACGCAATACTGGAACCTGGGCAAACAGATCCCGAGGATCCCGTCCGTCGACTTGGGCGGCAAGGGCCTTCAGAACTCCCACGACGAGGCCCTGTTTGTCCCTGGGGGGACACTTCTCCGTCCGGCCCTCGGTCTCCGTACGGTGGCCAAGGCCGCTTCAACGGACATTGCCACCAACATTGCGTTTCACATGGTCTTGAGCCAGGCCGCGATGGCCGGCGAGCTTGTGGCCGGGCGCGAGGGGCGCATTGGCGCTCCCACCACACTGGTCCTCGCGGTCATCGCTCGCGGCCGCATCAGTGCGGCCCGGGCGAGTGCCCGAGAGCAGGCCGCCCTCCGAGAAGAGCTCGAGGCCCTGGCGCTCCAGCGAGAGCTTGCAGCCAAACAGCTCGCCGAGACCTCCACCGCCGCGCGCCTGAGTGCCCCGGAGGCCGCGCAGATCGCGAAGGTGCAGTCGGCGCTCGAGCAAGAAGCGAAGGTGCTGCGGGAGGCCGCCTCGACGGTGACGCGCGCCAACGTCAACAATGCGCGGCATCTGGTCGAGGCTTCCGAGGGGCGCGCGTTCGTGTACCGCGATCCGACGGGGAAGACCACGGGCACCACCACCGGCCACGCGAGGGATCACATACCCCTGAAGGGGCAGGACGCGCGGACCTTGGCCCAGTCGCGTCCGGAAGCTGCGACGACCACCGTGTTCAAGACCGAGGCCGATGGCCTTCGCGCCGTGCGCGATGTCATGCGGCAGCATCAGACCAAAATCGATGCCTTGCTGCCGGGGCAGGTGATCGACAGCAAAGTCTTGGGCACCTTTCGGCTACCCACGCCGATGCCCGGCTTCAACTCCATCAAGGGTGGAACCCCTCGCGCAATGGACATCGAAGAGGTCTCGTTCGCCATCGGTCGCTTGCCCAACGGCGAACTGCAGCTCATCCATTTTTCTCCGCGGGTGGGCCCGAAGTGAGGGCGCTCTTTGCAGTCTCGTTGCGGCTGACGTAGGGTCTTGGCCCTAGAGCGCATGGGCGACCAAGACATGGATGCGGAGTTTGTCCTGGCAGGTCGGCATCTCGCCAAGCTTTCGGTGGAGAACGCTTCTCCAGGCGTCTCCGTTTCATCGTCGGGTGAACCCCCGGCACACTTGTTTGCGTGGCCCGGAGGCACGGCAACGCTCGTGCAGCAGTATGATCCGGATGCCGCGTGGGAGCTCCGAGGTCCTGCGGTCTCGGTCGGGATGGCGCCGACGATCGCTGACTGGAGCATGGCATCCTGGGCGAATGACTTTGTAGCCTTCGCGGCGGGGTCGGGCGTCGAGTCCCAGGGGCATGCCGTGACCCTGCTCCCCTCCGGAGACTACTGGGTTGTCCGAACGGTGCTGGGGCCTGCTGCCGTGCCCGAGACGCTGCTCGGCAACCGCTATGTGCCGGCCCCCGCCGGCGTGAGCGCATTGCGTGGTCCGTTGGACACCGCCATCTCGGCGATGGTCCCCACACCGGCCCCGGGCTTGTACGTCGCCGCGGTTTTTCTCGAGCCCACGGGTGATCCTGGAATCGAAGCGCTCTTCTTGGCTCCATTGGCTGCATCGCCTGATGCCGGAGACGGATCGAGCATCGTGATCCTGCCGGCAGACAGCAGCCTCGTGGTGTCGGCGCGTTGGGGAAGCGCCTACGCCAAGGACCGTGACGAGATGCTTCGGACCTTTCGACAGCAGCGCGCGGAGGCCATTGCGCGCCGCTGGCTTGCGCTGCCCGACCGCTAGCGCCCCACCAGGTGGCCGTCGACCCGCGCTTGGAACACGAAGTAGGGCGGCAGGCACGCGCCTTTGCCAGCGGCCGCACCGGGCACTGCGGCGCAAACGTAGTCCTGGCCGCAAGGGGTGCCGACGTCGCAAGCGCGTCGGTACTGCTTGGAGCCCCCCGCGACACACTGCTCGAAGGGCTTTCCGGCGCCGATGCATGCATTGAAGCCCGACGGCACCGCAAGACCGCAGATGCCATCGCCCTCCACCTTGCCCAGGGTCGCGCAGCCGCCCGAGCACATGCCCGTGGGGAAGCCGCCGGGATCACCGCCGGAGCGAACACATCGGCCGGACGCACCATTGGGCAACTCGCACGCCGAGACCCGCGGCGCCGAGACCTTGTCCGTGTGGGGATCTGCGCTGAAGGTGACCGCGGACTCCTCGCAGGCTTGGCCCGCGCGGCGTTTGCCTTGGCTCACGCAGATACCCACGTCGTCGCCATTGATGTCCGAGCAGGTGAGCCCGGCGTCGCAGGTCCAGGCGGCGAAGCCCGCGTCGCCGAGGCCGCAGGTGGCGCCGTAGCCGCCAGCGCCGGCGCGCTCGGCGAAGGGCAGGGCAGGGCGTTCTTTGCGTGCCGCAATGCTCTCGAGGTCTCGTTTGCGGTAGTCCGCGAGCTCCCGGGCGTGCGGCGAGAAACCGTCGATCAGCGCATTGACCGCGGCCATGTCCGGCCGGTCGTGCCCGAGCACGTGGAAGCCCGCCACGGAGCGCGCTTGGTGGCAGCCCTGGCAGGTCATGGTGTCGAGGCGGCGAACGAGTGCGGCCTTGGACTTGACGACGCTCGCGCCGGCTAGATCAACGTTCGGTAGCTTCTCCCCGGCGAGCCCCAGCAGCTGGGCAAACGGACGGTTCTGGCCGCGACCCAGCCCCTTGGGCGAGGCGGAGAGCGCCTTCGTGGCCAAGAACTGCGCAGGCAAAAGGGCGGTTCCGCGGTCGATCTCTTTGGCGTTGGCGGTGATCCAGGTGCCGAGCGCCTTCTGTTCGTCGGGCGTGAGATCCGTCCGGGGCGTGTTCTCGAGGGGGGCCGCGGCGAGCGTGTTGCCGCTGCGCGCAAAGACCCGAAGGGAGTACTCGGCGTGGCCCCCCATGTCCGTGCGCGTCGTGGATGGCCAGCGCAGCAGCTGGTAGTTGAGCTCGAGGCGGTTGGCCTTCCCGAGGTTCGCAAGTGGGCCAGCGGCCAGCCCCGCCGCGGTGCCTTCCGCGGAGCCTTTGGGCAAGCCCATCCAGTTGGCTGCCACCCGGGCGCAATCGCTGCCCACCTTGGCTTGGGGGTACACGAGCATCAGCGTCATCGGCAGCCGGGACTTGGCTTGCGCGTTTGCGTAGCCAAGACGGTACACGAGGTGGATCTCGCCGCAGCCGTTGGGGGCTGCATGGCGTCGGTCCATACGGTTTGCGACGCCCACCAACTCGAAGGAGACCTGGGTGGACGAGAGCCAGCGGGCATCGAAGGCACGATGACTGAACGCCATGCCGACCCCGAGCTGGCCGTCGCCCTCCTTCGCTTCAGTCACGTCTTCGTTGACAGCGGCGATCAGCGCGGCGCCCTCGCGGCTGGCTGCAAAGGCCGCCGCATTTGCGTACGGCGCGCCGCTGAGCAGCGTGCCAAGGTCGTAGCCCTTCTGCTCGAGAGCTCGCAGGGTGTCCGGGTGCTCACTCAAGACGCTCGGGTCTTCGCGCACGGCAAGCTGCCAGGGCGCAGCGCTGACGGCCTGGTCGACGGCATCCTCGTCGGGCTCGGCGGCGCTCTCGTCGGGGGCTGCGCAGGCGACCGCGGTGGCGGCGGCGAGGGCTGCAAAGGCGAGGAGGCCACGGTATGCACTCATGCTCTGATGTGGGTGCAATGCGCATACCAAGTCGACATTCGCCGCGGCCGAGATAAAACTAAGTATTTGCAATGGCTTACGGCGCGCGTCGCCCTGGCGATACAGCAGGGCTGGATATTTCCGCTGGATCGAGTTTCCCCCGCGCGCTCGCGATGGCCGTGCTTCGCGCCATTGCCGCGCAACGGCGTCGGTGGCCCTGTGCCCCTCGAACGGCAGCCGCGTCGCCGGCTGGCGAGGTATGTTGCTTTCCCATGTTGGCCCGCCCCTGGAGCGCGCTCGCCTCGCTTTCGCTCCTCGCAAGTTGCGGTGCCATGGCCAGCGCCTGCGACACGAGCCAGCCCAAGAAGCCCGCTGCTCTGGATGCCGCCAGCGCAACGTCCGCGGGCTCGGCGCAGGTGGCCAAAGGACCACCGTCGATGAGCGCGCCGACGGCCTCCGTGTCCGTCGGCCCGCGGCCTGTGGGAACTGCGCCCGCCGCCGCGCTTGATGCTGGCCGTGCTCTTGCGCGCTGCACCCGCGCCGCACCTCCGGTAGGCCTTGGCCGCTCTGGCCCCGTGGCCCTCGATGACGCCGGTAGCGTTGTTCATGTCGTACGCAACCGCAGCGGTGCGCCAGACGTCGTCCGATTGCCCAAGGCCTCCAAGGGCGACAACCCCGCGCCGACCGCGCTAGCGGAGCTGTCCCCCGCGCCCTGCGTGTTGGGTGGAAAGTACACATACTGCCAAGACCGGGCTGGGATCATCCGTGCTTACGACGAGAACGTGCCGGCCCCCTTCGTGTTGTCTGCGGTGGCGGCTCCGGGGTACCGCATCGCCGCGTCGCGGCTGGGGAGGGCCCATTCGTTCGTGGCCTACTTGGCCGAGGCAAACACCACCGAGGGGAAGATGCTGCAGGCCTTCGGGGTGCTCGACCACGGTTCGCCGGTGCGGCTCTCGGACGACGGCGCCGGTGCCACGGTGCTCGGGCTCTCGGCCCGGGTCGACGGCGCTGTGGTCGTGTCTTTCGATGCGCGGGCCGCGATGATGCCCATGCACGCACGCACCGTGCAGCTGCAGGGCGATGCCGCGCTGAAACTCGGGCCGGACAGCGTTCTTGGTATCTTCGGGCCACCGGAGCGGGGCTTCGCCGCCAGCGTGGGCTCGACGGTTGGTGGCGAAACGGTGGTGCTCTGCCCCATGCCCAAAGACACCGTGTCCTTTGGCTTGGCCGCGGTGCCCATCACCGAACTCAAAGCCGACGTGGCGCCTACCTGGTCCATGTACCCCAACGGCCTCGATCCCGCGCCGCTCGCCGCCAGCCAAGGGGGCCCCCGGCTCTACGTGGCCCGGGTCCGTCCCTCGGCGCCGACCCCCAAGTCGCCGCTGGTGCTCGAACTCGGGCATCTCGATGCCACGTTTGCGTTTGTGCCCCTGGCCGTGGTGGACGCCAAACATGCGGCCTGGGACCTCGCTTTGTTGCCCGACGGTGACGGTGTCTGGCTGGCCTACTCCGACAACGCGGCCACCACCGTCGAGCACTTCAGCTGCAAGTGAACACCTGAAGTCGACATGCGGTCCATGGGGTGGTAGCTCGTTGATCATGCACGACGAGCGCGCCACCCGGGCGTACTACGACGAGTTCTCTGCGGCCTACGAGGCCCACCGGCGCCCCAACCAGGCCGACGGCTATCACGCGCTCATCGACGACCTCGAGGTCGAGCTGGTGCGCCGCTACGGCGAGGGCAAAGACGTCCTCGAGTGTGGTTGCGGCACGGGCCTTTTGCTCGAGCGCTTTGCGGGGTTTGCCCGCAGCGCCAAGGGCATCGATCTTTCGCCCGGCATGTTGTCCCAGGCACTGGCCCGCGGGCTCGATGCCATGGAGGGGTCTGTCACGCAGCTCCCCTTCGAAGATGCGTCCTTCGACGTCACCTGTTCGTTCAAAGTGCTCGCGCACGTGCCGGACATCGCCAAGGCGCTCTCGGAGATGGCGCGGGTCACACGCCACGGTGGCGTCATGCTTTGCGAGTTCTACAACCCGCTGAGCCTTCGGGCGCTGGCCAAGCGCCTGGGCCCCGCAGGCAAGATCTCGGCATTCACCAAAGAGAGCGCCGTCTATACCCGCTTCGATGCGCCCTGGGTCATCCCGCGCATCTTGCCGCCGGGCACGCGCGTCGAGACCATGCGCGGTGTGCGCATCGTCACCCCCTCGGCTGGCGTGTACCGCGTTCCTGTCGTCAAAGACCTGTTCCGTGCGGCCGAGCTACGCCTCGCAGATTCGCCGCTTGGGTACTTCGGCGGCTTCTACGTCGCGGTCATACGTAAGGGCTGAGCGCACGCCCCTGGGGCCGGGCTTGCGCCTGCCTCGACGGCCACCGGGCCCGTCGAGCCCCCTGCGGAACGGTTTCCGAAACGGCAGTCGCGCGCTGGGGATAGACCTGTATACTTCCGGGCGATGCGCGTTCTTCGCCGTTTGTCCCTGTTTGCCGCGTTGTTTGGCGTCTTTGCCGTGTCGGTCTTCTTGGCCCTGCGGCTCAAGGGCGGCGGCCTCTGGGATGGCCTGGCGCCGGCCATCGCGGCGGGCAATGGATCCCACTCCGCCGGCAACTACGACATCACGCAGGTTCGGGTGGTCAACGAGGTCATCAAGACCGTGCGCGATCGCTACGTCGACCCCAAGCGCGTCAAGCCCAAGGAGATGTTGCTGTCGGCGCTCAACTACGTGCAGCGCGACGTGGCGCAGGTCATCGTGCTCCACGAAGAAAACTCGCCCACGGTGAAGGTCCGCGTCGACACCCAAGAAAAAGAGTTTCGCGTCGACAACGTGCTTGGCCCCTGGGACGTCAGCGCCCGGCTCAAGGAGATCTTCACCTTCATCCAAGAAGGCCTGAAGGGCACCGAGGTGGACTTGCGCGAGGTGGAGTACGCAGCGTGCAACGGCATGCTCCACACCCTCGACCCGCACAGCGTGTTGCTGTCGCCCGAGGCCTACAAAGAGATGAGCCTGTCCACCAGTGGCCAGTTCGGCGGCTTGGGCATCGTGATCTCCATTCGCGATCAACAGCTCACGGTGGTCAACCCCATGCCGGGCACCCCCGCCGGCCGCGCCGGTGTCCGGAAGCTCGACCGCATCGTCAAGATCAACAACGAGGCCACGCTCAACATGGGCCTCACCGAAGCGGTCAACCACCTGCGCGGGCAACCGGGTACCAAGGTCACAGTCTGGATTCATCGTGACGGCGAAGGCGGTTGGCCCGGCGTCAAACCCTTCGAGCTGCAGCGCGAGATCATTCGGGTGCAGAGCGTCGAGCACAAGGCCCTGCCGGGCGGCATCGGGTATGTCCGGCTCAAGCAGTTCCAGGCCAACACCGCCGCAGATCTAGAGACCGCGCTCGCAGACCTGCGCAAGGGCGGCGAGATCAAGGGCCTGGTGCTCGATCTCCGGGGCAATCCCGGCGGCTTGCTGGACCAGGCGGCCCGCGTCGCCGACAAGTTCCTGACCAGCGGCCCCATCGTGGCCACCGTGGGCAATCCCACCGAGGAGCGCGAAGAAAAGAAGGCCAAGCCCGAGGGCACCGAGCCCAACTACCCCATCGCGCTGTTGGTCAGCGGCTCCTCGGCCAGTGCCAGCGAGATCGTCGCCGGGGCCATGAAGAACCACGATCGCGCCGTGCTCATCGGCGAGACCACCTTCGGCAAGGGCAGCGTGCAGTTGGTGTTCAACGAGCTGCCCGAGAAGGCCGCGCTCAAGCTCACCATCGCCCAATACCTCACAGAGCCCGGAGACATCTCCATTCAGGGCGTCGGCGTCACGCCGGACATCGAACTCGACCCCATGACCGCCGACATCCAAGAGATGGACCTGACGGTGGATACGGGCATGGTCAAAGAGCGTGACTTGGCCAAGAGCCTGTCCAACGCGCGGGCGCGCGAAGGCCAGAAGCCCCTCGAGACGGTCCGCTACAACCTTCAATCCAAAGAGCGCCAAGAGCTTCGCGAGCGCGGCGGTGATCCCGACGACAACTTCAAGATGGACTTCCCCATCAAGTTCGCTCGAGACCTCGTGGCCCTGGTGCCCCAAGGCAAGCGGCCAGATCAGATTCGCGCCGCCAAGCAGCTCATCGCCGACGCCCGGGCCCAAGAGCTCGCCAAGGCATCCCAAGACCTGCAAGCATTGGGCATCGACTGGAGCGACGCCCCGGCGGATGTGGCCCAGGCTGCACCGGGGGCGCCGCCGCCCAACGTCGAGGTCAAGGTCGAGACGGACCGCGCGGGCAACGAGGGCCTCGCCGGCGAGCCCATGAAGCTCATGCTCACGCTCACCAACAAGGGCACCGTGCCGCTTTATCGGCTCAACGCGGTCACCAAGAGCGACAACGGCCTGTTCGACAACAAGGAACTCGTCATCGGCAAGCTCGACCCACAAAAGTCCAAGACCGCGAGCATCCCCATGGGCTGGTGCGAAACCGAGGGTAAAAAGCCAGGCTCCACGGCGCCGCAGCCCGAAAACGCGCCGCGCATCTGCAAGCTGCCCAAAGACACGCACGCCCGCATCGACGGCATCACGCTCAAGTTCGAGGAGGCCCGGGGGCGCGCGCCCGTAGACGCCACCGTGCGCGTCAGTGTGAAGGCCCTCGAGCGCCCGGTGTTCGCCTACAGCTACCAACTCGTCGACAACCGCAAGGGCAACGGCGACGGACGCGTGCAAAAGGGCGAAAATTTCACCATGTACGTTTCCGTCAAGAACGTGGGCAAGGGCCGCTCCTACGAGACCCAGGCCAACCTGCGGAACCTGTCCGGCGACGGCGTGCTGCTGCACGAAGGTCGCTTCGTGATCTCGGACATGTTGCCCGGCGAGACCAAGAAAGTAGCCTTCACCTTCGACGTGGAGCCGCAGCTTGCGGACAACGAAGCCAAGGTAGAGCTCTCCATCGCCGACCGCGATTTGCGCGAGACCGTCGTCGAGAAGGTCAAGATGCCGTTGGCCCCGGCGCTGCCGCTCACCGCGCGGCAGGGGGCGGTCAAAGCCAAGGCGCCCTTTGCCACCCTGTTCGAGACCCCGGGCGGCCGAGCTTTTGGTCGCTTGCCCGCGGGCACCGCCGTCAACGCCACGGCCACCGCCGGAGATGCCATCAAGGTTTCCTTGGGCGACAATCGCTTTGGCTATGTGCTCGCACGCGAGGTGGACGAAGGCGGGAGTGCTGGGGCCCTCTCCTTCGAAGACACCTTCCAGCGGTTGCCGCCAGGCATCGAGCTCGCCTCTGTGGCGCAGGTGGTCCGCGACGGCAAAGTGATGGTGCGCGGTGTGGTGACCGACAACGATCGCCTGCTCGATGCCTACATCTTCGTGGGCGCCCGGAAGCTCTTCTACCGTTCGAACCGCACGGGCGCGGACCCCAAAAAGATGCCCTTCGAGGTCGAGCTGCCCCTGCGGCCCGGCGTCAATGCCATCACCGTCGTTGCCCGCGAGAACCCCGATACCGTCGGACGCAAGACCATCATCGTACGTCGCGACGGAAGCCAGGGTGAGTTGCTCCAAACCCCCAAGACTGACGACGAGGAGCTCGGTTCGTCGGGTGGTGACGACTGATCATGATTCGCCTCCACGTCAACGTCGACCACGTCGCCACGCTTCGCAACGCCCGGGGCACCTCGTACCCGGATCCCACGGACGCCGCGGTCAGCTGTTTGGCCGCCGGCGCACACGGCATCACCGCGCACCTGCGCGAAGACCGCCGGCACATCACCGACGCCGACGTCGGGCGCCTTCGTGCCATGCTCCAGGGGCGTTCCACCTTCAACCTCGAGATGGCCGCCACCGACGAGATGGTGGGCATCGCGCTGGCGCACAAGCCCGACGTCGTGACGCTGGTGCCGGAACGTCGCGAAGAACGCACCACCGAAGGCGGCCTCGATGTCATCGGAGGCGGTGCAGGCCTTCGGGCGCACATCAAGGCGCTCGCTGCGGCGGGCATCAAGGTGAGCCTCTTCATCGCCCCGGACGACGCGCAAATCATTGCCTCCAAAGAGGCTGGCGCCGCGCAGATCGAGCTTCACACCGGGCCGTATGCGCACGCCGAGGGCAGCGCTGCCGGGGTGGAACTCGAGCGTCTGTTTCGTGGCGCCCGCACCGCGCATGCCGCGAGCCTCGAGGTGGCCGCCGGTCATGGCCTCACGCGCGACAACGTCGTTGCGCTCTGCCAGATCCCCGAGCTCGTGGAGCTCAACATCGGTCACGCCATCGTGGCGGACTCCATCATGATGACCATCGGTGGCGCCGTGCGCGCCATGCACGACGCCATGCGCCTCGGGCAGAAGGGGCGCTAGTGCAGCGCGCTCGACGTCTGCTCCATGTTCCGGCGGTGCGCTAGGCATGCGCGCCGTACTCAGCGCCGCGGAGATGCGGGCCTTCGATGCCGGCGCCTCGGCACAAGGCAAGGTGCCAAGCCTCTTGCTGATGGAGAACGCCGGACGCGGCGCCGCCGATGTGGTCGAGCGGCACGTTTTTTCTGCGGGCATCGAGGGGGCCAGCGTGGTCGTGGTCGCCGGCCCGGGCAACAATGGGGGCGATGGTTTCGTCGTGGCGCGGCATCTGGCGCTGCGCGGCGCCGCGGTCACCCTCTTCTTCTTTGGGCAGAGCGAGCAGCAGGGCCCCGATGCCAGCGCGCAGCGTGCGGCCTGGGAACACACCGGCGGCGTCACCTGCGAGGCCGAGCTTCACGCCTTTGGTCGGGCACTGCGCGGCGCAGACTTGGTTGTCGACGCGCTCTTCGGCACGGGGCTCCGGCGTCCCATCGCCGGAGCTGCCGCCGAAGCCGTAGCGCTCATCAATGGCGCATCGTGTCCGCGGGTGGCGCTCGATGTGCCCTCGGGGCTCGATGCCGATACCGGCGGAGCCACGGGGCCCATCGTTCGCGCGACGCACACGGTCACCTTTGCGTTTCACAAGCGTGGCCTCGTGACGGGGCAGGGGCGCGCCTGCGCGGGGCGCATATTCGTTGCCGACATCGGGGTTCCAGTGTCGCTCCTCGATGCTTGTGCGGTGCACCTGCTCGACGAGGACGACGCCCGCGCCACGCTGGTTCCCCGGGACCTGTCGCTGCACAAGTATCACGCCGGGCACGTGTTGGTGCTCGGAGGCAGCCCGGGCAAAGCCGGGGCCGCGGTGCTTGCATCACGCGCTGCGTTTCGGGCCGGCGCGGGCCTCGTCACCTTGGCGTCTTGGTCCAAGACGCTCCTGTCGCTGCCCTCGGCGTTCGCGGAGCTGATGGTTGAGCCCGTGGAGAATGCCTCGGACGCGGTCTCGTTGCTCGGCAAGAAGGGCGCCGTGGTGCTTGGGCCGGGCCTTGGAACGCACGCCTTGGCCGCCGAGCTGATTGCGTCGGTGCTCGCTGCGTTCGAGGGGACCATCGTGCTCGACGCCGATGGACTTGCGCCCTACGCCGGGCGTCCGGAGGTGTTACGAGGCACCAAGGCGAGCCTGGTGCTGACGCCCCATGCGGGCGAACTTGGGCGGCTTTTGGGGATCTCCGCCGAGGCTGTAGAGGCCGATCGGTTTGGCACTGCGCTCAAGGCTGCGGAGCGTACCGGCGCCGCTGTACTGCTCAAGGGACCGGGCACCCTCATCGCGGCGCCGAATGGTCGCTGCACCGTCATTCCCACGGGCAATCCAGCGCTGGCGGTTGCCGGAGCTGGCGATGTGCTCGCGGGCATCGTGGGGGCGCTTGCTTGCAGCATGAACGCTCTCGACGCAGCGAGCGTGGGCGCATGGGTGCACGGGGCCACCGCAGATCATTGGGCGCACGCCCACGGCGACCGTGGGCTCTTGGCTTCGGAGATCGCCGAGGGAGTCCCAGGCACGCTCCGCGCGCTGGCCCGACACGCGCGGCTTTAGCTCGCATTGGAGCGCTTGTTTCCCCAAGGTCTTCCGCAGCCTGTAGTCGGCTATACGCCCCGTCCGAGCGGCAGTCTTGCGGGAGAAGATCAGGCCGGGCCGGCGGCAACGTAGCCATCGCCAACGATGCGTGCCGCCATCTCGCGGTACGCATCACCCTCGGGCGGAGCGATCGTGCCAAGTCCGTCGACGTAGCGATTGAACATGCAGAATGCCGCTGCGATGAGCACGGTATCGTGCAGCTCTCGGTCCGTGGCGCCCGCCGCTCGGGCTTCTGCGATGTCTGCTTCCGTCACATGTGTACCGAGCTCGCGCACGTGATCGGCGATGCCGAGCAATGCCTTCATCTTGGGGGCCAGCTTCGAGCCCGGCACGTCGGACAAGGTCGCCGCAACGAACTCTTCGCCTCCGTCGAGCTGCGCTGCGGCAAAGGCAGCGTGCGAGCGATGGCAGAAATGACAACCATTGCCGCGGGAGACATGTGCCGCGATGAGCTCCCGCTCCCCACGCGTCAGCGGAGACTCTCCACGAAGCAGTGTCTCCGCCAGCACAGACAACGCGCGCCCCGTGTCTTGTCGGTACTGCATGAGGCCAACGATTCCGGGCATGGGAGGCAGGGAGATGTGCGGCATGGGCCCAAGGCTACACGCCCGAGGCCTTCAGGGAAGGGCGAGGCGCGGGTTTCCAAAAGCGTGTCCCGATAGACACGCCAGGGTGTGGGGGTAGCCCCGCCCACTATGTGGGTATGCGAAGAATTATGAATGATTCTCGCGTGCTGACCGGTGGCATCGGGGTTGCTGATTCCTATTCCCCGAAAGGAACTCCCGAATGCTCTCCGATACCGCCCCCGTTCGCTGCGCCCTCACCCCGACCCTCCCCATGGCTCCGCCCCCGAGCCAAGGTGTGGCCCGGGCCACCTCGCGGGTCGAGCTGGTGACGCGGCTGTCGAGGCTTCTGCCGGAGCTGCGGGCCCGGGCGCTTCGCTTGTGCAAAGACGACGCCACCGCCGACGATCTCGTGCAAGACACCGCCGAGCGCGCGCTCAAGTTCCAAACGCAGTACCAGCAGGGCAGCAACGTCCGTGCATGGCTTCACCAGATCTTGTTCAGCGTGTTCATCACGCGGTGCCGTCGCCAGCGCCGCGAGCGCAATGCCCTTTCGGTGCTGGGGTCGGATCCCTGTGCGTGGACGCAACCCGAGGCGTTCGTGGCGCCGGACAAGGCCCAAGGTCTGACCAAGGGCACCAGCGACAAGCTTCGTGGCTTGCCGAGCACCTTCCGCCAGGTGGTTGTGTTGGTGGACCTCGAGGATTGCTCCTATCGCGAGGCTGCGGTCACCCTTGGGGTGCCCGTGGGGACGGTCATGAGTCGCCTGCATCGCGGCCGCAAGTTGCTGGCAACGGCCATGTCCGTTGCAGCATGACTCGCGAATGGCAGCACTGCGCTGCCGTTCTCGTGGCAAGATGCGCCACGCATGAAGATTTATACGAAGACCGGCGATGACGGCACCACGGGGCTCTTTGGCGGAGGGCGCACCAAAAAGACGTCGTTTCGCGTCGAAGCCTACGGCACTGTAGACGAGCTCAACTCCACGTTGGGGATGGCGCTGGCCACGGGCCTCGACACGCCCACGCAAGAGGCGCTCTCGCAGACCCAGGTCGACTTGTTCACGCTTGGGGCCGAGCTCGCCTGCGTGCCCGGCAAAGAAGACAAGTTGGGCATGACACTTGTCGGCGAGAGCGACATCGAACGGCTCGAAAAAGCCATCGACGCCGCCGAGGAGGGCCTGGCCCCACTCAAGAACTTCGTGTTGCCCGGTGGCACACCGCAGGCCGCGTCGCTGCACCTTTGCCGCACCGTGTGCCGCCGCGCCGAGCGTGCAGTGCTCGAACTCGATGACGCCCCGGCGCGCAACGAAGTCGTGGTGTACCTGAATCGGCTGAGTGATTTGCTCTTTGTCCTCGCCCGCCGCGAGAACCACGTTCGTGATGTGGCCGACGTGCCTTGGGTTCCGCGCAAGGCACAGACCCCGTAAGCGATCAGGCCTAACGCCGGCTTTGCACGGCGTGCTGCTGTCGCCGCCATCGCTTTGCCCGGAGCCCGGGCCAGCGCCTTGGCTACATGCGCAGGATGGACGCCTCCATGCAGCGGCTTTTCGTTTCGAGGTACTCCTTGAAGAGCTGCATCGCCTTGTCGGCCAGCTCCTTTGCGTCTTTCTCCGACGCATCGGCTTTGTCTCGGGCGCGGGCGTGTTGCATGCGCACGCCCTCGTGTTCCTCGATTTTTGCCGCGTCTTGGTCTTTGCCGTACTCGAGGTGTGTGGTGCCAAGCTTGGCTCCGGGCGCGGCGCCCTCTTTGCCCGCTTCGGCCAGGCCCCGGCCCCACGTATCCTTGGCGGACGTCTCGGCGGGGATGCAGCAAAGTGCGCCGACGAAACCGGCGCCACCTTGGATATAGGAAGCGGTGCGCTTGTGGTCGGCTTGGTTTCGCATCTCCTGGACCTTGCTGGCCTGCGCCGCCTCCTCGGCTTTCCCCGCGGCGTCGCTGACCTCCCGGGCCATCTTGCGTTGCGTGTGGGCCATCTTGCTGAGGAGCATCGCGATGGCGGCGCCAGGGTCCAGGGCGGACACGCCCCGCCATGCGGGCGGCGCGGGCATGTGGTTGACCGCGGCATCGGTGCCGGTGCCGGTGCTGCCCGGGTTGCTTCGGCCCAGGGGGTCTTCGAGTTCGGGCCTTTGTGGTGATGTTTGTACGCGGGCTACGTTCGACATGGATCTGCTTTTCAGGCCTTGAGGGCCGAGAGGGTCACGGTGGTTTGCGCGTCGGTGAGGCAGGCTTGGACCGCCGTCCCCTTGATGCGCTCGTAGGTTGCGCTGTCTTCGCGGGCGCCCTCGACGAGCTGCTGCGTGATGCGCTGGCTGCGCCGAATGGACGCGCCGATCTCTTCGGCGGCGGCCGAGAGGTCCAGCGCCCGGGCGCCGTGGTGGCCGCGGATGATCGTGTCCGTCGACGTGAGGGATGCGTGGGTTGCGGAGTTGACGCTGACTGCAAGGCGGGCGCCCCGCTCGGCGGCTTGTTTGGCCGCGGTGGTCGCGGCCTGCTTGGCCAAGGCGCCGGCCACCCCGGCTGTCAGGCCGGCGGCAGCACCGCCAATGGAGAGCCCCATGGCCACGTCGCCCGAGGCGTTACCAAACGCCCGCGTGCGCTCGACCACATACGCTGCGGCGGAGAGCGCAGCGGCCACGATGGCACCAGTGACCACGAGCGTGGAGCCACCGGTGAAAGGGGCGGCCACGGCTCCGGCGGCGATCAGCTCCACCATGATCACGTCTTTGACCATGGGCTTGACGTCCCGGTCCGTGATCTCTGCGCGACCCTGCCCCAGGGGGTTCTGTCGAAGCACGTCGCCTGCGGCGTGGAGCTTTGCGCTGGTTCCAGAGGGCGCCAGGGCGCCGCGCTCTAGCTCTGCCACGAGGGGTGCTGCGAGTTCGTCGCCGTGGTTGCGGATCACGTAGCTTGCCGCAAGTCCCATGGGGCCGCAGGCCAAGTATGCGCCCGCGTCCGCGAGATCCAACTTGGCTTCGTTGTGGACGAGCCCGCTTTTGTGCACCGCCAAGTCTGCGGCGTACACGGGCCACGTGAAGGTGACGAGCCCGGCGAAGCCCACGACGCTGGTGTCTTCGGACAACCATTCGAACATCCCGCCAGATGCAGCTTCTTTGCGGGCCTGCTCGAGTGCTCGCTGCATGTCTTCGAAGGCCTGCTGCTCGCGTTCATGGTTCTCGGCAACCTTTGTTTCGGCGCTGCTGACTTTGGCGTCTCGGCGCCGGCACGCAAGGCTCAGCACCGCGGCGACGTTGTCGGTGATGCCTGCTTCGCCTTGCAAGACCGCGCATGGCATCAAGGGGGTGGCGCTTACGGGCGCCGGTGGGCACTCGGGGGCCGCGGTGGGTTGCTTGCCTGCAACCTGACTCACGCTCGACATGTCAGCGGCTCCTCAGGGTTTGTACGGCGCCCATGATGGATGCATCGCCCGCGTGCTCCGCGCGCTCGAGCGCCAGGTCCAATTGGGTGTCAGCGAGGGCCTCGTGACCCTGGGCGCGCAACACGAGCGCGAGGGCCCAGGGGCATCGCGCACTCGTGGTGTGTTCGGTACCCAAGGCATACAGCACGCGAGCAACGTGCAGCTGCTCTTTGCGCTCGTGGCAGGCGCCAAGGCCCAACCACCCGCGTTCGTCGTCTTGATGGCTGAGCAGCAAGGTCCGAAAGACCAGTGC
>JBIKNA010000714.1:0-2567 GCA_044358965.1 Polyangiaceae bacterium
GTTCGGCGATGGGTGCAGCCACGGTGTCTTCGAGTTCGTGCTGCCGGAGCACGCGCTGCGCGGTCTCCAGCGCGGCGAGCACAACGTGACGGCGGCCCACCTCCGCATGTTTACGCCTGAACGCAGTCCCGCAACCAAGGGTAAAGAATGCGGCCACGCGCGACGCTTCTTCACTTTGCGGCTCGGTCATGAGTTGAACCCATACCGGCGCCTCGAGTGCTGCTGCGATGGCCTCGGCGTGCGCCGCGATGACAAGCCCTGGCTTGCTGGCAACGGGATGCCCGAGCGCATAACGACGAAGAAATCCGAGGGTACCCCCGTCCTCGCGACGGAGCGCATCGACCAGGCCGTTCGTGAGGCCCCCCGTGCGACCAGCGTTCTTCTTCTCGATCATGAGCGCCGTCTCGATGGACGACTCGCTGATCTGCGCGCCCACTGCGTCGCGCACTGGCTTCATCTGAAACAAAACGGCATTGACGTGCGCCGGCGACGTCACTTCGTGGGTGTGGGCGTCCGAAAGCTCTTGGGCCCTCGAGATCAAGTAGCGAACCGCAAAAGGCAGCGCGTCGGTGCGAAGGATTTCCACGCGACGAGTGTACCTCGACGGGGGATGGCTCTCCAGCTCCGCCGGGGCCCCGGCAGGTGCTCCGTGCCCCGGGGGGCCCGGCTCACCGTTGGCCGTGAGCGCTTGCGCGCGTGGGCCACCTGCAAGCACCGCGCATGCTCATGTCGCTTCGCGAAAGCAGGGCGACGCCGGGCGCTCAAGGGTGCGAGCCGAGCGCATGCCGGGGGTGGAGGGCAGCCGCTTCCTCGCCTTCGTGAAGCGCAATTTCCCCGAAACGATTCGAATCTCGCTCACCGGCGGCTCCGGAGCTTCAAGCCGTCATCGAAGCGGCAATGGCGGAACGGCGCAGCGGACCGGTGGTTGCCCGCAGCCATGGGGGGAGGCCCGGTGCCGTTGATGAAGACTCCCAAGACGAATCGCCCGACCAAACGCGCGCAGTCCCCGACGCGCAACAATCCCCTGCTGGTCGAAAGACGGCAGCGATGGACGCGTTGGAGCGCAACCACCCTGGCATCGGGCATGTGTCGCGCGACCACCTTGGCGCGGTCATCCTCCAAAGGCGCGTCCTGCGTCGGGGCTGACGGGGCGCGGCGGAGGTGGTGGCCGCCGTGATGCGCGCCTCGGGCTTGGGCAGAAGGCGACAGGAACCGCCGGGCCAGTGCGCGACTAGCAGGCCGTGAGGATCGATTCCTCGCGGCCGTCGACCGACTGCACATCCACGTCCCAAAGGTTCGACGGCGTGTCGAGATACGACGGCGCTTCGAGCGCGCGCAGCAGCCCGAGCATGGCGCTCGATAGCGATTGGGGCTTCAGGGCCTCGAGCTCGGCCAACTCGGCGACGCCCAAGGGCGCGGGCTGCGTTTGGGCGCACGAGCGAAACGCAACCCCAGCGAACACGGTGGGGCGCCCATTGGCGACAACGTAGACTTGGGAGATGCGGGAGGGCGAGGTCATGCGGGACCAGAACGCAAACGTTGGTCCATGCCCCTGGATGTTCAAATTTCCGCGCGTTTTGGCTCCTGCTGGGCGCCCCCGGCCCCCCGGGCGCCGGTTGGCCGTCGCCCGGCCGCCACGAACTCGGCGGGCGCCATTGTTTTGACGGTCGTGCCGACGCCAGGCGCCAAGGGGGTCGAATAGCAGCCGCCCGTGTTGCTTTGCCAACGGCCAGTGGACCCGGCCGGGGGTCACGATTGCCCGCGAAGGACGCTGAACACCAGGTCGAGCGTCGTAGGTGCGCACCAGGAGCTCGCCGGCAAACCACGCCACTACCTGGGAACAACGCCTGTAGCGATCGGTCGCGTTTGGCGGACCACCTTGGCGCGAGTACCGTCGCGCGTTGAGCCCCGCGCGATCAGGGGTGGCCGACGAACCAGGCCGTGATTTCGCTGGGCGCGACCGATAGCCAGGCATGCCCCGCACTTTGTTCGACGAAGCGACGTTCGGGGATGCCTTGTTTGGCCAAGGCGTCGGCATAGCTGGTCATGGTGGCCACGGGCACGGTGAAATCGGCGCCACCGTGCAGGAAGAGCGTGGGCGGGTGGTCTGCGGGCAACGTGCTTGGTACCAAACAGAGACTGCCACCGCAGGTGGCATACGACGCCGAGTGAATGGCGAGCGCGCGGAACTTGCCGGCGTACGACACGGCCATGCGGCTCGTCATGTACCCGCCGCTGGAGATGCCCGCCGCGTACAACCGCGTGGAGTCGATGGCCCCAAAGGTGCCGGCGCCGATGGCTGCAAAGAGGTCTTTCATGAGCGTGTCATCGGGCGCGCCGGCCCAGCTCTGGGCCCAGGGCAACACGTTCGTGTCCCAATAGGTGCTCCCCGCAAGGCGCGTCTCCGGCGCAAGTACCGCGAAGCCCGCGTCGAGCAGCGCCTTGACGAGCTGGGCTTGGTACAGGCCACCGTACGGATCGTTGACCCCGGCTTCGAAGTAGTTCTCGCCGCTGAAGAACGAGCCCTGAAACAAGAAGACCAGCGGGAAGCCCTTGGCGCCTGCGGC
>JBIKNA010000302.1:0-8848 GCA_044358965.1 Polyangiaceae bacterium
CCGCATCTTCCGCGTAGCCCCTTCCCCCTACGGCACCACCTCGAACACCTGATCCTCCGGCAGATCCATCACCTCTCGTCCCGCGTCGGCCAGCTTCTCCCGGGGAACATCTTTGTACCGCGCAACGAACGCAGCCGCCGGCCGCAGTGTCACCGACTGCCCCGTGGACTTCCTTCGGTACGTCGTTCGCACGTTGGCGCTCTCGGCCTCGGCCAGGGCCAAGTTGAGCTTGCCAAGGCTGGCGCCCGTGGCCGCTGCCGCACCGTCCGCAACACACGTGTATTGCACCTGCTTTGGCGTGTGGTGCGTCACCTCGAGGTCGAAGCTGCCCCGGGGTACACCCAGCTTGCCCAGCGCGAATGTGCCCATGCGGTAGCCAGCAACCACCCAGGGGCCAGCACCTCCATGAATGAGCGCGACGGTTTCGAGCGGCGTGGCCGTGTGCGCCACCGGCGGCGCTGCGGCATGTGCGCTCGCCGCGCGGGGCTCCACGGGGTGGGGCGGGCTTTGGGTCGCACACGACGCAAGCATGCCGAGACAAGCGAGACCAAAGCACAGGGGGCGCAGGGGCTTTTTGACGTTCACGTCTCGAAACTACCGCAAATGAAGCTTTGGAGCGTCGAACGGGCTTCACCTTTCGCCTTAACTCGGCGTCAGGTAGCCTGCGCCAATGATCTTCGACCCCAGTTTGGCAGCGGCACGGCTTCGACGGTTCTGGGATCTCTCCGCCGAGTTCGGCCAAGAGCACAGCGCGTTCCACACGTACCTGAACGAGATCGTCAGCGACCGTTACGTGCTGGTCAACGGCCTGCAGCTGCTGCACGACGAGTTGCAGTTCGCGGCCATCGGCACGAGGGAAGACGACGCCGATGTCTTGGCCTGCGGCGCCGACATGTCGCTGCCCAGTGTGATCACGACGCTGGCGCACACCAACTGCGGCGATCGCATTCACCAGGGCGAGGCCACCACGGCATACGAGCAGGCCGTGGCCTCGCGCTTTGCGTGCAAGTCGGAGATCGGCGAGCACAAAATCGAGGCGTTCTCGCCCACCGGCGGCGGCACCGACGATGGCCGCACGCTCGCGCACGTGACCGTGGCGCACCAGCTCGACGAGCCCATTCGCAAGGCGCTCTACGAAGGCCATGCTGGGTCCTACGTGTTGGTCAACGTCGACCTCAAGACGCACGTCGGACGCCTGGATCCGGCCTCGGGCAAGATGTCCATTGGCATCACCCAAGAGTCCAAGTGGCGCGAGCCGCGAACGGCCTGCGGTGCCATCGTGGGCACGCTCAAGTCCTTCAACGAAGGCAACGCCGTACATCGACGCATTCGTGACGATCTGGGCGAAGCCAACTTCGAGTTGCTCTCCACCAAGGGCGTCAAGAGTCGCGATGGCATCGATATCACCGCGGCGGTCGCCGCGGCCATCGTGGCCATCCAGGGCATGGAGAACACGGCCAAGGCCCTCGAAGTCGAGCTCGACGAGCGCGGCGTGGCGCATCTAACGGCGTCGGTCACCGTGAACCGGCCACATTTCCCCGACACCATCATCTACCTGGCCCGGGCCACGGTCTTTGGCGGCGAAACGCGCACCCAAGGCTTTGGCACCGATGCCTCCCGCTACAGCGGCCGCATCGTGGAAACGCACGGTGACCACCGGATCTTGCTCACCTACGCCGGCATCGACTGCAGCGAACACCCCGTGCGCAGCAGCAAATACGAAGTGCGTCGCAGCTCAGCGACACACTGATTTGCCAAGCACCACGACGGATTGCCCACCGGGGCGCCGGGCGATGTCGGGGTCAGAACCAAAGCTCACAACAAGTGAGGGAAGGTGTGCGGCCAGCGTGCCGTACCAGGCCTCATGCGAAGCACCCTCGTTTTGTCGTTTATGGCCCTGTCGTCCGCCGCGTGTTTCCCCATGATGATGCCGCGGGAGGCCCAAGGAAGCGGAGCGCCGGAGGAGTCGCAGGAGGCCCAAGGGTTGCCAGCGCCGCGGCACTCGCCCAGCAGCACCACGCACCTGAACTCCGCAAGCCCGCGGCACGAGTCCGCAGCGTCCAAGACCGAGTCGCCAGTGAGCGTGACCATTCGGTCCAAGTGCCCCAAGACGGTCAAGGTGTTCTACGGCAAAGACCCAAAGTTCGGTAGCGGCACCCGCAGCAGCATTTCGTCCAATTCCGTGTCGAGCCATACGTTCCGTGCCGGCGAGCAGTTCTGGGTCGTCGATGACAACGACCGCGGGCTCGGCAACGCCGTGGCCTCGCCGGGCACCCGGGAGTTCGAGATCCTTGCAAGCTGCACGGGCATCGCATCCCGATAGTTCAAAGGAACAAACGGGTTCGGGGCAACGCGAGCGCAAGCGGCGTCGGGGCTTGGGGTCTGGCCCACAGGCAGCCCGAGACTACGGTTTGCCCGGGGCCTCGAAGGTGCATTGGCCGCGGTCTTTGTGCCCTTCCACCAAGAGCGTTTGCCCGTCGTACTTCAGACGAAATCGCTTCACGCCGTCGCGGTAGGGCGCGCCCACGCTGACCCACGAGCCCGCACGCATGGCCGCGCCCACGTACGGAAAGTCGAAGGGGACAGCCCCCCACTCATCGGCCATGGCCATGCTGTACGCGCGGAAGGTGCCCATGCGCCCGGCCACTAGGTCGAACTCGACGGTGTTGATGTCCGAAGGGTGGTCCGTGCTCAAGTGAACTTTGCAGTGCCCTGTTTGCCCTCCGGCGACCGGGCCCGTCTCGGGCCAAGTGCCTTGGGCCAGCAGGGGCACCTTGTGGTGCTTGCGGCCCGGCGGCGTGCTTGGCAGTTCCGAGGGCACCAGGGCGATCTCGCGCCCTCGAGAGGCGCCTGCGTACTTGATGATGGGCAAGGGCCCCCAGGTCTCGAAGCCTGGCACCACGGCGTAGCGAACGCCCCCGAGGCGATCTTCATCGTCGGTGAACTTGTTGATGACGAGGCCTCGGTGCCCCTGGAAGGCGAAGTACAAGTGGTCGCCGTCTCGCAGGAGCGCGTAGCGTGCGGAGGCCGTGCCTGCGGGCGGTCGCACCAGCAGGGTCCCCGGCGGCAGTGGCTCGGCTCCCCACGGCGAGGCAACGAAACGCGATGTGCCACGCTCGAAGGCGAACACGCGGAAGTCTCCGGCGCGCTCGTCGTACACGCTCTTGCCGCCGCCAGCCGCAAAGCGCGCCGCCTCTACAAACAGGTCTGCGGCGGGTGCTGCGGGCTTGGGCGCCACAAGCCACTGGGCTTGCTCGGCGGGGGTGGCCCGACGCAATCGGCTCGCCGAGACGGCGGGACCGGGCCCCGTGGCCCGCAGACCCACCCGTGACAGCGCGCGTTCATCACCCCATGCGTAGCCGTCGCCCACGAACGCCAGTGACGCATCTGCGCTGGCCAAACCCGGCACATGATGGACCTCGACGGTCTCTGTGGCTTCGCGACCGTTGCCCGGAACCTTGACGAGACGCCCCGGGCGCCCCGCGATCATGAGCACATCGCCAAGGAATGCGATGGACCCTTTGGCGTCGGCGTCGGGGTGTCGCGGTGCCGCCACGGTGCCAACCACGGCACCGGACTCGAGATCGAAGACAATGGCGGCGCCGGCCTCGTTGCGCAGCGCAACTTGTGCTCCGTCTTGTCGCAGGGCCAGCGCGGACGGTGCCCAGGGCGCCGTGAGCCTGCGCAGCTGCGCTTGCGACGACAATGCATAGTGCACCACGGACCCGTCGATGCGTGCGAAGGCCTTGCCCCCGCGGGCGCACACAAATGGCGCTGTACGCAGCGCGCTTCCAGGGCAGTTGAGCGGCTCGTCGTTGCCCACGAAGGTGGACCTGGGCCCTTGGCTCCGCGGGGCACCGTCGTCGCGTACCTCGAGGGCGCGGGTTTCTTTCAGCGCAAACGTGCTGGGACTGGGGCCCAACCACACGTTGCCCACGGGTCGGCCGTTGCCCAAGGCCACGACGGGAGCATCCGCACCCACGAAGAGTCGTTCTTGGGCGTTATCGACATAGAGTCCCGGCGCATCGAGTGTGCTGCGGCCTTCGTAGCTTTGCGTACGCACCACGGCCAGGGTGTCGCGGGCCAGCCACTGCAAGCGTGCGGCTCCGCTGCGATGCGGCGCATGGCTACAGAACAAGTAGGGTCCGCTCGGGGGCATCTGCAGTCGGTCGCAGACGGTATCGGCGATGGGGCCTACGCGACGTGCGCGCACGGCGCCCTCGGGAATGGACACGCGCACAATGCCGCCCTCGCGTCCGTTGAGCGCGCTGAAGGTGATGATCACGGCATCGTCGCCATCGAACGCCAGCGAGTGGATGAAGAGCGTGCCGCTCTTTTGGAACGGGATGCTGCGAACGGTGCCCAGTTTGTCGTCGAGGATCAAAAGTTCGTACGCGTTGACATCGCTGTAGCCGGCCATCCAACGGCCCGAGGGCGAAAGCGCAGTAGGAAAGCCGATTTCCATGTCGCGCAGCAAAGGCCGGCGGGCCAAGCGCTTGCCCGTCGAGGTATCGGCGCTGACGATCTCGGTGCCGGTTTGCACCACCACGCGGCCGTTGGCCACAAACAACTGGGTCGCGTCGGAATAGGCCTTCCCCGCCTGTGGTGTCAGCATGGGGCCAAGCGAGGTGACCTCTCGGCTGGCGATGTCGGCGCGCCCAAGCGAGCCATCGCCCCGCAGGAACATCAGGTGGCTGCCCGTTTCGTCGAAGGCAAACGGACCAACGGGCCCAGGCACCTCGAGCAAAGGCGTGCCCGTATCCACTTCGACCAGGGTGAGGTCGTCCGCGCGCGAGAGCGCGAGGTGTTTGCCGGTGCTCGACATGGCCGAGCGGCCAATGTGCGCGATGGGAGGCCGGATGGTGCCGCCAAGAAGCGTCGGTGTGCTGCCGCTGGCCGTCGCAGCTGCTGGCCTTGGGGTACCCACAGCCTCGGCACCTCGGGGCGCGGGGGCCTGGGCGCCGCACGCCGTCATGCTCATCCAAACGCCAAGCACCAAGCCGCGGACCCGCACGATCATGACCATAGCTTTAGCGTATGAGCGGATGGCGAATCATTTTGGTCCGTACGCCCGTCCATTCGCCTCCGTTGTCGAGCGCATCGCCAACGCCCCAGGCGCCGCGGAGGTTGTCTCCGGTGAGCTCGAAGTACCCACGGCCCGATGTGCCGTCGTCCTGTGACCACTCGTAGACAAATCGCTCGCCGTCGAAGTTCCCGCGCAAGCGCCCGGGGCTGGGATTTGTGTACTGTCCCACAATTTGGCTGCCCTCGACTTGGAGGTCGAGGCGCCCCCAGGTGGTGTCGAAGGTGCCGGCAAAGGCCGCCGCACCAAGCTCGTTGCGGCTGCGGTCCTCGGCACTCGATGCAGACAGCTTGGGGGGCGGCGCTGTGCTGGTGGCACTGGGCAGGGCCACAGGTACGATCACCTGGGTCTGGGTGCTGGGGCTTGCGGCGCAAGCCAGCAGGATCCCAGTGCCAAGGGCCAGCGCGTGGGTCCAGTTGAGCGGTGCCATGGTGTATGGATACGCGCGCCGCGCCCCGGCGATCTACTTTTGCGCCTTCGGCGGGGCGAGAACCCACGAAGGTGCCTGGTGTGGCAGTTCCCCCGACGCGCCACGCTGTGGCCGGAGCGCGATGGCGCTCTGCGTCGGGGGCCTTCCTTGGCCGCCGCGGACTATTTGCGCAGCGTCCCGCGAACGATGCGCGTCTGCTCGGCCACGAACTCGGCTTCGTCCAAGAAGCTGGAGCTTCGAGCAAAGGCCGGGTCGAGCGAGCCCTTGGTGGTCAGTTTCAGGCGCACCAACGCATCGCAGGAACTCGTGCCCGCGGCCAAGGTCACGCCTGGCACCTTGAGCTTCCCATCCTGCAACTTGGCGTACAAAGTCTCTCGGCCGTTGGCCACGCACGCACCCTCCACCTCGACGGGCAAACTGCCCTTCGAGGTCACCGAGACGCCGAACGCCGAGGTGGTCGTGCCGAGGTCCTTGAGGTCCGTGCTGAGCTCGAAGCCACCGACGGGCAGCTCCGCAGGGCCCTCGAGCTGGAACGGCGCTGGAACGATGGCGGTGGAGCCCAGCGCCGAAGTTCCTGTGCTGCGTTCGAGCATGATCTTGACGTTGGCCTGCGAGGCCGGCGCAGCAACCGAGGCCACATAGCGCTGCTCGATGCCCGAGGCCTGGAGCGTCAGTGGCACGCGCACGCCGTCGATCTCGGCGACCATCTGGTCGCCAGCGCCGGTGCGCAGGAAGTCACTCGCCTCTCCGGCCCTGCCGATGCGCGCGTACACGCGCAAGGTCTGTCCGTCGGATTGGGCGCTGAAGTACCCGAGGAGGTCTTGGGTGGCGACGCCCTCGGTGGTGTTGCTCTCCTTCGGCTCGTCCCGGTCCGGGGGCGCAAAGAAGCAGCCTTGGGTGATGGCGGAGAAAGCAAAGAAGCAAAGGGCGGAGAAGGTGGAGTTTCGCATCTTGCTTCGATGCGATGCAGGTCGCGTGCCGACATCCGTCGCGGCGCATCACTCCGTGTTTTCTGCGCCGTCGTGCTTTGTGGATCTCTCGGGTATCACGGCATAACTGACGTTCGCTGCAGCGCGAGGCGCTGAGATCCACTGGTACCGGCGACAGACGCGATGGAGCTGCGCTAAAGACACGCGGCAATGATTGGGAAATCCCTCCGGGCGCGCTTCGAGCTCACCCCGATTCCAGACGCCCGCGCCTGCGCCCTCGTTGTCCAAGCGTTGGACAGTCACGCCAAAGACATTGTGCTCGTACGCTCCCAGGGCCCCGCCATGGTGGCCTGCGTCGTGTTGCGCGCGGATCGCGTGGTGGCGCGCACCTGCCGGGGGCTCGGCCTCGAGATCAAAGAGGGCCACGACGGTGTGTTCGGACTCTTGGGCACCGATCTGGTGCGTCTCATTGCCGGGCTGACGCAGCCGCAGATCGAGTGGCTCGTGGCCCCTGCCGGCGAGCGCGAGACCAAAGTGCTCTTGCTGGCCGGTGGCCTTGGGCTTGTGTCCGTGCACACCGAGGCTGGTCGCGTTCGCGTCGACCCCGCACCCTGAGCAAGCAGAACCATCGAACGGTTGGACAACGCAGATGGCGACGACGCCATGGTTCGTCTCGCATCCGGACCTAAGCAAGAAGCGCCGTCGAATGGTTGCCTCGTGCCCGCACGCCGAGGCCTCCCTGGAACCGCGGGTCTCCCATCATCCGCACCGTGCACCCGGGTGACGGCGGCGGATGGTTTCGCGGACTGCGATGGGGAGCGCCCGCGCGGACCCGCTTTGGGCGGGGGGCCGCAACGAGCAAGTGACGCACATCCGGCGCGGGACGTACACACCTGCGCACGTTGCGCGTATGGCGTTGAATCCATTGTGGTTTCCGGCGGATCCTGAGGCGCCCACGTTGGATCATCTGGGCGGTGCTTGTGTGCCGCTCTACGGGATTCGTCCACCTCGGCAGGAATTTCGACACCTTTTCGCCCAGTGTCTCCTTGGCGCGACAAGTGCACATCCCCTTGCCGAACTCCACGCCGAGGTACACCGCTCATGAACACCACTGCGCTCCGCTGCTCCGCTCTCTTCTTTGGTCTCGCACTCGTGGCTTGCGCCGCCGATGCCACCACCACAAGCCCGTCATCGCGCAGGTCCACCAGCAACCAAAGCGAAACAGAGGACGACGACAAGCCCGCCACATCAGTGAAGCCTGCGCCTTCGAGCTCCTCTACGGTGAAGCCCGCGCCCACCAGCACGTCGACGCCGGCGCCTTCGACGGTGGATGATTCCAAGTGCGCCGCCGAGACCAGTGGCGAAGCCTGCTTCGCGTGCTGCGACAGCGTGTACCCGGCCGAAGCGGCGTACGACAAGAAGTGGCTCGGCTGCGTATGCGCTGGCACCTGTGCCTCCCAGTGCGGCAGCAGCGCTGCATGCGGCGGTGACGGCGATGTCTCCGCGGCGTGCGAAACGTGCCTTCAGGGGGCAGGCCAGAGCCAGACCGAGGCATGCAATGCCGACGCTCCGCCCGCCAACATGGATGCGTACTTTGGCTGCTTCACCAAGAGCGCCTGCGACACCAAGCAGTAAGGGCCCGGGGCGCCCGCTTTCGGCGGAAAGTTTGCAGAGGCTGCGCGTCCAGTGCGCTGCAGCCGCGTAGGGCTTGGAGATGGTCGCAATGGTGCCCTCCATGCTCAAAACGTCGGGGTCCGGGTGGATTCCTTGGCTGTCGCCTTGGCCGGCGCCGGAGCACACTGTAGGCTCCCGGGCTCCGTTGGTCCCCGTGTCGAGCGAACCCAAGAGTCCCGTCGCCGTATCCGCCACCCGGGCGTCTCGCGAGGGCGAGGGTGCCATCGACGCGCTCATGAACCGCTACGCACTTGGCGACGATGCGGCGTTCGCGGAGCTGTATGCGCTGCTCGCGCCAAGGCTTCGCGGATTCTTGATGCGATTGACGGGTAGCAGCAGCTTGGCCGACGAACTGGGCCAAGAGGTGTTCCTTCGCATGCACCGTTCGCGAGGTGCCTTTGCCGAAGGCGCTGCTGCCATGCCGTGGATGTACACGCTCGCGCGCAACGTGTTCTTGGACCACCAGCGGCAGCGCAAGGTGCGGTCCGTGGTCGTCAGCGAAGAAGACGGCATGGACCATCACGCGGACGCGGCAGCACGGCGTCCGGACGCCGTTGCCCTTGCCCGGGACACCCTGGCCGTCGTCAAAGACACCCTTGCGAGCTGGCCCTTGGCGCAGCGCGAGGCCTTCGTTCTGTTGCGTTTCGAGGGACTCTCCGTGGCCGACGCCGCGCAAGTGCTCGGCACCACCGAGTCTTCGGTCAAGGCCCGGGCGTTTCGGGCCTACGAGGC
>JBIKNA010000715.1:0-2554 GCA_044358965.1 Polyangiaceae bacterium
AGAAGGCCATCGAAGCGGCTGAACGTTGGCTACGGGAGCATTCGCCCGAAGCCCAAGCCGACGCCAAAGCAGCAGCCAAGGCCTGCACCGCGGCGAAAAACGAAACCTTTGGCGACGGCCACCGGGTGCCCCAGGCAGCGCGGCATCTGGCGTGGTCGCTCACCCCCGACGAGACCGCCGGTCTGCACGAGTGTTTGGCCAACATCGAAGAAGAGCTGCTCTCGCGCATTGCGCTGATGGGCGAGTACCACTTGGGGCCCGCGCAGCGGCGGGCCATCCTCGATGTGCTGCGGGCCGAGCTTCTGCCCGTCGAGGCACCGGTCGTCACCAGCAAAGAGCCCGATCCGGCCGAACTGCCCCCGGCGCCCTACTCGCCCGACTCCACGTTCAAGGTGGGGCAGCGCATCTCGCACAAGAAGTTTGGCGAGGTGGTTGCCGTGGCCGCGGCCGAGGGTTGGGTCGAGGTTCAGCTGGCCGACGGCACCAAGAAACGCCTGGCGCACAAACCGGCCTAAGGGGCCACACGTCCACGGCATCGAACGGCCGACGGCGGCCAGGCAAAGGCCTGCGCACGCAGCGCGCCAGGCCTGCGCCGCTGGATCAAAGTTCCACCAGCGGTGCACCGTTTGCGTGCCGAGTAATGTCGTAACACTTTGATATTACGAAAGGCACACATGTGGGGTGATTGGCGCGATGTGTGCAGCAGTGGTCGTCCATGAACCGCTCGCTCCCCTTCGCCCTGGTCGCTTTGGCTGTCGTCGCCGGTTGCTCTGCGCAAAGCGCGGACGATTCTGAACTCGACGACGAGCTGGGCGGGGACGAGAGCGCCTTGACCCAAGACCAACGCGACGACCGGCGCATCGCCAGCATCCGTCGCGCCGTGGCCAATGTGGACGAGACCAAGGTGACCATGTCGTCGCGGGTCAAGGCTCCCGTGCGGAGCCCAAGCTCCGGCGCGCGCACCGACAAAGCATCGCTCTATGGCGTCGACTGGTTCCAGAAGTGGCCCGGTGGCGTCAATGCAGACCACAGCTGGGACAACGGCACCGAGTACGGCAAGCGTTGCATGTGGGCAGCGGTGGCGCGTTTCGAGGCCATCATGAAAGACCCGCCGGAAGAGCTGTCGAGCTTCCGCAGTGAGTACAGCAAGTGGGGCGGTGGCTTCTACAACTGGGTGGACGACTACTCGAAGCCCGAGGCCTTCGGAGACGCGTCTCAGGCCAAGCTGTGGGCGTGGCGCACGGGGCTATCCAAGTGGATCAGCGCGGCGGGCAAAGACGGCACGTGTTACCTGCCGACCAAGAAAATGGTCTCGGACTACCTGAAGGCGTGCAAAGAGCACATCGCCAGCAACGATGGCGAGATGGAAGGCTGCCGGAACTAAGCTCGCCTGCGCGTGGCCCCAACGCGGGCTAGAAGAGCGCGTACACGAATGGTGCGACGTAGCTGAGGCCGCCTGTGGCCAGCAGCAGCAGGGAAGCCAGCAGCAAGACCACGAGCAGGGGCGCCAAGAACAGGCGCTCGCGCTTGGCAAAGTGTTGCAGCAAGCCCCGCACGGTTCGTGCTCTCGACGCAAGACGCGCCCATACCGAAACGCTCATTCGCTCGTCCTCGTGAGCCTGTGCTCGCCGATGATCATGACATCGATGGGGTGCGCGGCAACAAATCCCAGGGCATCGGTGCAGCGCGCCACGATGGGTTCGCCGGGGCCATTGAGGGACGTATTGAGCAATACCGGCGGGGCGCCCCTCTGCTCGAGTTCCGAAAGCACTGCGCGCAGAAACGGCGCGCTTTCGGGCGTCACCGTCTGAACCCGCGCGGTACCGTCGACGTGGGTGACCGCACCGAGGGCATCGCGGGCGCTGGGCTTCACGGTGCACACCGTGGTCATGAAGGGCGTCATGAGACTGGGCGCATGGTCGAAGTAAGCTGCCGCGGCTTCGGCCAACACGGCGGGCGCGAAGGGTCGAAAGGGCTCGCGTTTTTTGATGACCCGGTTGATGCGCTCACGGACGAGAGGGTTGCCCGGCAAGGCAAGGATAGACCGCTGCCCAAGGGCCCGAGGCCCCCACTCGAAGCGGCCCTGCACCACGGCGACGACTTGCCCTTCGAGCAGCGCCTCCACGGTGGCTTCGACGGGGCTTTGCACCTGGGTGCAGGGCATGCCGAGGGCCCCGGCCAGCGCGCGCACCTCGTCGTTGGCCACGGCGGTTCCAAGGGCGCAAGACGCGAGCGGGGCCGGGCGCCTGTCGCCGAGCTCCAGCGCGCCAAGAATGGCCGCGCCCACCGCGCCGCCGGCATCGCCCGCTGCCGGTTGCACGAACACGCCGCCCGGACCGTCTTGGGCCAAACGTGCGTTGGCCACGGCGTTGAGTGCGACACCACCGGCCAGGCAGAGGTCTGTCTCGCCACTCTGGTCTTTGGCGCGGCGGGCCAAGGAAAGCAAGATGCTCTCGGTGACGGCTTGCAGCGACGCTGCGATGTTGGCGAAATGGGCGTCCGCACCACCCGGCTCGAGTTGCCACGGCTTGCCAATGGGGCGCCTTCGCCCCCA
>JBIKNA010000046.1:0-28613 GCA_044358965.1 Polyangiaceae bacterium
GCTTGGCGCGCTCCACCACAAGCGAGCGCTCGGTGACCTCTGCGGTGGCCAGCAGGTCTTTCAGTCGCTTCTGCAGGGTGCCCGGGATGGTCTGCCACAAGGCCTCGGCGAGCGGACCGGTGTCACGGTCGACGGCGGCCGGGCTCTCCGTTGGTCCGAATGCCGACAACACGGCTTGCAGCATGACCCGGGCGTCGTCGTCGCCCAAGCCGAACAGCAACACGTTCTCGTTCATGGTGGCAGAGAGCGCCTGACCCACGGCGTATGCAAGACCTGGCCCCGGTCGGCTCGCATCGCCGTGAATGACGACGTTGGGCGGGGAGAGCAGCGCGACGTTGAACGTCAGGGGCCCGGTCGCGCGCTTGACGTAGAGGGGCACCTTCGGCACGTCGAGCACGCGCAGGATGGCCTCGTAAAGTAGTCCCGTGGGGGTCGCCGGCCCAGGAACCACCCGCTCCAAGCCGTTGACTGCATACTGCATGGTCTTGCGCGCGAGGAGACTCTGGGCTCCCTCCCACACGAGACCGAGCGCGCTCCCCATGGGCTCCCGGGAATGGCGCTGCAAGAGGTGCAAGAAACCCGGCTGCTCGGGCTGCACGTTGAGCGGAGGTGCCGGGACCGCCGCCATGCGACCACCAAACGCGGAGAGCACGTGCTCCACCGCCCGGGCGTAGCGCTCGTTGTTGTCGAGGCGCGCGGCGCGCACCAGCGCTTCGAGGCGCGAGACATCGCCTGGCACCAAGTCGAGGGCCCGACGACGGGCACGTACGACGTCTTGTGAACGGTCCTCGGCCTTCTCGAGAAGGTCGCCGAGCAAATCGCAAGCAGCGACGGAACCGTCGTCCGACGCCCGCCACAAGTGGTCCTCGGCGGTGCTCACATCGCCGAGGTCGACCGCCTCTTTGGCCGAGCGCAACAATGCAAGGGAGCGCTCTGCACGGGAGGCTGGCACCGGCGACGGGCGCGCTTCGGCGCTCGGGGACTTCGGCGGGTCCGATACGAAGCCCACCGCCGCGGCCTCCGTTCGCGGGGGAATGGACGCAAGGGCCCGGCGCTCGTACTCCTGCTGGAGCTGCGCGCGGAGCAATCCATCGGGGAGTGCGTTCTCGAGGGCCTCGACAAAGACCTCCCGTCCGTTGTTGCGTACATCCGCGTCGGTCTGGGCCATGAGGATACGGGCCAACTGCGCGAGAACCTGGGCCCGTTCGTCGCCCTCGAGGCCTTCGGACAGAGACGCAAGGATGCTGTGGGCCAGGGCGATGTCGCCACCGGTGGCCGCGATGTGCGCACGGGTGCGGAGCGCCACAAGACGAAACTCCGCCGTTTTGGCAGCTTCGTTGAGCCAAGCGTTGGCGGCTCCCACCCGGCCGGAACGCCGTGCGGCATCTGCCGCCGCCATGGCCACTCCGCCCACTTTGCGCAGGCCCAACAGGTTGCCACCCAAGGCCTGCTCGTACATGGGCAGCGCCTCGGCGAACTGTCCCACGCGCACCATGCGCTCGGCCAACCCCACGGCGACGAGCGGCTGATCTTGTGCGCCGGACTCCCGTGCCTCTTCGAGCACGGCCCTGGCGCGGGCAGCGTCGCCGAGCACGTCCAGCGCCTCGGCCATGAGAAATGCGCGCAACGCCGCGTCTTCGGGCTCGAGCTCTGTGCCAAGCCCCTCGAGCCCCACAAGCGCTGCCTTGGCGTCGTCCACCTTGCCCGCGCCGCGTAAACGATACTCGAGCCCACGAGCGAACAGCTGCGCGGCCGGTAACGTCGGAGCAAATCGTGCAGCCAACCGCGCCAGACGAATCGCGCCATCGGTGTCCTGCGCGCGCGCGGCATGTTGCGCTGCCTCGACCAAGAACTCCGCCTGCACGCTCTCGTCGTGAGCCCCAGAAAGCGCCAGCTCTTCGAGGGACTTCGCCAGCTCGACGGCATCGCCCCCCTGCCGGGCGAGCTCCACGCGAAGCTCTGCGGCTTCGACGGTGGCGGTGCCAAGCTCCCGGGCATCGCGCAGGTGTTGGGTTGCCGCAGGCACGTCGCCCGCCAAAAATGCGCAGCGTGCGATGCGCACCAACAAGGCCTGCCGCGACATGTCGTCGCCGGGTGAGGCCATGAGAATGCGCCGCAGATGCTCTGCGGCAAGGTCAGGCTTGCCCGTTCGTTCGAAGAGGTCCGCGAGGTAGCGCAGGGAAGCCTCGTGGTAGGGCGCCGACGACAGAATGGCCTCGAGCTCTGCCACAGCGCCATCGACGTCGCCCAAGCGCTGCTCGAGAAGGACCGCCCGGCGCAGGCGAAGGGCCCGGAGCATCTCGACGTCGACGTCCGGCTGCTGTCCGCCCTGTTGCACCCGCGTGGCCAGGAAGGCCGACAGTTCGCCGTAAGCCCCGCGCTTGGATAGGACTTGCTCGAGCCCAACGCTCGCTTCTTCTTGCAGCTCGCCGGGAGCCTCGAGCAGTTGTCGGTAGGCTCGCTCGGCCCCCTCCAAGTCACCAACCTCTTCGCGGGAGCGCCCAAGGCGCAGCAGCGATTGCTCGCGCACCGGCGACAATGCGCTGCGGCTGAGCGAGGGCAACACCAGCGCCGCATTCGGGTCCGACCGGAGGTGGTCGTCGAGCTCCGCGAACGCTGCCCGGGAATCGGGCCCGGACAGGCGATCGAAGAGCTCTTTGGGCACCGAGGTGACCGGAGGCTCACCGAGCGTTTCGAGGACCCCCTCGAACTCGCCGCGTGACGCGGGAGGTACAATGGACAGCGCGGTCTTGGCCGCCTTGGCCACCACCATTGGCGCCTCGTCGGCGGCGCGGCTCTTGAGCGCCGAGAGCATCTGCGCCGCAGGGAACTTCTTGGCCAGGCGCCCGCGATGCTGCCGGTGTTCGTGCGTCGCAGCCAAGGCCTGCACCAGGAACGATGCGTCGTCCGGCTCCTTCTCGGCGAGCATGGCCCGCGCAAGGGCGGCGCCGGCGGGCTCGACGCCATCGAGTAGCGCGGCAATGAGCGTGAGCGCCGGGGCGCCGAAGTTGGCGTACGGCTGCTCGATGAGTTCGACGATGCGAAGGAGCGGCGTGCGATCCGGGGCCTCGCGCAGCGCTGCCGCCTGCGGCAACAGCGACGCGTACTCGTCGACGTCAGCGTCGGCAGAGAGCGCCAAGATCAGGGACGCCAATGCGCGATCCAGGTCCTTGAACACGGACACGTTGATGTCCGTGATGGCGATACCGACGCGGGCGCCGTCGGGACCCTCCATGCGCTTGCGGATCTCTTGACTGACGGCGAACAGACGCTCGGACTCCTGCGCTGCACGCTCTGGGGCGATGGTCATCAGGGCCGAAAGAGTGTCTCGCAGCATCCCGATGATGGCCGGCCCCGGGGCCGCCCCAAGGGCGCGCAGCAAGAGGTCCGCCCGCAGCGAGAGGCCCGACAGGCCATGGTCCGGCGCCATCATGGCGGCACGGAGGAGCCAGCCCGCACGGGCGCCTTTTTTGGCGTGATCGGCTACTTGTTCGACCGCCCGGGCGGCGACTTCTTGTTGGCCTGCGCGGGTGGCGATGCGCCCCAGCACCTTCAGGGTATTGCCCTCCGTGGGCACCGCCACGAAGGCGGCGCAGGCATGTTTGACAGCCAGGTCTGCGCGCCCACGCTCCTCGAAGAACCGCGCGGCGCGGAAGTGCGCGGCGCGTGATCCAAAGCGGCCGCGGGCGCGCTCGGCCACTTGCGTGTACACATCACTCAACCCCTCGAGGCGTTCAAGGGTGACCATGACCTGCTCGGCCACCACCAGGGCTTCGGTGCGCTCGGAGTCGAGTTCGAGCGCCGCCTTGGCGAACTCGAGGGCACTCTCGTGCTCGCTGGCGGCGATGGCCAGCTTGGCAGCCTCACCCGCAAGGGCGCCGGCGCGACGTCGATCCGAGGAGGTGGCCACCAAGGTCCGCAGTTCGTCGAGTGCCCCCTGCGGCCCCAGCAGCGACTCGAGGTCGCTGCGGAGGGTGGCGTAGCCTCGCGTGGGCAGCAGGTGCGCGGCCGTCAGCCAAGCCCCCATGGCGCGCTGCCGAGCGTCGGCGAGGCCCCACAGCGCGGCGCCATAAGACCGCAATGCTCGGGCCCGGGCCTCGGCGTGGTCTTTGAGGTGCAACAGCACGCCCGCCTCGAGGCGAATGAGTTCCGCGTCGGCGCTCACGCGTGCCGAGGCCAAACGGTCGAAGTTGGCGCGCACGGCCGGCGCCGGCGCGCCCTCGCGCAATGCGCGGAGCAGCGCACGCAACTCCCCTTCGTCATCACCTTCGGCGCGGCAGAGCTCCGCGGCTTGCAAGAACGTGGTCGCACTGACCCCCGCAGGGTCGGCGGCGAGGGTCCGGTCGAGCCAGATGCGCGGAAACGCGGGGTCTCCGGCGGTGCGCGCGAGCAGGTGCAGCGGCTCTTGCAACTCGGGCACCGGGCCCGTGAGGTCGAGCACCCTTCGGCCAAACACCGCAGCCCGTTCGGCGCCAAGGTCTGCGAGGGCCTTGGCAATGGTGGTCGCCCACTCGATGAGCTGCGCCAGAGGCTGTGGCTGCGAAAGCGCCCACGATGCCGTGTCGAGCAGGCGCCCCTCGTCACCGCTCCGGACCACCCGCGCGAGCAGGGCGCGCACCGCCAGCGCATCGCCCGGGCGCAACGCCACCCAACGCTGCGTCCAGCCGACGGACTGCGGCAGCTCGCCAAGCTCTTCGAGGATATCGGCCAGCCGGGCCGCAAGGGCGCCCCGCGGTAGCGACAACGCGATGGCGCGCTCGGTGACCGAGGCCGCCGTGCGATCGCGTTGATCGGCGCAGGCCTCGGCCAAGCAGACGACAGCGCTGGCGCAGCGAGGGTCTGCGTGGCAAGCGCGCTCGGCGACGACCCGGGCCTCGGACAGAGCACCCAGGGCAATGAGCGCAGCGGCGGCGGCCGCACCGACGACGGCACGGCATGACGGCGGCGCTTTGGGCGCACAGGCGCCAAGGGCCCGGGCGCGCTGCAGGCCATCGGCACTGGCCGCGGCAAGGATCCATCGCAACGGCTCGCCGGACACCTCGCTCGAGGCCGCCGGGAGCAACGACAGCGCGAGGCTCCAGTCAGCGCGACGAAGTGCTTGTCGCAGGCTCTCGGCGCCGAGGGCTGCGGGGTGCGCCGCCACCAGCCGGGCAACGGCATCGCGACGGCCGGCACGTCGGGCCACGCGAATGGCTTCGCGGAGCGTCTCGTGGTCTTCGGGCCGTGCCTCGAGCACCTGCTCGAGAACCCCCAGACGTTCGGCGTCCGCAAGCGGGGTGCGTCCAAGCGTTTCTCCGAGGGAGCGGAGCAAGTCCGTACGCGCGTCGCCCGGCGATGTGACGCCAAGACTCTGCCGGATGAGCTCGGCTTCTTCTTCGACGGACGCACGAATGGCGTCGTGCTCCAGCGTGGCCGCCCGGGCGGCGTCATCGTTGGGGTCGAGCTCACTGGCGCAGGCACCGGCAAACGCTCGCAACGCCTGGTCCTTCAGTTGCTCGGCCAAGGTGCCCATGGGGCCCACGAGCGCCGGGGCCGCCTCGGGCTCTTCCCGGAGCACCTCGAGGAGCAGATCCCGGGCGGCGTCGCCGAGCCCCCGAGGCACGGCAAACTCGACGATGGCCCTGGCGTTGTCCTCGGATGGATCGAGCAGCAATGCGCCCCCCAGCGCATCGAGCGCCTCCGCTGGTCGCGAGAGCGTCCCCGAGAGCAAGCTGCCGAGCTGGCGGAACAACCGCGCCCCGTGTTCTTTGGGCACGCGGTGCGCCCGCACCAATAGGCGCGCGGCGAGCGCTTCGTGCCACTCCGCACGAAGCAAGAGGTCGTCGAAGGCATCGGCGCGGGCGCCCAGAAGCTCCGCATCTTGCATGCCGTCGATGGCCGCGGCGAGTGCCCGGCCGAACTCGCCGGCCGCGACGGCGTCGCGAGCCCGACGCTCGTGCACGAGGGCCACCAAGTCTTGCGCGGTGCCGCCTTGGGCCAACGCCTGGGCGTGCAAACGCCACACCTCATCCCGCAGATCGGTCAGGTTGCGACGCGACAGTTCGGCGGCCAGCGCCCGGGCCGCCGCAGAGCTCGTGGGGTCGAGTTCGAAGGCCCGCAACAGATCTTCGCGCTCGCCGACCTGAGCGCCGCAGGCGGCGCGGCGCTCTGCCGCCTCGACGCAGTGCGCGGCGGCTTCGATGCGCGAAACGGCGTTGGGCGCCCAGTACGACAGCGACGCTGCGAGCTCCAGCGCCAAGGCGTCTTGTGGGTCGAGCGCCGCGGCGGCCACGAAGCAGCGACGACCACCATCGGCATCGCCGGCACGCGCGAATAGCACGCCCGCGCGAAGGAGGACCTGCGCCGAACGGGTTCGGTCACCTTCGACCTGCGCGAGATGTTCGAGCTCCGCGGCGGCGCGGGCGTGTTGTCCGGTGCCCTCGAGGATCTGGGCAACGGCGGCTCGAAGCTCGAGGTCTTCGCCGAGTTCGAGCGCTCGTTGCGCAACGTCGAGGGCCTGGTCGAGCTCGCGCCCGCGCTCGACCAGCAGCAGGGCCAGGGTGCGGCTTGCGTGCCACTCGGCCGCCGTATCGCCAGTGGCCTGCGCCGCGTCGATGCGCGCCCAAAGGGACGCTTCTTGGGCCACACGGCCTGCGAAACGCGGCAATGGCTCCGCCGGCACCACACGCGGAGGCGCAGGACGCCGAAGGTCCGGTGGGGGCAGCGTGCGCCGGGACGGCTCACCAGGTTCCATGCGCTTGCCAGTCTACCCGTCGACCGCCGCCCATGCGCTCGTTTTCGGACGGGCGCATGGCGATCTCTGTCCCCGTGGCAGGCGGCACCGTCGCGCATCGGCGGCGCCCTCCAAAGCACCGGGCCCTCGCGCAAGGTCGTTCAGCGCACCCGAAGCACAAAAGGCACGCAAGCAAGTGCGCGCTCGCCGCTTGCAAGCGGCGCCAGGCTCGAGACGAACGGCGCGATGTCCGGCGCCTGCTCCTCGAGCACTTCGGTAAGTGACGGTGCTCCGGCGGCCGCCCGCACAGCCCCCGCCGCCGCGCGTTCTTCGGTCTCGTCGCCGCCGCCCTCGAGGCCCTCCAGGAACTTGGGCTTGCGGCGAACGGCCACCACCCGCGCGTCCTCGGGCAACTTGGCAAGCTCTCGGGCACGCTTGATGGCGTCCCCCAGGCCGCCGATTTCGTCGACGAGCCCCCGACGCTTGGACTCGACGCCGCCGAAGATGCGTCCCTCGGCGTGCGGAGCGATCTTGTCGGGCGAGGTCTTGCGACCCTCGGCCACGCGCTCCAAGAACAGCTCGTAGATCGACGCCATGCTCTCGTACACCCTTTGCTTGGTGGGCTCGTCCCAGGGGGTCACGAAGGACATGTACGCGGCGCGGTTGGCCGCGCCGGGCTTTGGGCTCGCGGCAAAGGTCTCGACGTGGATGCCGACGCGGCCGAGGGCCGTGCCCATGCCGATCTTGCCGCCCACAACACCGATGGACCCGAGAATCGACGTGGGTTCGGCGTAGATCACGTTGGCCGTCGACGCCAAGTAGTAGCCGCCGCTTGCGGCCATGTCGCCCACGCTCACCACCAGGGGCTTCTTGGCGCGGATCTTCATGAGCTTTTGCCACATCAAGTCACTGGCGAGGGCACTGCCGCCGGGCGAATCGATGCGCAATACAACTGCCTTGACGTCATCGTCCTTGGACAGTTTTTCGAAGAGCCGGCTGTACTCCTTTTCGGTAATGCCTCCGCGGCCCCCAAAGACGCCGGAGCCGCCGGCCATGGCAATGCTGCCGCTGGCGCGCACGAGGGCAATGGGGCCTGCGCCATCGGTGTCTTGGGCCAACACCCGCAACAGCTCACCCATGTCATCCGGCTTGCCATCCGTTGCGCCGGCACCAAAGAACACTTCCTCGCGCTCGGCCTTCTGGTCGGCCTTGATCTGCGCCATGGCATCGTCGGCGTACCCCACAGCATCGATGAGGCCGCGCTCTTTGGCTTTCTTGGGGCCGAAGGGGCCGTCTTCGACGGCATCGATGGCCTGCGCCCTGCCCGCCTTGACGTCCGAGAGCCAAGCATCGCGAAGGTCGCGCAGGACGGCCTCGAGCGAGGCTCGCGCCTCGGGGCTTGGGCCATCGCGCGTGAGAGGCTCTTCGGCGCCCTTGAACTTTCCGACCTGCAAAATGTCGATGTCGAGGCGGAGCTCGTCGGCCAGAAGTTTGCGGAAGTACATGACCTGCGCAGCGAGTCCGATGGTGTCGAGCTCGCCGGCGGGCGACAGATAGATCTTGGAACACGCCCGGGCGGCCACCATGTACATGGCGTTGTTGAGTCCGTCGGCGTGGCAGTAGACCACGGTCTTCTGCCGCAGCTCGGCCAGCCGGGCGCCAAGCTCTTGGGCCCGCGCCATGCCGAGCGTGGCGCCTCCGAAGCGTACGAGGACGCCTTTTTGGTCTTTGTCCTTCGGGATGTCGGAGATGGACTCCAAGAGTTCGTCGAAGGACCGCTTGCGGCCTCCGCCCAAAAGTCGCGGCACCTCGGCCTCGGGCGCACCGGCGCGCAAGTCGATGACGGCAATGGACGGCCCTTTGTGCTTGGGGACGCTCGACCCGGAGGCCTGAGGGTCCGAAGGACGCCCTTTGCAGCCCGCGCCGAGGGCGAGGACCGCCAAGAGCGCTACGGCGCGGCGGCGCACAAGGGTCATGGCGCCTCCGGCGCGGGCTTGGGCGGGTCCGCGGGCTTGGGCGGGTCCGCGGGCTTGGGCGGGTCCGCGGGCTTGGGCGGGTCCGCGGGCGCAGCTGTGGCCGACGTTGCCGCCGGCGCGCTCGGAGGCGATGGTGCGTCGACGCGCTGCTTCACGCGTGCCGGATACGCGCTCTCGGGGAAGCGGTCGGCGATGTCCTTGTACATGCGAGATGCCGTGGCGCGGTCGCCGGACTCCCACTCGACGTCGGCTGCGCCCACGAGCGCCGGGAGGTATCCGCCGTTGGTGCCGAGCACCCGTTTGTAGGCCGCCCGGGCCGCGGGAAGGTCTCGGCTGGCGTAGGCGATTTCGGCCAGGCCGTTGAGGGCCTCGGAGTCTTGCGGATTCTTGTCGAGGGCCTGCGCGAACAACGCCCGCGCCTTGTCGAAGTCGCCCCGCTGCTTGGCCGCCTCGGCTTGGGATATCAATAGCCGTGGGTCGGTGATCCGTACGCCTCCAACGCCCACGTGAACGTCTTTGAGCGTGTCAGGCGAGACGCCCCCATCTTGGAGGAGCTTGGGACGTCCGGGCGCGTGGTCGACGAACGATCGTAGGAGGCCAAGGAGTGGGTGTGGCCTCGGCAACGCGGCCAAGCGCTCGAGCTCTTGTCGGGCCTGCGCCGGATCACCCGAACGCGCCAGCGCATAGACCAGCATGGCCCGGGCGCGACCTCCGCCGCCATCGGACGCCGCGGCGGTCCGCAGGCGTTCCACGACGGACTGCCACAACGGCTCAGGTTCCGCCAAGTCCAGTACCGCGAGCACATAGGCCGTTTCGGGCTGCTGGGCGGCGCCGATGATCTTGGCCACGAAGGCCCGCGCCTGCTCTCGCTCCCCGGCGATGCGCAACGCGTCGATCTTGGCGCGCAGCGCGCCCGGGTCGTCCGGAGCCACGGCGATGGCGTCATCGGCGGCTTTGCGGGCCTTGAGCGACAGCTCGGCGAGGCTCTCGCGCGTGAGCCGAGCATCGTCGGCCGCATCGGGAGACAGAAGCCGCATGCGAAGCCATTGGACATCGGCGCGACTGGAGGCGAGGCGGGCGACGGACAGCAGCAGCTTTGGCTCTTTCTCCGCCAGCGCCGTCGCCTTGTCGAAGCTCTCTTTGGCCACCTCGAGGTTTCCCTCTTGCAAGGCCTTGTCGCCGGCAGCGAGCAATTCGGCAACCCGCGGGTCCACCCGCGACGTGCTCGATGTACTTTGCATGCTGTTCTTGAACCAGAACCCGCCCATGACGAGCACGCAGGCAGCGACGACGCCTGCGACCACCATGCCGCCCACGGGTCGCCTGCCCCGGGACATGGGCGGCACGTCGAACTCCGAGTCGGGCATCCCGGCCGCGGGGAAGTCGGCGCTCGGCACCTCGTACCGCACCGGAGGCAGGGGCGTCGACGTCTCCAACGTTCGTACGCGACGAGCAGGTGGAGCCACGCTTGGGGGCCGATGCGCCGACTGCGGAGGTTCCGAGGCGGCATTCGTCATGCGGTTGGTGGACGGCTCGGGTTCGTCGTCCACGGCGGAGGGTCGCGCCTCCGCCGACTGTGGCATGGTGGACGGCGGCGCCGCGGACCGCGGCGGCACGACGAACTCGGGCAACGTCGAACGTCGGGAGTCGGGTGGGATGGCGTCGGGGAGCGGCGGCGGGGTGGAGCGAATGGGCGGCGGCGCAGGCGTGCGGGGTGTGGCGACGGGGACTGGCCGAATGGACGGGCGTTTGGACGCCGGCGGGGGCACCGAGGGCGGCGCGCTCACCGGCGGCGGTGCCGGTGGGGCGGCGGAGACCGGCGCTGCGGGAGGCGGCGGCGGTGTGGACGTGGACACCGGCGGCAAGAAGTCGTGCCGGGTGACCGCGCGGTTTCGTTGCGGCGGCGCAAGAGGAGGCTGCGACGCACCGGGGGGCACCGGAGGCTTGGATGCCTGCTTGTTGCGCTCCGTGGGCGGGGCGTCATCGGGGGGCGGTGGGGCCGAACTCTGGAAGAAGGGGCCTAGCTCGGCGATGGTTGACAGTTCGCGGCGCGCCTCGCCGCGGACAAGGCGATCCGTCCGACGCACGCGACCGGACAGGATGGCCTTCTGCAGCTCGCGCAGCGACGCGAACGCGGCCTCTTCGCCGCTGGCCAGCTGAATGACCCAGCGGTCTTCGGCGCCGTCATCGCGACGAATCTTGAACTGATGCCCACAATTGGTGCACTTGACGGTCGTGCCGCGCCCGCTGACGAGCGCATCGTCAAACTCGTAGTCGGTTTTGCAGCGCTCGCACTGAACCTCCATGCGCGTAGGGACAAGACGCTATCACAATGGATCCAGCCGGGACCAAACTCCCCGCCCCTGACGCCAGCTCCACAGCCACTGTGAACAGATAGCTACGGTAGGCCCCTCCCCGGCACCGGAAACCCCAAATTTCGGCAGCAATACCTGCGAGCATGACCAGGGCACGGGGGTTGCTTATAGTGGAGGCACTGGCCCTATGCCGGCGACCCCGGGGCAAAGCCCGGCCGCCCGACGTAAGAACCTCCCGGAGAGCAGCAAGAAACATGAGAAGGATCATTGGCTTCGTAACTGCTGGGCTCACCACCGCAGTGCTCGCCGGCTGCCCCATCTACCCGGGCAACGACTACCGGGTCTGCAGTTCGGATGCTTGCTACAGCTGCCCCACCGACAGCTACACAAGCCAGTGCGACCCCTTCTATTGCTCGTCCACCTCCGACTGCCCCGCATCGTTCGAGTGTGCGTCAGACCGTAGGTGCTACGCCAAGACCGGCGGCGTGACCCCCATCCCCACCACGCCGGTGCCCACGTCGCAAAGCTGCGCCAAGCCCGAAGACTGCCCCTCGGGTTCCGTCTGCGGCGCCGACAACAAGTGCCACGTTGGCGACTGCGCAACCTCTGGCTGCCCCAGCGCCTACGTCTGTTTGCTCTCCGGCGGCAAGGCCACCTGCACCCCCCGTGGCGGCAACACCACCCCCGCCATCTGCTCCGGCGATGCGGAGTGCAACGCCAAGACCCCGGGGGCCAAGTGCCTGAGCGGCAGCTGCGTTGCGCCGGCCGACCAATGCCTCGACTCTACGCAGTGCGGCGCGGGTCTCGAATGTGTCGAGGGCTCTTGCACGCCGTCTTGCAGCAGCACCAAGGCGTGCCCCACGGGCCTGTCTTGCGATCTCGGCAAAGGCGTCTGCACGGGCAATCCCTCACCCTGCAAGAGCGACGCGCAGTGCACTGGCGGCAACCTTTGTGTCGATGAGCACTGCGTCGCCCCGTGTGGCGCCGGCGACACATGCACGCAGGGTCTCATCTGCGTGGGCGGCGGCTGCGTCCCCGACGAGAAACCCGTGTTCGTCTGCGACAAAGAGGGCGAGCAAGGCGCCTGCTCCGCGGGCAGCGTGTGCTTGCGGCACAGCTGCTACATCGGCTGCGACCCCAATGCCGCCGACGCCTGCAAGACCAGCGACAAGTTCAACAAGTGCAAGCCGGTCGCCAGCAACGGCAAGAGCTACAACATCTGTGGCTCCGAGACGAGCTTCGGCACCGACTGTGGGCCCGAGAAGGCCTGCGCCAGCGGCCTCGTGTGCATCGACGGCTTCTGCCGCTGACGCGCCTCCAGGCTCGGCACCCCGGGCTCGGCACCCCAGGCTCGGCACCCCAGGCTCGGCACCCCGGGCTCGGCACCCCGGGCTCGGCACCCCGGGCTCGGCCCCCCGGGCTCGGCACCCCGGGCTCGGCACCCGAGGCTCGACATACCGCAAGCCGGACATCACCCGGGGGGCGCTTCGGTGTGCCCCGGGGCTCTATGCGCCCCGCGCCGACTGCCGCGTTCGGAGCCGGCAAGCGACATGAGAGCAACGCTTGGGAACGCTGACCTTAGCCGGCGCGGCGTGCGCTCAGGGAGGTCACGTTCACCGTTAGGTCGAAGGTACTGCGGCTGAAGTACTTGTCGGCGGCATCGCGCACGTAGGCGAACACGGCGTCGACGTCGCGCAGTGCAAGGTTGAGCCGGAACTCCGGCACCAGCATGAGCCGCGTGATGGGGTCTTCGAAAAAGTCGCGGCCGCTCTGGAACTTCAGGGTCCGGGTCTTCACCTCGATTTCGACGAAGTTGAACCCCGCAGCCTCGACCTCTTGCGTAAGCTCTTCGACGGTGGGCCGCACCAGCACCGCCGCTTCGACCGCGTCTTGTACCTCGCCGGACTCTTCTTTGAGGGCGTACTCACGAATGAGGTCTGCGACTTCTTGGAATGATCCACGCGTGGGCATCGCCAAGAGCAGCTGTCCGCGCGGCGCAAGCACCCGCGCGAGCTCGCCCAGCAGGCGTTTGCGCTCTTCGGGGGCCGCCAGCGGATGCAGCGTGATGGCGTGCGAGAAAGCGCCATCGGGGTATTGCAGCGGGTAGCCATCGAAGGGGCGGTACTCGGCCTTGGAGCCAGCCTTAAGCACCGCCTTGGTCCGCGCGAGCTCGAGCGCCGCCACGGAGCTGTCGCAGCCGTAGAGATGAGCATCCGACAGCAAGGACAACATTTCTCGATCGGGGTAGCCCGTGCGGCAGTGCAAATGAAGCACCTGCGCATCTCCCCCCAAGGCCAATTGGTCGAGCAGTGGCTCGCCAAAGAGGGCCATGTACCTGGGCACCACGAAGGCCTCGAAGATGGCCACCTCTGAAGGCAGGAGACCAAGAGGCCGCGGCGGTGCGCTCGGCGACCTCATCGCCGAGGCTTTCCGGCCTTGGGCGGCGGAGCTTTCTTGGCCTCGGGCGCAGGCCCGCGGGCTCCCTGGTCGATGCTCTCGCCCAGCTCGCCGAGCAGCTCCCGAGCCTCTTCGGCGAGGGCGCCGATGGACACAAGCCCTGCGCCGTCGTCCTCGAGTTCCACTTGCCGCTGGTCTCGAACGAGCGGCCCAAGCACCTGGGCACCCGCGGGATCGCCGAGTTCGACCAGCGCCTCGATGGCCGAGGCGACGACCTCGCTGCTCTTGTGGGCGAGGAACTTGGCGATGAGGCGAACGCTGGACCCCTCCCCGACCTCGGCAACAAGATACGGCAGCTCCGTGAGCGCCGGGTTTTCGTCGGGCAGGCGGCCTAGCGCGCGCTCGATACCGAGCGCGACCTCTTTGAACCGTTCGTAGGCCATGGCCTCGAGAACCTCGCCGGCGACGGCCCGCGGTTCGAACGGAAGCGCACCCATGATGTCGATGAGTGCGTCGACCACCTCGGGGCCTTGGAGTGCGGCGTAGAGCTCCGCGATGCGCGTGAGCCGCAGGGCGGCTTCGTCTTCGTCGGTAAGGGCGAGCGCAGCGTCGGTGGCCGCCCGCAGCTCTTTTTTGAGGTTCGCGGGATCGCTTCCTTCGAGATCCGCGTGCAGGGCACGCACCTTCCGTTCGGTGTCGAAGAGTTCGCCAAGCGCTTGCCGTACGTTGCCCATGTGTGGCGCTTTCCTTACTCTGGCAGGCGGCATCGAAGCAACCCGCACCCCTGGTAGTCGTGTGCGAGCGGCCAGAGGAGGCCGGGAATGCTCCTGCGCCCTCTCGTGCTATTTCACCCCACCTAAGTGATGACTCCCGGAAAGGCAGTGACGTGGACCTCGGCGGCGATCTTCGCGGCGCTGCTCCTCGTGCCGGTGCGCCCAAGGTCGGCCCGCGCCGTGTCCCTTCCCTCCGCCCTCGGCGCTTCGGATGGGCGGGCCGACGCCACGTTTGGCACCTCGTGCCCCGAGGGTTCGTTGCCCGACGGGGACGTTTGCGTCGAAATCCCCGAACAAGGCGCCGGGGGGCCTGCGCTGCCCGCAGCGCCCGGAGCGCACCACGACCGAAAGGGCCACTTGTCGGTGTACGAGCAGATCCCGAAGCTGCCCGAGCGGCCCGCGGACTACGACGCCTACCGTTACCCGGTGCCCCCCGGACTGCCGGGTGGCCACTTCGTGGTCAGTGGCTACGACCTGGATAAACCCGACGAGCACCAGCGGAGGGGCCGCCGCCTATCGCATGTCGGGCATGGCGGAGCAGACATCCCGGGCAAGATAGGCACGCCGGTGCAATTGGTACCGCTCGAACATCAAGAGGGAGACGCCAAGGTCCTGTACACAGGACCGCTATTCGGCACCACCGTGCTGACCCACCACGTCGTGCGCGAAGAGGGCCGGCTGCGCGACTATCTCGTGCTCTTCGGCCACCTAGACTCCATCGGCAAGGGAGTGACCCCGGGGACCGTGTTGCGGGAGGGAGACATCGTCGGGGCACTTGGCGACACGAGTTCGCCGGGCATGCCCCATCTCCACCTCGAGGTCCGCAGATTCCGCGAAGGCATCGACCCTGCCCGGGTGCCCGCCGGGGGCCAGCTCATCGCCGAAACCACCAGTGTCGTGTGCGATCCACGAAATGTTCTGCCGCTGAAGTAGTGAAACGTAAGTATTGAGTTGCGCCGCGGCCCTGGTCGCGCGAAGGTTTGGGGGAAGTGTACGAAGCGTCGGCCCAAAGCCCCGGTGGCCATGCAGACCCGATGGTCGGCAGGTCCCTCGAGGGGCGATACACCATCTTGAGCAAGCTTGGCGCAGGCTCCATGGGTGCCGTGTATCGCGCGCGACAGCACGCCATGGGCCGCGAGATCGCCATCAAGATCCTGCGTTCGGACAAGGCCATCGACGATTCGTCCAAGGCTCGCTTCCTGCGCGAGGCCCGCGCCAACAGCCTGCTCGCGTCACCACATACGGTGACGGTCTTCGACTTCGGTCAGGCCGAGACCGGTGAGCTCTATCTGGCCATGGAGCTGCTCGACGGCGAATCCCTCGGCCAGCGCATCACCCGCCGCACGCGGCTCAGCGCCACGGACGCAATCCACACGGCACTGCAGGCCCTGCGCTCGCTGTCCGAGGCGCACGCCAAAGGCATCGTTCACCGCGATCTCAAGCCCGACAATCTGTTCTTCGCCAAAGTGGCTGCGGCGGGCAAATCCAGCGAGATTCTCAAGGTCCTCGACTTCGGCATCGCCAAGATGCTCCACGACGAGACCGGCGAGCTCAATGCCGTGGAGACGCAAGCGGGCACGGTCTTCGGAACGCCGCGGTACATGTCGCCCGAGCAAGCGCAAGGCAAGCCCCTCGACGCGCGCTCGGATCTCTACTCCCTGGGCGTCATCCTCTTCCAGATGGTTTGCGGTCAGCCGCCATTCGCCGACGACGACGCAGTCGTCGTTATGGCCCGGCATATCAAGAGCGCGCCCAAGCGCCCCCAAGACGTGTGCCCCGAGGCGCTGGTGCCCCCAGAACTCGAGCACGTCATCATGCGAGCGCTCTCCAAAGACCCAAGCGGGCGGCCAAACGACGCCGACGCCATGGGCAAGGAGCTGGAAGCCGCACTCGAAGCCATCCAGACCGGCGAGAGCGGCGTCCGGTCGGCCAAAGCCCAGCCCCGGCAGTCCCAAAACTCGCTTGTCCTTCCGGTGGCCCTTTTGTTTCTGGTGGCGCTTGCGGCGGCGGCAGCGGCCTTCTTTGGGATCCGCGCCCAGACCCCGGATGTCGCGCAAGCCCCCAGCGCCGCCCCGTTGGCCTCGACAACGTCACCACGCGGCAGTGCTGCGGCCGCGCCGTCCTCCAGCGATGCGCCCCCCACGGTCTCCGCGCTGGACCTTCCCCCGGCGGTCGACCCGCCCAAGGTCCCCAATTCCCGCAGCAAACCCCCGGCGCCCAGCGCGGCTGCCAGTGGCAAGGCCCCAAGGCCATCCCCCAGCGCCTCCAGCAAGGCCGGGTACGGCTTGTTTCAGGACTGATCGCTCGCAAGGGGCGGAGCGTGGCGGGTGCGCCCATGGTTGGCCGCGGGCGACAAACCGTTCGTCTGGGCTGGATACTGTAATTGCCCGGAAGGCCGAGTGAATGATAGGTTCCGGGCGGCCCACCCTATGGACCGAGCGGAAATTGACCAGCTCGTTCGGCGCCTCGTCGAGGACCCGCACGACGAGGAAGCGTTGCACTACGCCCATCAGGCCGGCGAGAGCGACCCAAAGTCGTACGCCATGCTGCTCGAGCGCGTGGGCACCGAGACGCGCGACCCCGTCTACGCCAGCCACTGGCTGAGCGAAGCGGCGAACGTCTGGACCTCAACGCTGTCCGACCAGCACCGCGCCGCGCGGCTGCTCATGATGGCCATCGACAAAGACCCCACGCAGCAAGTGGCGGCGGATCGACTGGCCCAGCTCTACCGCGACAAGGGCGACACCAAAGCGTTGGTTGCGCTGCTGGACCGCCGGGCCAAGGCCCTTGCCCCGCTGGCCGCCTCGCAGCCGGAGATCCGCGGCGAGCTCGCCGGCATGTACGAAGAGCTCGGCCGGTTGTGGAACGATCCGCCGCTGTCGCAGCCCAAGAAGGCGCTCGACTGTTTCCGTCGCGCCATGGACCTGGATCCGACGAGCGCGTACTCCATCTTCAATGTCCGGGAGCTGCTGAAGACCCAAGGGCAGCTGCGTGAGGCATTGCCGCTGTACGACGCCGAGATCGCCATCGAAGAGGACGTGGGGCGGAAAATCGGCCTCTATCGAGATCAATCGGACACGTACAAACAGCTCGGCGATCTGGCCGCAGCCACGGGCTCGTTGGCGTCCGCGCGCGAGCTCGACGCAGGCGATCCCGCGCTGCAGCAGGAATACGCGTCCCTGATCCTGGAGCGGGTGCAAGCAGGCGACAGCGTCTCCAAAGAAGAGCGCGCCGCTGCGTGCGACTTGCTCGTGGTGTTGGCCGAGAGCTACGAGGGCGAGCACGGCTTTGCCTACGCGAACGCCGCGCTCGACATCGACCCGGGCCACGACCGCGCGGTGCAGCTCGCGGCTTACTACGGACGCGCGCTCGGCCAAGAAGCGGATCTGCCACGGCGATACAGCGCGTACCTCGCGGCCAACCCCCATGGGGCCATGGCCGCCGAGGTCGAGCAATCCCTTGGGCAACTGCAGCCGGACGGCGCGTCGTCTGCGCCGGTCGAAGAGGCCGACACACGCAACAAGGTCCTGGAGCTCGTGCCCATGACCCAAGGCGCGCCATCGGCCCCCGCAGACTCGCTGCCACCGTCCGACCAAGCATCGGAGCCCATGCCGCCAACGCCGGCCCCGAGCGCCGACACCGCGGATGTGCCCTTGCCGTCCGACGAGGCGCCAAGGCGACAGGTGCTCTCCCCGGATCGCCTCCAAGGCGTGCTCGATGCCGCGCAGATGCTCGCAGCCAAGGGCAAAAAACCCGAAGCCTTCGCCAAGTACCGCGAGGCCCTCGAGAGCGATCCTGCACACCCCGAAGCCCTCGCTTGGGCCGAAGACTATCTGCGCGCGCGCCGCGACTACGCGCAGCTTCGTGACGTGATCCTGGCGGCGGTGCGCGCCCCCACGTCGCAGCAGTCCATCGAGTCGAAAAAAGAGCGCCTGCGAGAAATTGCGGGTCTGTGCGAGGGCAACCTCAGGGACATCGACGCCGCCATCAGCTCGTGGAAGCAATTGCTCGCCCTCGATCGCTCCGACGAGAGCGCGCGCACCGCCCTCACCCGCCTGCTCGAAAAATCCCAGCGCTGGGATGACCTTGCGTCCATCCTCGAACAAGAAGCCACCATCGAGAGCGACATCGAGTCCAAGGTGTCCCTCGAGCGCAAGCTCGCCAAGCTCCAAGAAGACAAGCGACGGGACCTCGTGGGGGCCGCCGAGGCCTGGGGCCGCATTGCGCGCCTGGTGCCCGACGACGAATTTGCCATCCAGAACGCCACCAAGTTGTTCGAGCGCGGCGAGCGCGCCGACCTTGCCATCGCCATGTTGGCCGAGCTGGCCCCGACGCTCGAAGACCCTGTCGCAAGGGGCCCGCTCATGCAGCGCCTGGGCGAACTGCGAGAGCAAAAGAACGATCTGCAGGGCGCGGCCGAGGCGTTCGAGGGCGCCGCCGACGCGCTCAAGAACGGCAAGCTCTGGGAGGACGCCGAGCGCCTGTACGTGGCCACCGAAGGGTGGGCTCGGGCGGCCAACGCTGCGACGCAGCGTGGCCTGCTGACCACCGACGCCAAACAAGAGGCCATCTTCCTGGCCCGGGCCGCAGACTACCTGGGCCGCGTGGGTGACGGCGACGGGGCCCTGCTCAAGCTCGAGAAGGCAAGCGACCTGGACCCCACCAACGACGACTACTCCGAGGCCGTGGTGTCCAGGTACACCGCGTCGGATCAGGTGCACAACCTCATCGGGTTCCTGTCGCGTCGCGGAGACCGGCTGCTCGACCGCGGCAAGCGCATCGCCGCCCGACGGCACGCAGCGCAGCTCGCGACCTCGCGCACCGACGAAAAGGAAACGGCACGGGATCTATGGCTCAAGGTCCTCGAAGACGGCGATGACAAAGAGGCGCTCGAGCGCCTGGTCGACGACGCCATCGATCGCGAAGACCACACCGAAGCAGCGACGTTGTTGCGGCGCCTCTCCAACAACATCACCGATCGTGCCGAGAAGGCCCGCATCTCGCTCCGCGAGGCCGAGATCCTGGCCGACGGCGTTGGCGACGTCGATACGGCCATTTCCCGCTACGAGCAGATCCTGACGGAGCTCGACCCGACCTGTCGCCCCGCGCTGCAGGCCATCGCCGACCTTCAAGAGGCACGGGACATGCTGCCCGAGGCCGCCGAGGCCCTGGAGCGCGAGCTCAAGCTCGTGGCCGACGTGCAAGAGCGTGGGCAAATTGCCGCACGCTTGGCCCGGCAATACGAGACCTTGGGTGACGCCCGCTCGGCCATCCGCGCCCTGGACCTCGTGCGCAAAGCCGACCTCGAGGACTTCGATGCGCTCACCCGCTTGTGCGAGCTCTGCGAGCAGACCGAGCAGTGGGACCGCGTGGCAGAGCTCTTGGTCGAGCGCATCGACGTCGAGGCCGACGAGGCCGAGGTCAGCGCGCTCACCATGAAGCTCGCAAGGACCCTGGCCGACAACCTCGACCGCGGCGACGAGGCCCTGGCGGCGCTCACGGAGCTGGCAGACAACGGCGACAGCCAGGTACGTGCAGCCTACATCGAGCTTGGAGACCGCCTCGGTTGGAAGGGCATCGTCGCCTCGAAGCTGGTGGACTGGTGGTTCGAGGCGCGACACGGCGTCGAGCGTACGCATGCGCTCAAAGAAGCCTTCGACCGCTTCGTCGAGGTCGGCCGCGACCAGGACGCCGTCAAGGTTGCCATCGAGCTCGTGCGCACCAAGGCCGCAGACAAGGACTTGGCGCGGCAGCTCGAAGACCTGGCCATCAAGACCAACGACCACGACGCGCTGGGCATTGCCCACGATTTGTTGGCCCGAGAAGTCACCGGCGAGGCCCGGGCCTTCGAACTCGTGCGTCAGGCCGAAGTCCGGGTGCAGGTCGGCATGCCCAAACTCGACGCACTGCAACACGGTGAGGCCGGACTCCCCGCCATCCCCCCCGCCGATGCCGAGCCTCTGCTCGAGCGCCTGTCGGCGTTGGCTCCCAAGCCCATCGACGTAGTGGACCTCTACGAGCGCCAGGTATCGCGCTCCAAGGCGCCGCCAGACCGCATGCGCGCCCTGGCGCGCGCAGCACAAATTGCAGCCATCCGAGGCTTCGGCGACCGCTCCCGTGGCTTCTTCGATCTGGCCCTGGCCGGCGCCCCCACCGAAGAGACGCTGCAGCTTGTGGAGCTCGCGGCCCGCGAGGGTGACCGCCTGGTGGGCGGTGATCGCCTGCGGCGTGCCCTGGCCACTTCCATGGCCGCGGGCGGACACGGCGCGCGCGACGGCGGGCGCACCAGGTCGACGCTACTGCGCCGCGCTGCGGTGCTCATCCACAAAGACGTGGGCGACGTCGACCAAGCCTTCTCTTGGCTCGGTGATGCGCTCGTGGCCAGCGTCGATGCGGGCACCCTCGACGCCCTCGAGAACCTGGGGCTCGAGGTTGGCGATCCACGCAGGCCCGAGGCCGCCATCACCCACGCCTTGGGCGAGGTCTTCGACGGACCTCTCGTGCGGCAGCTGCTCAGCCGTCGGGCCAAGCTCCGTCGCGAGCAACTGGTCGACTTGCCCGGTGCCGCCGCAGACCTCAAGAAGCTTCACGATCTGTCGCCCAACGACCACAACGTGATGACCGAGCTGTCGTCACTTCTGACGGACCTGGGCGACTTCCGCGCGCTCGTGCAGATCTACGAAGACCAGATCCTTCGCGGCAAAGACATCAACGTGCGCGCGGAGCTCGCGCGCAAGGTGGCACGCATCTGGGAAGAACAGCTGCAAGACGCTCGCGAGAGCGCCGATGCCTGGCGACGCGTGCTGCGCATGAAGGCGCAAGATCCCGAGGCCACGCAAGGGCTCGAACGCGCCAAGAGCGGCAACCTCAAGAGCAGCGATCCTCTCAGCATGCGCGAAGCGTACGCGCCACCGCGCACGGAGCCGGGCGCGGCCCCGGTGCCGGCCCCCAGCAAGCGCAAGACGGCCCCGCCGCCGGTGCCCCCCGTCACGGCCCCCGCAGCTGCGCCGGAGAGCGCGGCACCACGTTCGGTGCCTCCGCCGCTGCCCACGGCCCCGGCCGCCAAAGAGCCCGACGATTCTCCCCCGGCGACGGTGATGCCATCGTCCGACGACGAGGTTTCCATCGACTTGGGCCCCACGGCGCCGCCGCCGCCGTCCGCCGCCTCCACGCCGCCCAGCACCGCCACGGCCGAAGAACTCGCCGCCAGGCCCACGCCCGTGCCGCCGCGAGGCACCGACGTCTTGCGCATCGGAAGCCCCCCCTCCCCGCTCCGCGATCTCGAAGGCCCCAAGGCCCAGCGCGCGACCCTCGAAGACGAAATCGATCGCTCGCTCGACATGCTCGAACTCCCGACCGGTGAGGGCTTCCCCGAGCTAGGCGCGCTGGTGGCGGCCACCGCAAACCCCGAAGGCATCGCGACCCCCGTCCCCTCGGCTCCGCCCGACATGAGCGGCATGGCCACCCCCGCCGAGGGCTCCGCCCACCCGGCAGCCACCGACGCGTCGCCTGCCGACGAAGACGAGTTCGCGACGCGCATTCAGCAGGGCATTCCCGCAGGCTTGGGCTTGCTCATGCCAAGCCTGGGTTCGCCCGTCACACCGGCTCCGCCAGCAGAGCCCAGCGGTATCGAACTCACCGACGACGACATCGGCGAAGACCGCCCCGAAGGTCCGGAGACGCTGGCCCAAGGCCCCTACCCCGAGACCCGCGTCGACCCAACGTTCCCAACGGACGTCCGCATGGCGGCTGGAGCCAACGACGAGCCGTCGCGCGAAGAGCTCGACGAGGGCGATCTCGAAGAAATCGAGACCGAGCACACCATCGCCCGTGAGCGCAGCAGCGAGGACGACATTCTGATCGCCGACGATCTCGCCGAAGACGTAAGCGACATGGAAGACACCGGCGAGAACGGCATCCGGGTGGATCTCGACGACTCGGACGACGACACGGGGCCGCCTCCGCTGACACGACCCCCGTAAGTTCGGCGGGCGAGTGTGGCGCGGCGCCAAGGCCCGGGCGATCACGGCGCCGGGGAGCCGTTTTCTGTAGGCCTATAGGCCTCTTCAACGCTTCGAATCAGGAGCGTCGTCGGGTGAGCGTGCACCGTGGATGGTGAGGGAGCCAACCTCGAGGGTCGCGGCGGCGCCAAGTACGAAGCTATCGTTCTCGGCCCCGTGACCAAAGGGGGCCCCCGCCATGACGGGGATACCCAGCTTCTTGGTGCGTTCCCGGAGCACCTCCTCGATGCGCACGCCGTCGGGGCCCGGGTTGCACTCGGTGAACGACCCGAAGACGATGCCCACGACCCGCCGCATGTGACCGCCAGCGATGAGCGCCGTCAGCATGCGGTCCACGCGGTACGGTCGCTCGGTCACGTCTTCGAGCATCAAGATGGTGTCCTTGGGCATGCTGAGTTCGCCCATGGTGGCGAGGGACTCGACCAGCGACAAATTCCCCCCGAACAGCGTTCCCACGGCACGCCCCGGGTGAATCACCTCGAGCGCGGCGAATACACGCTCGTTGGCTGGCCGCTCGAGCACTCCCAAGAACGCCCGCTTCGTTCGCTCCCCGGTGTCGCGCCCAAGACCCGTGATGTGCGGGCCGTGAATGCTCGCGATGCCACGCACGTTGAGCATGATGTGCAGACAGGTGATGTCCGAAAAGCCAACGAGCCACTTGGGCCTCTGCACCATGGCCTCGAAAGGCAACCCGGGCGCAATGCGCATGGCACCGTACCCCCCCCGGGCGCACAGAATGGCATCGATGCCCGGATCGCTCATGGCTTGCGCGAGCTCTGCGGCGCGTCGCTCGTCGGAACCGGCCAGGTAGCCCTGCTTGTCCTCGATATTCAACGACAGCTCGACGTCGTAGCGCTCCCGAACCCACTCGATGCCACGGTGAAACTCCTCGGCGCGAAAGGGACTGCTGGGCGCCACAACAGCGACACGAGAACCAGGGAGAAGCGGCGGGGGGAAAATGAGAGCCACGGGATCCCTTGATTCTACCGATCGTTCGCCAAGCTCACAAAAAAGACACCCACTTCGTCCGAGGCACGCGTCAAACTACGTTTCGTGCTGCTGTCGCTCAAAGGTCGAACCCTCTCCGCGGCCACACTCGCCCAGGAGCTCACCCGCCGGGCCCTGGGTCGGGCGTCGGACTTCATGACCGAGCAGCTAGGCGAAGAGTTCAACGCGCGCCTCGCCCGGGTCCCGCTCAACATCACCGACGGTGGCACGGATCCCTTTGGTCTCGACCCAGCCTGGACCAAGTACGCCCTCGCCTCCGTCGCGGTCCTGCACCGCAGGTACTTCCGAACCGAGGTTCACGGCGCTGCCAACGTGCCACGTGGACCGGTGCTGTTGGTCGCAAACCACTCGGGGCAGATCCCGCTCGACGGCGCCATCATTGGCGCATCGTTGTTCATGGACGTGGAGCCACCGCGGTTCATGCGCGCCATGGTCGAGAAGTGGACGCAAACCCTGCCCTTCGTATCGCTGTTGTTCTCGCGGGTGGGGCAAGTGGTGGGGGTGCCCGAGAACGCCAAGCGACTGCTCGAGAGCGATGAGGCCCTGCTCGTGTTCCCCGAAGGGGCCCGGGGTATCTCCAAGCCCATCCAAGAGCGATACCGGCTCAAGGAGTTCGGTCTCGGGTTCATGCGCCTCGCCATGGAAACCGGTACCCCCATCGTGCCCGTGGCCGTCATCGGCGGCGAAGAGCAATACATCTCCGTCGGCAACCTGGGCGGCGCAGCCCGAGCCTTGGGCATGCCGTCGTTCCCGCTGATGCCGCAGCTCTTGCTGCCCGGGGGCTTTCTGCCCCTGCCCACCAAATACCGACTCTACTTTGGCGAACCCTTGCGTTTCGATGGCGATCCCGACGACGACGATGCGGTCATCGAGGCCAAGGTGCACACGGTCAAAGCAACCATCGACGATATGATCCGGCGGGGTCTCGATGAACGACAGAACATTTTCTGGTAACCCGCAGGCACCTGGAATGCCGCAGGGGCCTCGGGAGTCGCAGACGGAAGGCGCCTCGCCCCGAGGCGCGCCGGCGGATGGCGCGGTGCTGGTCACCGGTGTCTGCGGGCGCTTGGGCAAACACCTGACGCGGCAGCTGCATCGGCACACCACCGTGGTGGGCGTCGACCGACGCCCCTTCGGGGACAAGCCCAAAGACGTGGTGCACGTGCAAGTGGATCTGCGGCGCAAGAAGCTCCGCGACGTGTTCCGCGCGCATCCGATCCGCGCCATCGTGCACCTCGGCATCATGCATGACCCCCGGGCATCGGACGCCGAGCACCACTCGTGGAACGTGGCGGGCTTTGGCAAGCTTCTCGAGTACGCGGCGTTCTTTGGCGTGAAGAAGCTGGTGGTGCTGTCGAGTGCGAATGTGTACGGGCCGCAGCCGGGCAACGCGCAGTACCTGACCGAAGAGGCACCGTTGCTGGGGGGGGCGAGGTTCTCGGGCATTCGCGATCTCATCGAGGTCGACATGTTGGCGCAGAGCTTTTTCTGGCGTCACCCCGACACCGAGACGGTCATCTTGCGCCCGGTGCACATCCTGGGTTCCGTGCGCAACGCGGCGTCGAACTTCTTGCGCCTACCCACGGTGCCGACGCTGCTCGGCTTTGATCCACTGCTGCAGGTGGTGCACGAGTCCGACGTGGTTCGGGCCATGGGGCTGAGCCTCGCGCCCAAAGCCCGCGGCATCTACAACGTCGCGGGACCGGACCCGGCGCCACTGTCCAAGTTGCTCAAGCTCTTGGGGCGTCGAACGCTCTCGGTGCCGTATACCTTCGGTCGCGCGGCGCTCAAGCGCCTCTGGAGCCTCAAGCTCACCAGCTTCCCAGCCCCGGAGCTCGACCATATTCGCTACGTCTGCATGGTCGACGACACCCGGGTGCGCGCAGACCTGGGCTACGCCCCCAAGACCAGCCTCGAGGACACGGTAAGGTCCGTGGACGAGGGCACGTGGTAGCCCCGAAGCCAATCGACCTCTTGCACAGCCCACGACGAAGAAACACTTGACCCACCTGGCAGGACCCCGTAAAGAAGATGCCTCTCATCGCGGGCGGGTAGCTCAGCGGTAGAGCGCTGGCTTTACACGCCGGATGTCGCAGGTTCAAGCCCTGTCCCGCCTACCAACATTCGCGGGTCCGTACTTGGACAACAAAACTGGGGTGGTAGTTAAGTCGGTTATAACGCCGGCCTGTCACGCCGGAGGCCGCGGGTTCGAGTCCCGTCCACCCCGCCTCCCAAAGCCTCGGAGCTCCCGCTCCGGGGCTTTACTTTTTTGTCTGCCGCCCACGTCGGGTTCACGAGCCAGGCCACGGACCAGGGCACGGACCTCGCGGAGTGCGTCGAGCCTCCGTGGGGGCGCCCAGCCCATGTGGCTGCCCGTCGCAACGGAGGGTGCGCCACATGCCGAGCGCAGTATGGGCACGCCGCAACAGGCCATTTCCGCGACGCGCGCGTAAGCGCCACCCGATACCGGGCGCCCGGATCACGTATGAACATCGTACGCCTTCGCGGTGCGCTCGAAATCGCTCGGCGAGGTGGCGCCAGGTTAGGCGTTGCCGGCGGGCACCGGATCTGCCGGGCGCACGAGCCCTGGCGCGCGACCCTCGAGGGTGACCAGCTCGCCCCCCTGGTACTCCATGGTGGCGCGGCGGGCTCCGAAGATGGCGTCCGGATCCTTGAGGCATAGCGCTTCGCGCAGCACCTCGTCCATGTGCTCGGCCAGCACGATGCGGGTGGCCTTGAGCACACGCCGCGGCACCTCGCGCAGGTCTTTGCGGTTCTCTTTGGGGATGATGACCGTGGTGATGCCGCTGCGGTGCGCTGCCAGGAGCTTCTCTTTGAGGCCCCCAATGGGCATCACCCGACCGCGCAGCGTGAGCTCGCCGGTCATGGCGACGTCTTTGCGGACTGGCACCTTGATGAGCGCGCTGGCCAAGCTGGTGGCCATGGTGACCCCCGCACTGGGCCCATCTTTGCGGATGAACTCCGGGAAGTGCACGTGCACATCGACCTTTTGGTAGAACTCCGAATCGAGGCCCAGCGCCGAGGCCCGCGAGCGGATGTAGCTCATGGCCGCCTGGGCGCTCTCTTCCATGCCCTTCTCGAGCAAGCCGGTGATGACCAGTTTGCCCTTGCCGGGCACCACCGAGACCTCGCACGCCAAGAGCTCGCCGCCCCCCATGCTGGTGACGGAGAGGCCATTGGTGAGCCCGATTTCGTCGTGCTCCTCGGTACGCGTGGGCTGGTACTTGGGGACCCCCAAATACTTGGGGATGAGCCGCGCCGGCACATCGATGACCTGCTCTTTGCCCTCGGCCACAACTTGCCGGGCCACTTTGCGGCAGATGCTCGACAGCTCACGCTCGAGAGAGCGCACGCCCGCTTCGCGCGTGTAGTGATGGATCACCGTGCGAATGGCGCTCTCCGAGAGCGTGAACTTCACGTCTTCGAGACCCGCATCTTTGATCTGTCGCGGCACCAGGTACTTGACCGCGATGTTCATCTTCTCGAACTCGGTGTAGCCCGACAGTTGGATGATCTCCATGCGGTCTTGCAGCGGCACCGGGATGCTCGACAGCGTGTTGGCCGTGGTGATGAACATCACGTCCGACAGGTCGTAGTCCATGTCGAGATAGTGGTCGTTGAAGGTGTCGTTCTGCTCGCCGTCGAGCACCTCGAGCAACGCGCTCGCCGGATCGCCGCGGAAGTCCGTGCTCATCTTGTCGATCTCGTCGAGCAAGAACACGGGGTTGTTGGTGCCGGCCTTCTTGAGTGACTGGATGAGCTTGCCCGGCATCGCGCCGATGTACGTGCGTCGGTGGCCGCGAATCTCGGCCTCGTCGCGCACGCCGCCCAGCGCCAAGCGCACGAACTTGCGCCCCGTGGCACGGGCAATGCTCTTGGCCAGGCTGGTCTTGCCCACGCCGGGCGGGCCCACCAGGCACAGCACCGGCCCCTTGAGCTTCTTGGTGAGTGCCTGCACCGCCAGGTACTCCAAAATGCGCTCTTTGATCTTCTTGAGGCCGTAGTGGTCTTCGTCGAGCACCGCCTCGGCCTGGGCCAGATCGTGGTTGTCTTCGCTCTTGTCGTACCAAGGAAGCCCCAGGATCCAATCGATGTAGTTGCGCACCACCGTGGCCTCGGCACTGGTGGGGTGCATCATCTTCAGCTTTTTGAGCTCTTTTTTGACCTTGGCCTGAGCCTCTTTGCTCATCTTCTTGGTCTTGAGCTGCTCTTCGATCTCTTGGATCTCGTTCTTGAACTCGTCGCGATCGCCGCCACCCAGCTCCTTCTGGATCGCCTGCATCTGCTCGTTCAGGTAGTACTCCTTCTGCGTCTTCTCCATCTGCTTCTTGACGCGGGAGCGGATCTTCTTCTCGACCTGCAGGATCTCGATCTCGGCCTGCATGAGCTCATGCAGCTTCTCGAGGCGCTTGTCGGCCTCTTCCATCTCGAGCAGCGCCTGCCGGTCTGCCAGCTTGACCGTGGGCAGGTTGGCCACGATGGTGTCCGACAACTTGCCGGCGTCATCGATGGTCTGCACCTGCATCAAGATCTCGGGCTGGACCTTCTTGTTGAGCTTTACATACATCTCGAACGCAGCTTGCACGCTGCGCATGAGCGCCTCGACCTCTACGGAGCGGGCTCCGCCCTCGCCCATCTCTTCGACCTCGACCATGAAGTAGTCGTCGGTCTGGGTGAACTTCTTGACCTTGGCGCGACGCTTGCCCTCGACGAGCACCTTCACGGTGCCATCGGGAAGCCGCAGCAGCTGCATGATGGTGCCGAGAGTGCCGACGGTGAAGATATCTTCCGGCGTGGGCTCGTTGGTCTTCGCGTTCTTTTGCGCCGACAGGAAGATCTCTTTGCCCTGCCCCATGGCCGCATCGAGCGCGCTGATGCTGCGCTCGCGCCCCACGAACAATTGGCTGACCATGTGCGGGAACACGATGATGTCCCGCAGCGGCAGCAGCGGCAACGTACGCTTCTTGGGGGCACCCTTGTCGTCTTTGAAGAACATCTAGAGCAAGGAGTTACTCCCTTCCCGCCCCCCCGCCAAGACCTGCCGCGCCCCATCGCCCGGCGGAAAACCCGCCCGCCGCCCTCAGCCGCCAACAAGCCGCCGAGGGCCCAGCCGCAAAGCCCAGCGCACCTCCGTCCGCCCCCGCACCCATCGGACGCCGAGGGCCCAGCCGCAAAGCCCAGCGCCCGCCGCCGCGCCCATCGGAGGCCGAGGGCCCAGCACGATCCTCCGCCCCCTCTCGCCCCCAACGGACGCGGAGGGCGCAGCCGCAAAGTGGCGCGCGATCCTCCGCCCCCTCTCGCCCCCAACGGACGCGGAGGGCGCAGCCGCAAAGTGGCGCGCCAGGGCCAAGGCGCGAGACCGAGGCGTACGACCGTACGCCGCAGCGTCG
>JBIKNA010000717.1:0-2551 GCA_044358965.1 Polyangiaceae bacterium
CCGTACATCGGCAAGAACACTCCAGACATCGTCCACGAGTACATGACCGCCGACCAGCGCTTTGCGGCGCGGCGGCCCGACGTGCTGGTGTTCCAGACGCCGGCGCTCGGCAGCGATGTCACCTTGGGTGGCCCGATCCAGGCCGATCTGTGGGTGTCCACCACGGGCACCGACGCTGACTTCGTGGTCAAGCTCATCGACGTGTATCCCGACAACGCCCAAGACCCCGAGCCCAACCCCCAGGGCGTGCGCATGGCCGGCTACCAGCAGTTGGTGCGCGGCGAGGTCATGCGCGGCAAGTTCCGCAACAGCTTCTCGCAGCCCGAGCCGTTCAAGCCTGGCGAGCGTGCCCGGGTGCAGTTCTCCATCCCCGACGTGCTGCACACCTTCCGCACCGGCCACCGGATCATGGTGCAGGTGCAAAGCACGTGGTTCCCCTTGGTAGACCGCAACCCGCAGACGTTCACAGATATCTACCGGGCCAAGCCCCAAGACTTCATCAAGGCCACGCACCAGGTGCACCGCAGCAAAGAGGCCCCTTCGGGCATCTCGGTCCACGTGCTCCGGGGCAAGCTTCCAGAGTAGAGCGGGCGATCCTCACGGCGGTCGCGCCGGGTCCCGCTGCGGCGAGCGTGAACGGGGCTGGGGCTCCGGTTTGTCGCGAGATCATGCACAACAACGTGCCCGGCCAAAGGCGTTTCGCCCGCCGCGATGCGCCTGCCCGTACCCCGTGCCAATGGCACCGCTTTGCGCAAACTCCCCTCGGTTTGCCTGCCCCCCATTGCGGTGCTGGTCCCCCACGCATGTCGACACGTCGTCTTTCCCGGGTTTCTGTTCTCGCTGGATCCGTGGCGCTCACTGCTGCGCTGGCCTTCCTGGCGGTCGACTCGGGTGCCGCCCCGCCGGCGCCGGTGGCCGCCGCCGCCGCCGCTCCCACAGCCGGTCCGGGGCCGCTCAGTCCGTCGACCAAGCTCGTGCGCTACAGCAGCGCGACAGGCACCAAGATTGTGACCGGCGGGCTCGGTGAGGCCAACACCGTCACCCCCCGACAGCTCTGGTTGTCATCCCTGGTGCATGCCAAGGTGGAACACGGCACCGTGATGCCGGCAGAAGGCGCCGCGGGCGTAGCCTCGATGGAGGCAAAGAGCTCGTCGGCACCGATCTTCGATCCAACCCCGCGCGTCACGCTCACGTTCAAGCCGCTGGCCAACAAGATGTATATCCTCGACTGTTCCGTCGACAATTCCGTCGCGACCTTCTCGACGGGCGTCGGCAGCGCCCCCAACCAGACGGTCTCCAGCGACGGCGGACACGTCATCATCGTCGTCCCCAAGCAGCCGACCGCAGCTTCCCTCAACGTCACCCTCATGCGTACGGGCATGGCGGCATTCAACTGGTACGGCTGCGAGATCACGCCGGTCAACTGATCGCGCAACGAGCGTGTCGCTGGGCGCGCAGGCCCCAGAACGTGCGCCCACGACCGCGGTCGTCCAAGGTCACCGTCGTGAGCGCGAGCTGGGGCCCGCGGGCTGCGCGTTTCGCCGCGCGGAGTCTTGCGGCTACAGCGTGGGGATCAGAGGCGCCACGTACGAGTCCCATAGCACGAGCTCTGTCCCGTCTTCGACGACGACGAAGGTGCGCTGGTGATCGCACAAGCCCTTGGGGCTGATCAGGTGACCGGTTTTCATGTCGAACAGGTACCCATGCATGGGGCACGACACGCAGTCGCCCTCGAGGTGGCCCTCGGCCAGGCTGGCGCCGGCGTGGTTGCATGCATCTTCGATGGCGCAGTACTGCGCGCCGACGCGGGCCACCAGCACATCGAAGGGCGGGTACGGCACCCGCACCAGCTCCCCCTCGTCGACCTGGGTCTTGGGAATGCGCGCCACAAACTTCAATTGAGCACCGCCGGCGGCGATGAACCGAGCGCCGAACTCTGCCGCGCGAGCCCTTGGGTTACCAGGCGCACCCGCGTGACGGGATCGGTGGTCTCGAGCAGTCGCTGGCGAAGCTCGGTGTCGATGATGAGCTGGTGCGCACACAGGTCGGCCAAGCGCCCGGCGTCGCCCTGTGCCGAGAGGCGCAGCTCGAAGTCGGGATCGTGGCGCTTGATCTCTTGGGCAAAGGCCGCGGCGGCGTGCACCAGCGCGACCTTCTCGTGCTCGGGAATGCGCACGTCGTCGTCGGCCAAGAGCTCGGCCCGGGCGCGGCGATAGGGGGCCACGAACTCGAGCTCTTGAAGGCGCACGCGGCCGCGCCCCTGAAGCACCAGGTTGGAGCGGCCATCGGGCAGCGTTTGGTGGTCGAGAATGACCCCCACCCCCGCCACGGGGGCAATGCGCGGGGAGCCGTCGGGTCCAGCGCCCAAAATCTGAACGATGGCCATGTGCCGGTGGCTGGCCAGACAGTCACGCAAGAGCGCGCGGTACCGCGGCTCGAACACATGCAGGGGCAAGAGCGCCCCGGGAAACAAGAACGCCTGCGGCAGCGGGAACAGCGGCAGCGCCGCCAGCGACTCGTGCAGTTTGTCCTGAGCGTCCGCGTCCATCGT
>JBIKNA010000047.1:0-28603 GCA_044358965.1 Polyangiaceae bacterium
TCTCGCGGACCCAGTCGTGCGCCGCATCGCTTCGCACCACGAGTCCCACGCCCTCCGGGGCGATGTCCCTGCGGCGCAAGTGCGAAAACGCTCTCGCTCCCAGGGCCCCGCTCATTGCGGCACGCGCCCAACGATTTCGAGAATGGCTTTGCCGTACTTGGTGATGAGGGCGGGGCCCATGCCCTTGACGGCGAGCAAATCTTCTAGCGTGCGCGGGCGCGCCTCGGCGATGCCGAGCAGCGTGCCGTTGGGGAATACCCGGAAGAACGGCATACGGCGGACCTTGGCCTCCCGAGCGCGGAAGGCGTAGAGCGCCGCCGCAAGCGGCGAAAGGGGCGCCTCCTCGGTTGCTTTGGCCTTGCTCCTTCGCTTTGCGCTGCGCGGCGTGGGAGCGGGGGCAGCCGCGCCGTCGGCTCTCTTCCGGGGGGCGCTCCTTCGTTTTCCTTTCCGCTTCGCCCGACCGCCCGGCGCTGCTTCGGTACTGTCGTCGGCCACGGCGAGCTGGAACGACGATTGTGGCGGCAGCGAACTCTTTCCAAAAGATGTAAGGTGCACGCGTTGAAAGGTGATGCGCTGACCGTCTTTCACGAAGGCGTCGTCGGTCAGCGTGAGCATGCCCGCCCGTGCCAGCGACTGAGCCCATATGGACAGGGTTGCGCGGGTGAGGGCGGGGCGCGCGGTGCCAAGCTCCTTGTGCAGTTGACCCATGGTGCTGCCGGGGGTCGCTCCGGCGAGCTGCACGAGTTGCAACATGCCATCCCAGTCGTCATCGCTTGGCGGACGGAAGGTCTGCGCCACGCACAAGTTGGGGGCGCAGACGTCGCAGAGCCCGCAGGCGGTGCCGCCATCTTGGGTGTCGCCAAAGTGTGCGAGCAGCTGGAGCATGCGGCAGCTCTGTGTCTCGGCATAGGCGCGCATTTGCTCGAGCTGCCGCTCTTTGTGCTCGCGCTGCGCCGTGTAGGTGCGGGCCCAGTCGCCGTCGCCTCGGGACACGGTATCGTCGGCGTTGATGATGGCGCCGCCGTGCACCCAGAGCTTTTCCAGCACCTTCTCGAGGTCTGCCGCGGGCACTTTGGCCTTGCGCGCAAGGCCTGCAAGCTCGCGACCCTCGGGCTTGAGCGCATCGTGGACGCGCCCGAGGACCTCCGTGGCAGGGTAGTCCCGCTCCAAGAAGAACTCGTGGGTGCGCAAATCGGCAAAAGACCACAGGAGCACCGCACGACTGGCTTCGCCGTCGCGGCCGGCGCGACCGATCTCTTGGTAGTAGCCCTCGAGTGTTGCCGGCAGCGCGACATGCACAACGGTGCGGACGTCGGCCTTGTCGATGCCCATGCCGAAGGCCGTGGTGGCCACGATGACGTCCAGCCGCCCGCGCAAGAAGGCCTCTTGTGTATCCGAGCGGTCCTTGGTGCTCATGCCGGCGTGGTAGGCGCGCGCCCGCCCGCGCTTGCCCAGATCTTTGGCCATGCGTTCGGCCACGGCCCGGGTGGGGGCGTACACGATGGCTGGACGCCGGGCCGGCGACGCCAGCAGGTCCATCACCGCGGCGGCACGGCTCTTGGGGCTCCGTTCGAGCACCTCGATGCCGATGTTGGTGCGGCGGAACCCATGAATGAACTTGTGGCCCCCCTGGAGATGAAGCTCTTTGGCGATGTCGGCCTGGACCTCGGGGGTGGCCGTTGCGGTGAGCGCGACCACCGGCGCCGGGCGCAAGAGCGGCAGCCGCTCGCCGAGCATGCGGTAGTCCGGCCGGAAGTCATGACCCCACTGCGAGATGCAGTGCGCCTCGTCGATGGCAACGAGGGTGGGCTTGCGCCGGGCGAGCAGCTCTGGGAAGCCGGGCACGCGCAGGCGCTCCGGGGCGATGAACAGGAAGTCCAACTCGCCGGCGAGGTACTGTTTGCAGACTGCACGGGATTCGGTGCGCTCGCGACCGGAGTGGATGCGGGCGGCGCGGAGGCCCAGGGCGTTCAGCTTTTGTACTTGGTCCTCCATGAGCGCGATGAGGGGGCTCACGACGAGAGTGGTGCCGCCGCGGGCAAGGCCGGGGAGCTGGTAGCAAAGGGATTTGCCGGCGCCGGTGGGCATGACGAGGAGAACGTCGTTGCCGGCGGCTACGGCCTCGCAGGCTTGCTGTTGGTAGGGGCGGAAGCCGGGGAGGCGGAAGGTGCCAGTGAGGAGAGACGAGAGGGAGCGAGAGGGAGAGGGAGAGGGGGAAGAGCCGGGCACGGGCACGGGCACGGGTACGGGGGTTGAGGTGGCGAGGCGTGCGGGTGCGGGGGAATGCTGCCCGGAGGAGGAGTGAGAGCCGGGCACGGGGGCAGAGGCGGGGAGGCGTGCGGGTGCGGGTGCGGGTGCGGGGGAATGCGGCAGGGAGGAGGGAGCTGAGGGGGGGCCGGAGGGAGCCGGGGAGAGAGAGGTGATCTCGGCGGTGACGTCGCGGATCCATTGTTCGATGGAGACCATGAAGTCGGCGAGGCTGTACTTGCGGCGCTCGATGCGGGCGAGGGCGGACTCCCACTCGCCGGTCATGATGGGGCTCTTGACGCGGGGGTGCACCTGGGCGATGAGCGAGATGCCCTTGTCGGTGGCGACCAGGTTTTTGCCGTCGCGGACGACGTACTCGCGACGCAAGAGGGTTTCCAGGATGGCTGCGCGGGTGGCTGGGGTGCCGAGGCCCTTGTCGCGCATGGCGTTCTCGAGTTCTTTGTCGTCGAGGGTGCGGCCGGCGGTCTCCATGGCCGTGAGCAGCGTGCCGTCGGTCAGGCGCGGGGGGGGCGTTGTGGTCTTTGTGATGGCTTCGGCGGCCTTGACCTTCGCGGTCATGTCGGCGGCGAGACCGGCCGGGAGCTTGGGCTCTTCGTTGGCGGGGCGCGTGCGCTGTGTGCGCACGTCGGTGATCTTCCAGCCTTCGACCTCGATGGTGGTGCCGGTGCTCTCGAAGGCGTCTTCGTGGTCACGGCTCACCACGATGGTGCGTACGTGTGTCACGGCGAACACGTGGTCGTCGTGGTAGGCCGCGAGAAGACGCCGGCATACGAGATCGTAGATCCGCTGCTCGTCCGGGAGCAGGCGCGTGGGCACCTGCGTCGTGGGCAAGATGGCGTGGTGATCTGTGACCTTGCTGTCGTCGACGAACCGGCGGCCAAGCGGGCGTTGCCCGGTGCCCTGCGCGGTGACGTCCGCGTAGCTTGGGATGATGGCGCGGGTGATCTCGGGCAGCGTTGCGGCGATGCTCTCGGACAAGTGCCGGGCATCGGTGCGGGGGTAGCTGATGGCTTTGTGTCGCTCGTAAAGAGCTTGGGCCAAGTCCAGGGTCTTTTGCGCCGAGTAGCCATACAGCCGGTTGGCGTGCCGCTGCAGTTCCGTCAGATCGTAGAGCAGCGGCGGGGGAAGCTTGCGCGTCTCCTTGCGCACGCTCTCCACGTGGGCGCGGCCTGTTCGGGTGCGCTCGACGATGGCATTGGCGAGATTCCCATCGGCGGGCAGTCGCTTGCGCTCGGGGGTCTTGTCGTTTGGTAGAACGAAGGTGCCTTCGTAGTCTTTGCCGGGCAGCGCGTGCGGCTCGAACGTTGCCCGCACTTCGAGGTAGGGCTCCGGCACGAACGCGCGGATGGCAAGCTCGCGCTCCACCAGCATGGCAAGCGTCGGTGTTTGCACACGCCCCACGGACAAGTTGTCGTCGGAAAGCAGGCTGTAGGCCCGCGAGAGGTTCATGCCCACCAGCCAATCGGCCCGGCTTCGCGCCTTGGCCGCGTCGGACAGGGGGTCCAAATCTGCGCCGTGCCGCAGCGATCGGAAGCCCTTGGCGATGGCGTCCGGCGTCAACGACGAGATCCACAGGCGCGACACGGGCTTCTTGGCGCCGGCGGCCTCGTAGATGTAGCGAAAAATCAGCTCGCCTTCGCGGCCGGCGTCCGTGGCGCACACCACGGTCTCGATGTCCCGAGCGCGCAGCCATGTCTTGACCACGTCGAACTGTTTCTTGGTGGCGCTGACGGGCACCAGCGGCCACTCGTCGGGCAGCAAGGGCAGGTCGGACAAGCGCCACTTCTGCCACGCAGCCCGCATCTCGTGGGGCTCGGCCAGCGCCACCAGATGACCGATGGCCCAGGTGACCACGTGCGACGGGCCTTCGAGGTAGCCGTCCCGGGCGTGGGACGCGCCAAGCACCCGCGCGATGTCTCGCGCCACACTGGGCTTCTCGGCGATGACAAGGGTACGCACGCCGCGGCCCATGTTGACACGGCTCGGCTCGCTCGGGGGCAAGAGTCGGGGGTCCGCGTGTGCCGTCGGGCATTGCGCATCCATCATGCTCGGGTCGCCCATGCCAGGGGCGTGCCCGTGGCCCCGGGGGCCGATCTGTGCGCTTTCCGCCGGGCCCCTGCATGCTGCGGGGGTGGCACGGCCGGCCACGCACGTGGCCTGGGCCACCCGCGGGCGGGCCTGCGCTGCCTGGCCAGGTAGCTAGCCCGGACCATCGGGGACCCGTGGTAGGGTGATTGCCGTGCAGCAAGGTCTGATCCCCGCGGCGACGCTCAAACTTCTTGGGTGGTCCTTCGAGACGAAGGTGCCCACCCCCAAGAAGTACGTTGCGCTCGCGTACCCCCACACCAGCAACTGGGACGGACTGCTCTTCGTGAGCGTCACGCGCAGCCTCGGGTTGCCGCTCTCGTGGATGATCAAAGACGCCTGGGTGCGTGGGCCCCTGCGCGCGCCACTCAAGGGCCTGGGCGCCGTCGCTGTGGACCGCAAACGTCACTCAAACCTGGTGACGGCCATGATTCAAGAATTCGAGCGCCGCGACGCCTTCGTATTGGGCATTCCGCCCGAGGGTACGCGCTCCCGCGCGCCGCATTGGAAGTCTGGCTTCTACCACATCGCTCTCGGCGCCAAGGTGCCCGTGGTGCCGGGCTATCTCGACGTGCGGCGCAAGCGTGCGGGCATGGGCCCGCCCATTGATCTCACCGGCGACGTACGCAAAGACATGGACGCCATCCGGGCCTATTACGCCCAGATCGACCCTGTTGCCTTCGTGCCAAGCAACGTCGGCCCCATTCGCCTACGCGAAGAGGACACGCCGTGAGCCTCTGTCCATCGCAGGGTTGACCATGACGCTGCCGACGCTGACGCTGGCCGAACTCGGACTGCTGCGCCTCGTGCGCCTGTCCGACGAAGATCACGGGGGCCTGCGCGGAGACCAAGTGCACCCGGACGAGTACGAGGCCCTCGATCGGCTCTGCGCTCTTGGGCTCGTCGAGGCCGTCGGCGAGTACGGCGAAGCCCCGGACGGCGAAGAAGACGAGCGTGAAGCCGGCGATGCTCGCGTGGCCTATCGCATCACGGGCCGCGGCGTCTTGGTCATTTCCGACGCGTTCGACGGTGGGCCATCGGAGGTGCCCTAGATTCGCTTCGCGCAACGACGCCTCGGACCCGACGAAGATGTCGGCTGTCGGCGCATTGGTGTTGCGAACCTAGGGCACCCCGTTGCGGCCCCCCCGGGCCCCAAAAGAAGCAAGCGAACGCTCAGCCGCGGTCGTCCGTGGGCGTGCGCATGATCCACACTTTGGCGTCGCCTTGGTTGTCCGGCGCCGCCCGCACGTCGAGACTGCCGTCGGTGCACCCGTTTATCTGCGCCGTGTGTGGGAACACCATGTTGGTGAAGCCCAGAATGTTCTTGCTGTCGTTGTGTTTCGAGGCGGAGCAGAGGTAGTAGCCCGTGCCCGCCACGGTGGTGATGGGGCCAGTGTTGGACACGGCGGTGGTACGGCCTCGGTAGAAGCTGAAGGACGCGGTGGTCTGGCGGCCACGAGCGGTGTTGTAGCTGCAAAGGCCATCGGTGGTGCCCAAGCTGCCTTCGATCTGGGAAGGCGCGTTGCCCACGAGGCACTGAGCGTAGCGGACGACTTCGAAGTCTGCGACCTGCGCACGCCCGGTCTTTCCGCCGTAGTAGGTGAATAGATTGCAGCGCATGGTGGTCTCGTTGACGAGGCCAGGCCATGTATCATTGCCCTGCTTGCCCCGGCACGCGACCGCGGACATTCCCGACACTTGGGGGTTTCTTAGCCGGTGCAACACGCCGCGGGGCAGCAAGCCTCCGCGAACTTGAAGCCACCCATCCTGGGGTAGCACGGCGTCGCCGGTCATCGTCCCACGCATGAGGAGCATGTAGTTGTCGTAGCCCTTCCGTGCGCCCTGCGCCTGGACGTTGGTGCCGGCACCCGTGAAGCCGTCGAGCTCGACGCCGTAGCAGCGGCCGTCGTCGCCCACGTAGCCGAAGACGGTCTCGGCGCTGGGCCCGGTGCCCACGTTCACGCTGCAGGCCCGCAGCATGCGGCCATTGGGCTGCTCGAACACCACCGCCGCGCCGCGTGGCTCGACAAGCGTCGACGACCAGCCGAGCCACGACACCGAAATGCCCTCGCGCGGCTCGAGCAGCAGCGCCGGGGGGCTGACACCGAGTTGTCCTGTGCCATCGTTGACGACGCAGAAGGCGCGGTCTGGTTGGCCCGCGGCGCGGTAGACGTAGGCTCCGCCGATCCAGCCGCTCTGGCTGATGCAGAGCGGCGTTGTCGCCGAGCCATTGGCGCCGAAGCGTCGTAGATCATTGGCCCCCAAGGTGCTTCGTGCGGGCTTTAGGTTGAGCAGACTTGGCGCTGCGGCGCCGCCCACCCAGTCCGCAGGCAATGTCGCTGGCGGCGCGAAACCAGGGAACGCAACGGGGCCGGCGGCGGCCGTTTGGCCCCAAAGCCCAAGCGTCAGACCAAAGGATGCAATGATGGCAGCGTGATGAGTTTTCATGCGTTCGTCCAAGGGTTGGGGGCAGCCACCGGGATTGGTAACGCAGTTCGACGGGGCCGCGGTCCGGCGTCGTCATCTTGCAAAGAAAAGTACCACCGTTTCGTCGCGTTGAAGTGCGAGCTGCCGCGCGGAGGTCCGGCGAGAGCGCTCGCTCGTTCGGCGGGCAAAGACGAAGCTCCCGGGGACTGGAGCCCGGTGGTGCCTTTGGGCGCTCATGGCGTGCGGACGTGCGCTCTGCTCTAGCCTTTGCGGCGCACCCGCGCCGTTAGCTCTGCGCGGGTGCTCACCCCGAGCTTGCGAAATGCGCGGGCCAAGAGGTTCGTCACCGTTCGCGGGCTACAGCCGCGTTCGCTCGCGATGGACGCAGTGGACTTGCCGGCGATGGCGCCCTCTGCCACCTCACACTCCGAGGGAGTCAACTCGGGGAAGCCTTGGAGAGTGTGCACGGGCCGGAGCGCAGAGAACAGAAGCAACTCCGTGTCGTCGACCTGCACCCGCGCAAGGTGCTCCGGCTCTTCGAGCCGGGCAACCAGCTCGGCGTGAGAGCTGACGCCCAGCTTCCGGAACACGCGCGCCAGGATTCCGCCAACGGTGCCTACGGAAAGACCAAGTTCGTAGCCAATGAGCTTTTGCGGGTGCCCGCGCCGGGCCCAGGAAGCAACGGCTGCCTCGAGGGGGGTGAGCCCACGCGGATCGCGGACGCCCGGTGGGTTTGCATAGGCAACGACATACCGTCGACCGTCCGTGTCGAATCGCGATAGAAGTGTGTAGGTTCCACTCACCAGGGCCTGCCATGTCGCCAGCACTTCATCTGCGTCGGCCCGGGTGCTGCGTAGCTTCTCGATGCGCAATAGGCGCGCGCGCAGCGCGTCGACGGCGCGCTCGTGTTGTGGAGCCTCGACATGCGCGATCTTGCCGCTGGTTTCGAATATCGCGTCGGGTTCCAGATTCTGCCCGGTGCCAAGCAGACGCCGGGCGCCGGCTAGGTGCGCTGCGAGCATGCTCAATCGCCGTACCTCCGTGGGAGCGAGCCGTCGGGGCTCTCGGATGGTCAGTGCGACGAGAACGCCGCGGTCGTCGGCGTCTAGGGCGTTGACGTGAATGGCGTCTTTGACCCCAAGCTTGTCCGCTTCGGCTGCTCCGTGCGCGGTGAGGAGGGCGCCCGTGACCGCGCTGTAGGTGCCCGCCGGTCCGAGGCGCGGTAGCACCGTCATTCGTGCAGCGGGCGGGGCCTTGGCGAAGGCGTCGAAGATGTGATCGGCCATCATTGGCGGTGCGTTGGCCACGATGGGGAAGGAGATCTTCCAGTGCGACGGACTGCCGCCAATGTCGTAGGCGTAGGCGAAGCCGCCCACCACGCCGGGAACACACGCATGGACCTCATCGAGGACGCGGCGTAGCCACACCATCGGCGAGACGGCACCGATGTCCGCGTAGATGGCCTCCACAGCGTCGATCGCGGTCCGCCGTGCCCCCATGCTGTGAATGCTAGCAGAGAGCGCAGTCGGGAGCCCCGGGTCAACGCCGACGCCGGGTGCGGAGCAGCGCGAGCAGGCCCAAGAAACCCGCGGCAGCCAGTCCCGGCGCACCCCCTGCTTCGTTGCAGCCACTTTTTGGGGCGACCCGTGGCGTCGGCATCGGGGGTGCGCTGCTGGCCGTGGCTGGCTCCGCCGAAGCACTCGGGCTTGCTGGCGCGGCGGCGCTGCCTGCGGGGTCCGGCGGTCCGGGGATGGTCAAAGGAGCGCCAAGGGCGTTGCCGGTGGGCAGCGCGCTCTTGAGAAGGCCCGCGGCATCGACGGGAGTTGGCGCCGCAAAGGACATGTTGGTCGCCAGCGTGGCGGTGGCTTGGGCGCCTGCGCGCCCGTTCGGGTTACCGCCCCACACCCCTCGCCGGGGGTTCTGACACTTGATGGCTCCGGTCCAAGGATGGCGGATCACGTAGCGCCCCTGGAATGCACTCTGCGTTGCGCGCTGGGCGCCGGCTTCCAGCACGCCCTCCGTGGCCCATTGCTCGCGCCCACCCACGATGCCCGGCGCGACAGCGAACGTGAGGTCTGCCCCGAGCGATGCCTTGTTGTATCGTGCATGCAAGCGCGTGACGGTGAAGCCGCTGGGATCGCTGCCGGTAGGTGCACTGCCGGCGGCGCTCGGCAGGACGGTGGCGCTGCCCGGGGCCGGTGGCGTCGAAAACACGACGGGGAACGTCACGCTGACGGTGCCGCCCTCGGGCTGCGGGAACGAGAGGTTCTTGAAGTGATCGGCGACGCATTTGCGCACCTGCGCGTCGGGCATGGTCGACGCGCCGTTTTCGCTGACCGCTTGGACGGCCCCGCTGCGATCGATGCGAAAATCGACAGCCACGGAGCCGACCAGCGCCGGATTGCGGCGAAGGCCTTGCTCGTAGCACATGCGAAAGCGGCCAAAGTTCTGTCGCACGATGCGTTCGACGACCTCTCGCGGAAGCCGCCCCTGCACCGAAACGTTGCCCGTGCGAATGCTGCCGCCAGCGCCGAGAAGGGGCGCCCCGGCTCCTTTGGGCATAGCGCCCATGGTGCTCGGAATGGCCGGGGGCATGACGTCGGCGCCGAGCGTGGCCAGTTCCGATGGCGTCAGGGGTGGTTCGGGGCACGGATCACAGGTGGTCGCGCTCCAGGCATACTCGGTGACGACGGCACCGGGGCTTTGGCTCATGGTCTTGTCGAGCAGGGACGCGTAGAAGCCGCCGAAGTTGCTCCGGGTGCTGTCTTTGACCTCCAGGTTGGTGGGGATGGTCACATTGGGCGTATTGGCCACCTGCACGCGCCCGGCGCGAGACAGCACATTCACGATGAGGTCTTGGGTACCGGCCGAGTTGAGCAGGCCCAACTTTACCGGGAGGCTGAACTTGTCCGTGTCGTAGTGGAACCGCAGGGGCGACAGCACGGCTTTGCCGCCGTCGAATGTGACCTTCTGCGCGTTGACCCTCGCCACGAAGAACTTCATGCCGGCCTGCACATAGGGCCGAAGGGCCTCTTCGGCGCCGACGGGGATCTTGTAGCCGGCGCTGCGCAGCCAACGGTCGAGGCCGCTCGCATCTTGGGCGCCCAAAATTTGAATGTCGTACTCGCCGACGGAGTACTGCGCCTGCACCGTGACGCCGAGGCCCGAGCCGCCCATGCCGACGCCCGAGAGCCCGAGGCCCCCGGCGCCAAAGGAGTCGCCAATGGCGTCGCCCCACATTTTGTCCTGGGCGCTAGGGCAGGGATCTTGCTCCCAATACTCCACCAGCCGCGGTGCGGTGAGCTTGTCCACCCGGTCGAAGACCTCTTTGGGCAAGGTCTTGACCTGGTCTTTCTGAAGCACCACGGGCACGGGAACCACCATGGCGAAATCCGCAAGGGGGCCCACGTAGTCGTTCTGCATGTTGAGCACCGTGCGGGTGCCCTCGCGCATGATCACGACGCGGGTGGCGCTGTTGTACAAAGACGCGTCGGCGCCACTCACGAAGAAGCCGCAGAACGCGTCAGCGGTCCCCGTGGAGAGCAGAAGTGCACACAAGGGGCCGAGGGGCCGCAGTCGTTTCATGGAGGTTTGGGCCTTGGGCACGGGGCGGTCGGGGGCAAGGGGGAGAAGGCAGGCAGAGGCGAGCCGCAGGAGGAGCGGGCCGCGCTTGGAGGGCGGACAACAACGGGCCCGAAAAGTTCCCCGGCGCTGCGCGACTGCCCAAATGAGGCGTGTTTGCGCCGCGTACGTGGACTGCCGGAGGGAAACTGGGCTAAGGCCTCTCGCCCTCACCCATGCCGGCGCTCAAGGGCTCACTCACCTATGCTCGTTTTTTCGTCGAGGGCGATATCCCCGACGACTTTCGCGAGCGCTTCATGCGCACCATACGCCTGCGCACGCTGAGACCGCTCGAACCCGACGAAGAAGACCTCGAGCGCTCGGGCTGGTGTCGCATCGGAGAGCCCTTCGAACTGGATCTCAGTTACGAAGATGTATTTTACAACGAGTACATCAACCTGGGCTTCCGTACGGACCGCTGGGTCGTGCCCGGCCCGCTGCTGCGGGCCAAGCTGCGCGAAGCCGAAACGGCCTACCTGGCCAAGAAGGGACGCGAGCGGCTCGGGCGCAAAGAAAAAGCCGAACTCAAGACGCTCGTGGCGCAGCGCCTGCGCAAGAGCCTGTCGCCCGCCATGCGCAACGTGGATCTCTCCTGGTCCGTGCAAGAGGGCATCGTGCGGTTCTTCTCCCACGCGCCCAAGCCCGGTGCGGCCATGAGCGATTTGTTCTTCCGGACTTTTGGGCTCAAGCTCGTGCCCGAAGCGCCCTTCACGAGCGCCCTGCGCGCAGGGCTCAGCAAAGCGCAGCAAGCGGCCTGGGACGATCTCGAGCCCACCAGCTTCGAGGAAACGTAAAAGAGGGATCCCCATGCAGCTCGTCGATCGCATCGAAAAGCGCAGGTTCGTGGGCCGGGAGTTCTTGCTCTTCCTTTGGTTCGAGAGCGAGATCTTCGAGGGTACCCTCGGCACCAAGCGCCACGGGGAGTTCGGCTTGTTCCTCGAGGGGCAGCTTGTGTTGTCCGCCGGACGCGAGCAAACGCGCATCAAGGGCACACAGCCTGCGTTTGGGCGCGAAGCCAAAGAGTCCCTGGCCCGAGGCAAACTGCCGGAGCTCGCCGGGATCCACGTCTCCTATGGCGAGCACGAGCAGTCCTTCGTGTTGCGTGCGGACACCCTCGGGGTGCGGGGCCTGCGGCTCGGCGCGGTGCTCGGTGACAAAGAAGAGGGCGAGGGCCCGGCCCTCGTGCCGACGGCGCCAGGAAAAAAGCGCCGCAGCTCGAAAGAGCAAGAAGAGCAGGCCGAGAGCGACTTGGCGCACGAAGCGTTCTACGAGCGCATGACGCTCACCCGCGGCTTCGAGGCCCTCTTGGGAGAACTTTACCGCGATTTTCTCGCCCTGCGCCTGTCCGACGCGTGGCAGGACAGCGTGCTTCCGTACCTCACGGCCTTCGTGCGCGGCAAGCCCGTGGACGCCACGCGCTACCGGAAGGCGCGGGATCTGGCCCTGGGGGCCCGGGCGCGTCGCCCGAGCGCGTAAGCCCCCCGTTTCGTGCTAGGAGGGCGCTGCCCCATGTTGACGCTGTTGCGCAACGCCGATGTGTACGCGCCAGAGCCTCGCGGCCGCATGGATCTCATGCTCGGCGGCGGGCAGATCCTGGCCATGGGCCCATCTTTGCCCGCGCTGCCGGGGGCCCTCGGCACCGAGGTCGACCTCGCGGGGGCCCGCATCATCCCTGGTCTCATCGACGCCCATGTGCACGTGACCGGCGGCGGCGGCGAGGCGGGGCCTGCTTCCCGGGTGCCCCGGGTGGCGCTCTCGGCCATGCTGTCTGGGGGCGTCACCACATGTGTTGGCGTGCTTGGCACCGACGGCACCACGCGTTCCGTTGCGGATCTGGTGGCCACAACCCTGGGCCTCCGCGCCGAGGGCATGTCGGCTTACTGCTGGACGGGCAACTACCAAGTACCGCCCATCACCCTCACGGGTTCTGTGCGCTCGGACATCGTGTTCGTCGACCCCATCATCGGCCTCGGCGAGATCGCCATCAGCGACCATCGGTCATCGCAGCCCACGCACGACGAACTCGCGCGCTTGGCCGCCGATTGCCACGTCGCCGGGCTCATGAGCGGCAAAGCCGGTGTGCTGCACCTTCATCTTGGCGACGGACCCCGCGGCGTCGAGCCCATCTTGGCTTTGCTGCGTGGCACCGAGCTGCCCCCCCGGGTGTTTCACCCCACGCACGTCAACCGCAAGAAAGCGCTCTTCGACGCCTCGCTCGAACTCGCAAGGGTGGGGTGCTGCATCGACGTCACGGCCTTTCCGGTGGAAGACGGCGAAGACGCGTTCGACGCGGCGACCGCCATCGAACGGTACTGGGCCGCCGACGCGCCGGCGCCGCACCTGACCTGCAGCTCCGATGGCGGAGGCTGCCTACCCACCTTCGACGCCCAGGGCAACATGCTCGGCATGGACATCGGAGCGCCCGCGGCGCTTGCCCACACACTCAAGCAGCTGCTCGACCGCGGGCACGATCTTGCGCGCGTGGCGCCGGTGTTTACCTCCAACGTGGCCAAGCTCTTGCGGTTGCCGCACAAGGGCGTCTTGGCCCCCGGCGCCAGCGCCGACATCGTGGTGCTGGGTGCCCAAGGGCAAATCGAGAGTGTGGTGGCCCAGGGGCGCTTCGTCGTCCGCGGGCAGCAGGTACTTGTGCACGGAACGTTCGAACCCAAGGCGTGAGAAGGCGAGCCGATGAGTCCATCCAAGGTCGAAGTCGATAAGAAGCGTGGCTACATCGTGCCCATCGGCGGCGCCGAAGACAAAGAGGGCACCGCCGAGATTCTGCGCATGTTCCTCGAAGTGTCCGGGGGCAAACACGCGCGCATCGTCATCATCCCCACGGCATCCAGCCTCGAGGAGACGGGTCGCAAGTACGAGAAGCTCTTCCGCAAGCTCGGGGCGGACGAGGCAAAATCACTGCCTCTCGAATCGCGCGACGACGCCGGCAAACGCGAGTGGCTCGACTACATCGACAAGGCCACCGGGGTGTTCGTCACGGGGGGCAACCAACTTCGACTCACCACAACGCTCGGGGGCACGGCGGTGGCCAAGGCCATCCGCCGGGCCAACGCCCGGGGAGCCACCGTTGGCGGCACCAGCGCTGGCGCCGCCATCCTCAGCGAGCACATGATCGCCTATGGCGCCGAGGGCAGCACGCCGCATGCCGGCGCGGTGACGTTGGTGCCGGGCTTCGGACTCACCAACCGCATCATGATCGACCAGCACTTCCGGCAGCGCGACCGCCTGGGGCGCCTGCTCACGGCTCTCGCGTACAACCCGTTTGCCGTGGGCGTGGGCCTCGACGAAGACACCGCGGCGTTCATCGATCACGAAAAACGCCTGACCGTCGTGGGCGCCGGCGCCATCACCATCATCGATGCCTCAGAGCTCACCCATTCGTCCGTCGCCGAGGTCAAAGAGGGCATGCCCGTCAGCATGACCAACGTGCGCCTGCACATCTTGGCCCACGGTGGATCTTTCGACCTCGAGACGCGCAAAGCGAGCGCCAAGGGAACCTGACGATGCAGCTGCTTGAACGGCGGGTATACCGCGGCCCCAGCCTCTACGCGCACTTCCCCGTGATGCGGCTCACCATCGATTTGGGAGCCCTCGAGCAGTGGCCCAGCGGCAAGCTGCCGGGCTTCAACGAGGGCCTTTTGCAGGCCATGCCCAGCCTGCAATCGCACACGTGCTCCTACGGCGCGCCCGGCGGTTTCGTCCGAAGGCTCAAAGAGGACGGCGGCACGTGGCTTGGCCATGTGCTCGAGCATGTGGCCATCGAGCTGCAGCAGCTCACCGGCGCAAACGTGGTGTTCGGCAAGACCCGGGGCGAGGGCACCCCCGGTCGCTACCATGTGGTCTACGAGTACGAAGAAGAGCGCGTGGGTGAGGCCGCGGGCGATCTCGCGCTGAAGCTCTTGCACCATCTGTTGCCCGCAGACCTTCGCCCCAGCGCAAGCGCGGAGCCCTTCGACTTCGCCACGGAACTCCACGAACTCATCGATTTTGCGCAGCGCCGGCAGCTCGGGCCGTCCACCGGATCCCTGGTGCGCGCCGCCGAAGCCCGGGACATCCCGTGGATGCGCCTCAACGACTACAGCCTTGTGCAGTTCGGTCACGGCAAACACCAAAAGCGCATCCAGGCCACGGTCACCTCCGAGACGCGGCACATCGCCGTGTCCATCGCCTCGGACAAAGAAGAGACCAACAGGATTCTGTCGGATCTCGGCCTTCCGGTACCCCGGCAGCGCGTGGTGCGCACCGCCGAGGGCGCGGCCATCGCCGCCGAGCGCCTTGGGTACCCCGTGGTGGTCAAGCCTCTCGACGCCAACCATGGCCGCGGCGTGTCCCTGGACCTCAAGAACGGCGACGAAGTTCGGGCGGCCTTCGAGAAGGCCCGCGAGCACGCGCGCAGCGTGGTCGTCGAGAACTTCCTTGCGGGCTTCGACCACCGCATGTTGGTGGTGGGGGGCGAGCTTGTCGCCGTGGCCAAACGCGTGCCTGGGCACGTGGTGGGCGACGGGAAACACACCATCGCGGAGCTCGTCGACCTGGTCAACGCCGACCCGCGCCGCGGCATCGGCCACGAGAAGGTGCTGACCCGGTTGGAACTCGATGCGCAGGCCGAGCGCCTGATGGCGCAGCACGGGGCCACCAAAGACACAGTGCTCGCCAAAGATCAGGTCTTCTTTTTGCGGGGCACGGGCAATCTGTCCACCGGCGGCACCGCCATCGATCTCACCGACGTCGTGCACCCGGACAACCGGGAGATGGCCATTCGCGCTGCCAGCGCCATCGGCCTCGATGTTTGCGGGGTCGACTTCATCACCAAAGACATCGCCGAAAGCTACCGTGACGTCGGTGGCGGCATCTGTGAGGTCAACGCAGCGCCGGGCTTCCGCATGCACGTGGCGCCCACCGAGGGCAAGCCACGAGACGTTGCCGGGCCGGTCATGGATATGTTGTTCCCGCCGGGCACGCCCTCGCGGATCCCCGTCGCTGCGGTCACGGGCACCAACGGCAAAACGACGACCTCGCGCATGCTGGCGCACATCCACAAGATGAACGGCCGCACCGTGGGCCTTGCCACCACCGATGGCGTCTACATCGACGGCCAGCGCACCGTGGCGGGGGACATGACGGGGCCGCAGTCGGCGCAAATGGTCTTGCGCGATCCGGCGGTGGACTTGGCGGTGCTCGAAACGGCCCGGGGCGGCTTGTTGCGCGCCGGCATGGGCTACCGAAACTGCAACGTCGGCGCGGTGCTCAACGTCACCGCAGACCACCTCGGCATCAAAGGCATCGATACCTTGGAGCAGCTCGCCGAGGTCAAGCGCATCGTCGTGGAAGTCGCTCGCGATGTGGCCGTGCTCAACGCTGATGACTTGAACTGCTTGCGTATGGCGGATCACACGAATAGCCGCATTGCCTACGTGACCATGAATCCCCGGCACGAACTCGTGCGCAAGCACCTGCGCGCCGGCGGCCTGGCCGGGGTGCTCGAAGAGGGCATCAACGGACACATGATCACGCTCTACGACAAGGGCGTGCACTTGCCCTTGCTGTGGACGCACCTGATCCCCGCCACGCTCGAGGGCAAGGCCATGCACAACGTGCAGAACGCCATGTTCGCGGCGGTCATGGCCTACGCCATGGGGGTCAAGGTCGAGAACATTCGCCAGGGCCTGCGCACCTTCGACACCTCGTACTTCCAGGTGCCCGGGCGCACCAACGTCTACGACGGCCTGCCTTTCAAGGTCATCTTGGACTACGGCCATAACCCTGCGGCGGTGCAGGCCATGTCCGACCTCACCACGCGCCTCGAGTGCACCGGGCGACGGGTCTGCGTCCTGTCGGCGCCGGGCGATCGCCGGGACGAGGACATCCGCGCCATCGCGCGTATCGCCGGAGCGTCCTTCGACCACATCATCCTCAGGCGCGACGACGATCTTCGTGGGCGCGGCAAAGACGAAGTGCCGCGCATGCTTTACGACGAACTCGTGGCCACGGGCTTTTCCGCCCAAGAGCTGCAGATCGTCCCCGACGAACAAGAAGCCATCGAGGCTGGCCTGCGCGCATGCAAGTCTGGAGATCTGCTGCTGGTCTTCGGCGACAAGGTGTCGCGCAGCTGGAAACAGATCATCTACTTCAAGCCCGAGGCCGGCGAACACGCACCGGTGGTTCCGCCACCGCGAAGCTCCAAGGCCCTCCCCACGGCACCCGACAGCGAGATCGTCATGGACCTCGAGGGCGCCCGGGTGATCCAAGACGAGCGTGGTGTGCGCATCGCCAAAGAGCAGGACGACTAACGCCTCGTGGAACGTCCGGAACAACCGTCCATCGAGCTGGTCGACGCACGTAGGCTTACGGGACCCAACTTTTTGTCCCGGACGCCACTTGTGGTTGTCGAGTTCGAGACGCGCGATGCTCGGGCGCACGGGGCCCTCTTGCGCGCTTACGAAACGGAGCTTGCGCGAGGGCGGACGGCGCTCGGTGCTGCCGATGTGCCGCCGTTGGTGGTGCACGAGCACAAGGCGGGCCTCATCGTCGGATATCCCGCGGTCATCGACACCATGCTCGCCATGGCCGAACTCAGCGAATGGGCCGGCAAGAGCGCCTGCAGCATCGCGCTGGGGCAGGGGGCATTGTCCATCGAGTCGGTATTGCCAGTGCTCAGCAGCATGGTGGCGGCCCAAGACAATCCGGGCCTTCGCGCGCTGGTCGCCGAGGCCCAGCGTAGAGGGCTGCCGCTGCTGTGGGACGACGCGCTGGTTACCGTTGGCACTGGACGGGCGTCGGTATCCTTCGAGATCGCAAAGGTGCCGGCGGTTGCCGCCGTGCCCTGGGACACCTTGGGCCGCATCCCCGTGGCGCTCGTCACGGGCACCAACGGCAAGACCACCTCGTCGCGCTGGCTGTCCCACGTGTGCACGGCCGCTGGCTACGGCGTAGGCACCACGTCCACCGACGGGGTCATCATCCGTGGGGTCTTGCACGACGAGGGGGACTGGACGGGACCTGCGGGGGCCCGCGTCGTGCTCCGGAGTCCCGAGGTGGATCTTGCGGTGCTCGAGACCGCGCGCGGCGGGATCTTGCGCCGAGGCCTCGCCGTGGACGACGTGCACGCCGCGCTCATCACCAACGTCAGCGCCGACCACTTTGGGGCGTACGGCATCGACGACGTTCCGGGCATGGTGCGCGCCAAAGGCGTGGTGGCCCATGCCGTGCGCAGTGATGGCGCCGTTGTGCTCAATGCGGGCGACCAGGGGCTGGTGGCGCTGTCGAACTCGGTGCGGGGCAACGTGGTCTTTTTTGCAGACGTCGACGGCGGCGCCAACAAGGGGGCAGCCGTCGCCGAGGCACACGTTGCCGCCGGGGGGACGGCGTGGCTGGCCAAGGAGGGGCGCATCGTGCGGGCAAGCCCCCAGGGCAGCCAAGACATCGCCGCGGTCAATGCGCTGCCGCTCACGTTTGGAGGTCGCGCACGCTACAACGTCGAGAACGCCCTCGGCGTGGCCGCCGTGGCGCACGCCTTGGGCGTGTCCGATACGAACATTGCAAAGAGCCTAGGTACCTTCGGCATGGCGCAGAACCCCGGCCGCGGGCAGCTCGTGACCGTCGATGGGGTTCGGGTGCTCATCGATTTCGGACACAACCCCGAGGGCGTCCGGGGCCTGCTCGATCTCGTTGCCGGCCTGCGCAGCGACACCGGCGGGCAGTTGTTCGTCATCACTGGCGCAGCTGGCGATCGCAGCAATGGCGACATCTTTTCTCTGTGCGAAGTCTTGCTCAAGGCTGCACCGGCAAAGATCTTGGTCCGAGAACTCGGAGGCTACTTGCGAGGCCGTGCGCCAGGCGAGGTGCCCCAGGCATTCCTGCGGGCGCTCGAGGCCCAGGGGTACCCTACGGCGTCGGTCTCCATCGCCGCATCCGAAGTCGACGCCCTTCGTGATTGCCTCACGCTCGCGCGGCGCGGCGACGTTGTGACACTGCTTGTGCATGTGGATCGCAACGATGTGGCCTCGTTCCTTGCGTCCCGGGCAACACCCGAGACCTGACGGGGACCCTGCGCCAACGCCGCGCCATCGGGCGGATACGCGATTCCTGGTCGACGTGGCTCGAAATCACTCGTAAAACTCCGCGCCATGAATTCGTCTCGCATCGCGCGCCGCCTTGGGGCCGGCGTGTGCCTTTTGCTGCTGTCGGCTTGCGCGCTCCCCGCCCACCAAGACAGCGAGCCCGAGCAGCAAGAGATCGGCGCCACACCGGTGCGTGTGACGGTGGCGCACAAGGACGAACGGCAGGACCTACCAAACTTTGCCTTTGTACAGGCCGATGCCGGCCCGCGGGCTGGCCTGCGGCCGCAGCAGGTGGCCTGGTCCGTGCTGCGCGGTGCTGCAGCGACCTACCGCCTGGGGCCCAAAGACCTCGAGGCCACACGCTTGACGCAGGTGCACGACACGGGCAAGGGGCCCATCGTTGCGCGTTTCGAACAGCGCATCGACGATGCGCCGGTGTTCCTTGGGGGTATGTCCCTTGCGCTGACGCGCGACAACGAACCCGTGGCCATCAGCGGTCACCTCTCGCAGACGAAGAACCTGCGCCGCGCCGCTCGCGCCAACGTGCAAGCGTCCGTGGCCCGCGCCGCGCGAGAGCTCCTGGGCCTGGTGGTGCCGGTGTCGGCCGTATCCGCCCCGACAGCCGAGGCCGACGGATATGCCACGTACAGCGTCGATGCGGGCGTTTCCAGCGCTCTCACCGTGTCGCGTGCGCGCGTCCGCAAGGTGTGGTTCCAGGCGCAGGGCGCCCTCGAAGAAGCGCACTACATCGAACTTTCGGCCGGAGTGCCCGGCCGCAAACCCAGTGTGTTCCGCTCCTTCGTGGTGTCCGCCGTGGACGCCGCGGTGCTGTTCCAGAAGGACATGGTGGCGCACGAGGCCTTCACCTACAAAGTCTACGCCCAGAGCGGCCCGGGCTTTGCGCCGGACGATGGTCCGCAGGGCGACACCACCCCGTACGTAGGGCCCAAGACGTTCGTTACGCCGCGATCCGTCACGTTGGCCAATGTGCCCTTCAGCAAAAACGATCCGTGGCTGCCCGCCGGGGCCCAAGACACCTTGGGCAACAACGTCAACGCCTACGCCGACCTGACCGATCCCGATGGCTTCAGCCTCGGCGATCGCCGCCCCAAGGTCACGAGCCCTGGCAAGTTCGAGCCCGGCTCGGACCCCCTGCAGCCGGTGGGCGCCGATGCCAACATCGATCAGGCCACGCTGCAGCTGTTTTACACCACGAACTACCTTCACGACGTCTTCTACGACGCGGGCTTCGACGAGGCCTCGGGCAACGCCCAGACCGACAACTTCGGCCGTGGTGGTCTGGGTAAAGATCCGATCAAAGCCGAGGCCCAAGACTCTTCCGGGCGCAACAACGCCAACTGCTACACGCCCGCCGATGGCGACAACCCACGTATCCAGATGTTTCTGTGGGACGGCATCACGCCCACGCGCGTAGAGGCCGGCGCCCTCGGCAACCTGGCGGCGCAGCCCGCGTCGTTTGCGCCCACGGTGTTTGCCACCAGTGGCCAGCTCGTCGCCTACCAAGACGGCACCGACGTCTCCACCGACGGATGCGAGGCCGCGACGAATGCATCTGCCCTTGCCGGAAAGATCGCACTCATCGACCGCGGCAAGTGCACCTTCGTCGTGAAGGTGCAGAATGCAACCAATGCGGGCGCCATTGGCGTGCTCGTGGCCAACAATGTATCTGGGCCGGCGCCGTACCTGGGGGCCAACCAGGGCACGCCCACCACGGTGCCCACGCTGGGCATCTCTGACGTAGACGGCGCCGCGCTGCGGACCGCGCTCGGTGCTGGTGCGGTCAACGTCAAGCTCGTCCGTGAGGCGGCGCAAGACCGCGACGGTTCGCTCGATACGGGCATCGTGGCCCACGAGTGGGCGCACTATCTGTCCAATCGCCTCGTCGGCAACGGCACCGGCCTCTTCAATAGTCAGGGCGGCGGCATGGGCGAAGGCTGGAGCGACTTCGTGTCGCTGCTCACGCTCATTCGCGCCGAGGACGTCAGCATCAGCGGCAACGACGTGTTCCAAGGCACCTACGCGGCCTCGGGTTGGGCGGCGGCGGCGCGGGGCGAGTCGGGGTACTACTTTGGTGTCCGGCGGTATCCGTACGCGACGGACATGGCCAAAAACCCGCTCACGTTCCGGCACATCGCCGACGGCCAGGCGTTGCCCGATGGCCCCACGGTGGCTTTCGGCGAGGACGGACGCAGCAACTCCGAGGTGCACGCCTCCGGTGAGGTATGGGCCTCCATGCTCTGGGAGTGCTTCGGTGCCCTGTTGCGCGACAAGCAGCGTCTGACCTTCGACCAAGCCCTCACGCGCATGCGCGGGTACCTGGTGGCATCGCTCAAACTCACACCGCCGTCGCCCACCTTCATCGAGGCCCGAGACGCAGTGTTGGCCGTCGCGCTTGCGGGCGACAAACAAGACTTCTTCCTGTTCGCCCAGGCCTTCGCCAAACGCGGGGCGGGCATTGGCGCCGTTGCGCCGGGCCGAGATTCTGCAGACCACGTGGGTGTCGTCGAAAGCTTTGCCACCGGCGCGGCGCTCGAATTCGCGTCGGCCAGCCTCAGCGACGAGGGCGGCTCCTGTGACGACGACGGCATCGTGGACGCGACGGAGATCGGCCGGCTCAAGGTGACCTTGCGCAATGCCGGGACCGAAACCCTGTCCAACATCACCGGACGCTTCGTATCCAAGAACCCCAACGTGCAGTTCATCGACGACGCGAGCGCCGTTCGCTTCCCCGTGGCCAAGCCCTTTACCAACGTCGAGGCGCAGGTACGGGTCAAGGTGGTGGGGGCGGCCAAGGCCGAGGCGGCGGACTTCTACTTCGAGGCCACGGACCCGCTGATTCCCAACAAGAAGCTTGCCACCGGCGGACTGCTCACCCGGGTCCACTACGACGTGAACGAGCAGGGCGCAGCCTCCGACGACTTCGATCTCAAGAGCACCCCTTGGGTGGCCACCGGCGACAAGCGTCTCGAGAACAGCCGCCAATGGCAGCGCGTCTTCGACGGCATCAACGGCGTGTGGTCCATGCCGGACCGCGAATTCCAGTCCGACCAGTACCTCACCTCGCCGCCGCTCGAGGTGGGCCAAGGCAGTCTCGTGCTCACCATCAAGCACCGGTTCTCTTTCGACACCCGCAGGAACACCTATCGCGACGGTGGCGTCATCGAGTTCAGCACCGACAATGGCAAGACCTGGAAAGACGCCGGCGACGCCGCGGGCTACGTGGGCACCATCGAGCTGCGCGATGGGTCAAACCCGCTTGCGGAGCGCAAAGCCTACGCGGGCCTCAGCGCCGGCTATCCGGGCTACATCGAGACGGTGGTCGACCTAGGCGATCGTTTCGCGGGCAAGACGGTGCTCATGCGCTTCCGCTTGGGCACAGATAGCTTCCGTGGCGACAAGGGCTGGGACATCGACAGCCTCAAGATCGACGGGCTCGTGAACACTCCGTTCCCGGCCATCGCCGAGCACACCTGCCAGTTCATCCCGCCGGGCCCCGAGGCACAGCCCACGCCCACGCCGGTCCCGACGCCCGAAGGTCCCACTTACGCCATCTCGGCCGCCGGTGCGTGCGCGGCGACCCCAGGCGGCACAGGCCCCACCACGGGCGCTTTCGGAGTGCTGCTGGCGCTGTGCACCTTGATGCTCCGGCGTCGTCGCCGATAAAAAGAGGGTTGCAACGAGGGTTGCCCAGTCCCGCCCCCAGCGCGCGCGTGTTCCATACGCGCGCGGGGTCCCGATGTCGATTCGCCAACGCGGCGCGCGCGGTGTTGGTGATGGGGCCGGTCGGGTGCCTGGGGACTACTTGAGCAGCTTGGACAGCAGTCGGTCCAAGGCATCGAGATCGGCGTAGGGCAGGGCGATCTCGCCCTTGTTGCCCTGATCGCGGACCTCGACTTTGGTGCCGAGTGCCCGCGACAAGCGCAGCTCGAGATCGCGCACGGCGGAAGATTTGGCTTTGGCCTGTGGCGCGTCTTTTTTGCCGGGCTTCTTTTTGCCCCGGACGAGCGCCTCGGTGGCGCGCACATTGAGGTGACCGCGCAGCACCTTGTCGGCCAAGTCTTCGATGGCCGAGGGGGAGCCGGCGCCCAGCAAGGCCCGGGCGTGACCCTCGGACAGATCGCCAGAGATGACCTTGGCGCGGACCCTGGGGGGCAGCTTGAGCAGACGCAGGGCGTTGGTGATGGTGCTGCGGTCTTTGCCCACGCGGGCGCCCAAGGTCTCCTGGGTGTACGCGTGCTCGCGAATGAGGCGATCGAACGCTTCGGCGAGCTCGACGGGGTTCAAGTCTGCGCGCTGGACGTTCTCGATGATGGCGAGCTCGAAGGCGGCTTTGGTGGATACGTCTTTGACGACCACCAGCACCTCTTTGAGGCCGGCGCGTTGGCTCGCCCGCCAGCGGCGCTCGCCCGCGATGATCTCGAAGCGCCCCTCGTCGCCCGGGGCGCGCCGCACGACGATGGGCTCCAGCAGGCCGTGCTCTTTGATGGACGCCGTGAGTTCGGCCAGCGCTTGTGGCTCGAAGTTCTGCCGCGGCTGGCCCTTCTGGGGCATCAGGCGCTCGATGGGGCACGAGAACAGGCTCTTGTCGCCGTACTGGCTTCGGCTCTCGCTGCGCGCCGCAGGCAACAATGCATCAAGGCCGCGGCCAAGGGCCCGCTTCTTGTCTTTGTCGCTCATGCGCGTCCTCGGGCGCGTTTTTCGTGTTTGGCGCGGGTGTCGCCTTCGAGCATCTCCTTGGCAAGGGCCAGGTAGCCCTGCGCGCCTTTGCTTTGCACGTCGTACAAGATGACTGGCTGCCCATGCGATGGCGCTTCGGACAGTCGCACGTTGCGCGGGATCACCGCGTCGAACACGAAGAAGTGACCGCGAACCTCGTCTGCCACTTGGTGTGCAAGGTTGTTGCGGGGGTCGAACATGGTGAGCACGATGCCCTCCACCTCGAGATCCGGATTGATGCCGTTCTTGACGCGGTCGATGGTGGCCATCAAGTGCGTCAGCCCCTCGAGGGCGTAGTACTCGCACTGCAAAGGCACGAGCACGCGGTTGGCCGCCGCCAGAGCATTGACCGTCAGCAGGCTGAGCGAGGGCGGACAATCGATGAAGATGTAGTCGAACTCCGAGGCCACGGACTTGATGGCCGCCCGGAGTTTGCCAGCACGTTTCGGATCGTCGACGAGCTCGATCTCGACGGCCACCAAGTCTTGCGTGGCTGGCGCCACGCGCAGATTGGGAACCTCGGTGTCCACCAAGATCTCCCCGAAGGTGACCTGGCCAATGAGTGCATCATACACGGTGCGCTCGCGGCTGCCCGGGCGCACGCCCACGCCAGAGCTTGCGTTGCCCTGCGGGTCCATGTCGACGAGCAACGTGCGGTACTCCGCCGCCGCCACGCTGGCCGCCAGGTTCACCGCCGTCGTGGTTTTGCCCACGCCGCCCTTCTGGTTGACCACCGCGATGATGCGGGTCTTCTGCGCGGGCTTTTTGCGGGTCACGGCCATGATCGATGCTGGGCAATGACTTATCGATTTTGCGTGGGGCTTCACAAGGCCCATCCCAACAAAAGACGTCCCGGTTTTTTGGACCATGGAGCCGCAGTAGCATAGTGTCGGGGAATGTAGGACAACGCGGGTCGCGGAGACCCGCACGGGCGACAAGGCCCGGGTCCTGTCCAATCCCGTTTCGCCCCGATCCCGGAAGAGACCGTCCCCGATGCGAGAGTTCCTGGCCAACGCCCTAGTCGAAGAACCCACCTCTGGGTCCCGTGAGCGCGCGTTTGCGTCGTTCTTTCGGACGCGGCCGACGGCCATGGGGCAGCTCGTAGACCTGGGACAAGCCAGGGCCCTCCGCATGGGGATGAACAATCCCGAGGACCGGCGCTAGCGCGCGCTGCGACCTGGCAACCACTTCTTTTGACTGATGTTCGCGGCGGCCTTCCGTGCCGTCGCGAAGCTGAACCGCGTTTTTGTTGGCTTAAGACCGAGAACTGGAAAGGGCAGGAGCACAATGGCGATGCCGAAGCGCTATCGATCCATCGAAGAGTTTCAACGTGAGGAGCTCAAGCCGGGCATGAAGATCGGCTTCTCCTTCGAGGACTTGATGCAGGAGACAACGTTCGACGGGTCCCAGGACCTGCTCTTCGACGATCAGGTCGACGAGTACGACGTGGACGACGAGTGACCTTGGGGGGGCACCTTGGCCCCGTCAACGTCGACCTTGGCGTACCCCCGCATGGCCCTGTCCGGGTCCATTCGGGGGTTTTCTTTGTTTTCCGGCGGGATCCCGGGCGTTGCTGCTTGACCCTCGCCGCACGCAAAGTAAGTTGGCTGGCCGTTCGTCATGCAAGTCCAAACAGCCCGTATCTCGCCCGTCATGATGGAGATGTCCATCGAGGTTCCCTCGGCCACCGTTAAGGCCGAGCTCGACAAAGCGTTCAACACGCTTTCGAAGAAAGCCTTCGTCAAAGGTTTCCGTCCCGGAAAAACGCCGCGTGACGTGCTCAAGCGCCTCTTCGGCGCCCAGGTGGCGAACGACGTGGCCAACACCATCGTCAACGACACGCTTGGCAAAGCGCTCACCGAGCAGAACGTCATCGCCGTCAGCCAGCCGGTTGTCGAGCCCGGCACCCTCGATGCAGCCCAGGCCTTCACCTACAAGGCGCGCTTCGAGGTTCAGCCCGAGATCACCGACGTGAAGTTCGAAGGCTTCGAGCTGTTCCGCCCCAAGGTGGCCGTCGACGAGAAGGCTGTCGACGAAGAGCTCGAGAAGCTCCGCACCATGCACGCCGCGCTCAAGGCGCCGGAGCCCGCACGCGCGTCCAAGGCCGGCGACGTTGTCACCATCGACTTCGTCCTGCGCATCGACGGCAAAGAGGTCAAGGACGGCGGCGGCCAGGGCGTGCCCCTCGAACTCGGCGGTGGCCAGGCCCTGCCCGAGCTCGACGCGGCCCTCACGGGCAAAAACGTGGGCGACAAGACCACCGCAGACTCCAAGTTCGGCGACAACCACCCCCGCACCGAGTTCCGCGGCAAGGTGGGCACCTTCGACGTCACCGTCACGGACATCAAAGAGAAGGTCCCCCCGGCGCTCGACGACGAGTTCGCCAAAGACGTGGGCAACTTCCAGACCCTGGTGGAGCTCCGCGCGGACATCCACTCCAAGCTCGAGAAGATGGCCAAGGACAAGTCCGAGACCTCCGTTGCCGAGCAGATCATCCAGAAGCTCAACGAGGGTAACTCCTGCGACGTGCCCCCGAGCCTCGTCGAGCAGCAAGCCCGCATCATGGAGCAAGAGCTCGTGATGCAGGCCCGCCGCATGGGTCAGCGCTTCACGCAAGAGCAGGCCGAGACCCTTCAGGCCAGCGTTCGCGCTGACGCCGAGCGCAAGGTGCGGGCTGGGCTTCTCATGGCCGCCATCGCCAAGAAGCACGAGTTCAAGGTCAACGACGAAGACCTGGAGAAGGGCCTCGCCGAGCTCGCCGAGGAGACGGGGAAGAACATCGCCAAGCTCCGCGTCGAGTACCGCGAGAAGTCCAAGCGCGACATCCTCATCGGCATGATCCTCGAGGACAAGATCCTGGACTTCATCGAGAGCAAGTCCAAGATCACCGACGGCGATCCGCCGGAAGCGCCCAAGCCCTAAGGGGCCTGCGGCAAGCGCCGTTCCTTTCGCCCCCAGCTCTCCCTGACCGGAAAACTGGGGGCGAGGTCGTTTTGTTGGCCCGGAAACGGGCCCGCAGGCGCGTTGCGGGAAGACGCGCGGAGGAGAATGTGTTCTAGTTTTTGCACCGGCGGCCGTTCGAAACTTGTGCGGTGACGCCCTGGGGCTTTACAGATCGGCTGGCAGCCACAAGCTGTCCGGAACACGCCGCACAACGCGAAGGACCATCCGCATGTTCATCAAGCGACCCGAGACCCGTAGCCAGGCCATGGCCGTCCTGGAACGAGCCCAAGACATCATCATCCCCACGGTGGTCGAGACCACCCACCGGGGCGAGCGCCACTGGAGCATCTTCGACCGGCTGCTCAAAGACCGCATCGTGTTCCTGGGCGACGAGGTCAACGACGTCGTCGCGAACATTGTCATCGCCCAATTTCTCTTTTTGGAAAGCGAAGATCCCGACAAGGAGATCATGCTTTACATCAACTCTCCGGGCGGTGTGGTCTACAGCGGTCTCGCCATCTACGACACCATGCAGTACGTCCGCTGCCCGGTGTCCACCACCTGCCTGGGCATGGCGGCTTCCATGGCCGCGGTGCTCCTCACGGCGGGCGGCAAGGGGCGTCGTTCGGCGCTGCCCAACGCTCGCATCATGATTCACCAGCCCTTGGGCGGCGCCCGGGGCCAGGCCTCGGACATCGAGATCCAGGCGCGCGAAATCCGCCACCTGAAGGACCTGCTCACCGACATCTTGGTTGGCGGCACGGGCAAGGCCCGGGATCAGGTGCTCAAAGACATGGACCGTGACTTCTACATGAGCGCGGCCCAGGCCAAAGAGTACGGCCTCATCGACAACGTGGTCTTGCCGCCCAAGAAGGGCGACGGGGTCTCCAAAGAGAAGTAGTCGGAAAAGAAGTGGCGCCCAGGCGGGCGACCAGCGAGGCAACCAGGGGCGAAAACCAGGCACTTACGCATGTCCGCTATCTTGCGGGCATGCGCGCCTGGGTCTATGTTCGTCCTGTGGGTTCGCCCAGTCATCTTTGCAACTAGCCTTTTTTTGCAACCAGCCAAGCATGAGGTCAGCGTGGAGCGCAGGCGCGACGACAACCAGAACGGCAACTTGAACTGCTCGTTCTGCGGCAAATCGCAAAAAGAGGTCAAGAAGCTCATCGCAGGACCGACGGTCTACATCTGCGACGAGTGCATTGGGCTCTGCAACGACATCATCGCCGAAGAGGTCGAGAAGGACGAGCCCTACGCGGGCACGGCACCGATCCCCAAGCCGGCAGAGATCAAAGCCATCCTCGACGACTACGTGATCGGCCAAGACCGCGCGAAGAAGATCCTCGCCGTCGCGGTGCACAATCACTACAAGCGCATCGACTCACGCGTCAGCGGCGAAGAGGTGGAGCTGGCCAAGAGCAACATCATGCTCATCGGGCCCACGGGTAGCGGAAAAACACTGCTCGCGCAGACGCTGGCCAAAATCATCAGCGTGCCTTTCGCCATCGCCGATGCCACAACGCTCACCGAAGCAGGCTACGTCGGCGAAGACGTCGAGAACATCATCGTCCAGCTTCTGCAGAACGCCGACCACGACGTCGAGCGAGCGCAGCGCGGCATCGTGTACATCGACGAGATCGACAAGATCTCGCGCAAGAGCGACAACCCCAGCATCACCCGCGACGTGTCCGGCGAGGGTGTGCAGCAGGCGCTGCTCAAGATCATCGAAGGCACCGTGGCCAACGTGCCGCCCAAGGGTGGCCGCAAGCACCCGCAGCAGGACTTCCTGCAGGTCGACACCAACAACATCTTGTTCATCTGCGGCGGCGCCTTCGTGGGCCTCGACCAGATCGTTCAGCGCCGTACGGGGCACCAGACCTTGGGCTTCGGCGCCGACATCAAGAGCAAGAAAGACTTCAAGATCGGCGAGCTCTTCGCGCAGGTTCAGCCCGAAGACTTGCTCAAGTTCGGTCTCATCCCCGAGTTCATCGGTCGTTTGCCCGTCATCGCCACGCTGCACGAGCTCAACGAAGACGCGCTCATCGACATTCTGACCAAGCCCAAGAACGCCCTGGTCAAACAGTTCCAGCGCTTGTTCGACATGGACGGCGTCAAGCTCAAGTTTGCGAAGCAAGCCTTGTCTGCCGTTGCGCGCGAGGCCCTCAACCGGAACTCCGGTGCTCGCGGTCTGCGCGCCATCCTCGAGAACGCGATGTTGGACATCATGTACGACATCCCGTCCCGCGGGGGCATCAAAGAGGTGGTCATCAACGAAGAGGTGATCACCAAGGGCGAGCCGCCGCTTATCGTCTACACCAAAGAAGCCGAACTCGCGTAGGGCGCATCCGCGCGTAGGGCGCATCCGCGGCAGTGGCATCGCCAAGGCCCGCGTTGCTCGACGCTGCGGCGTACGGTCGTACGCCTCGGTCTCGCGCCTTGGCCCTGGC
>JBIKNA010000304.1:0-8788 GCA_044358965.1 Polyangiaceae bacterium
GCCGCCAAGAGTGCAAGGCCCAGCGGGGGCAACACGAACAAGGTGTCGAGGTACCGCAAGCGGAACAGATCCGTCATGTACCCACCGAACACCACGCCGGCCACGTTCAGGGTCAAGCTCGCGCACAAAGTGCCGACGGTAAGCCACGTGTCCCGCGCGGTGGGCGAGAGCCGACGTCTGTTGCGCTGGAGCACCGGCCACACCTGCGGCGCTGCCGCACCGCCCACATAGGCGATGCCCAGAACCAGAAACGCGCCGAGCATGGGGCCGAGCCAAGTGAACTGCCGAAAGAATGGCAAAAGGATGCCAATGGCGCCGAGCACGCGCTCGACGGACACCTCGAAGACCGCATCGGTGGGCGGCGCAAACATGCCGAGCAGGGCGGGTATACGACCGAGCTGATGCCCCACGGCCGTGCCGAGCCCCATGGGGATCAGAATGCGAAGCAGCGCAGAGAGCGGGATGATGCGCAGCACCCCCCCAAGCAGCACGCAGCCCGCGAGGGGCAGAATGCCCTGAATGGCGAAGATGCGATCACTTCCAAACGTGAGCGCTACCAGCGCAAAGAGCCCCACGCTGGCACCGGGGCGCGGGGCCCGAAGCGCGCGATGCGCAAGGGCGATGCAGCAAAGAAGCATGACCAAGGCCATGCCGTGGTGACCGGGCAGGAACGCGTTCTGAAAAAACGGCGACGCCGTGGAGAGAGCGAACACCGCGGCAGCTCCGGCGGTGGCTGCCAGCACAGCGCGGACGTGGCCAAGGCTGGCGTAGAAACAGGCGTAGGCCGCAGCAGCCAAGCCGCCACACGACACGACCAGGTAGTAAAAAAAACCGGTATTGGCGCTGCGGGTAAAAAACGAGATGACGAAGATGATGAGCCCGTCGGGGAAAAACGACGGCGCCGGCTGCAAGATCCAATTGCGCATGGGCACCTGAGCCTTGAGCTCGGACACCATGGCGAACAGGTAAAGGATGTCTCCGTTGAGCGTGGGCAGGCAGGTGTCGACGAGATGCCGCCCGACCCACACCAGAAACCACATGGCCGCCGCGAGCACCACGTAAGGGCCGTAGCGGCGCGCAAGGTCTGAGGGCCCCGGGCTGCGGCTCGGGGCCTGGGCGTCCGGCGCTTTGGGTTCCTGCGTCGCCATGCTGCGTCGGCGACACCATAGCCGAAAACGGCGCGGCGGCGGGCAGCGACCCACGATTGTTGCGTAGGCGCCAGGCCCCCGGTGTACGCTTTTGGGTCTGTCGCCGATGCGCCGCGCCCTCCTCTTCCCCTTGGCTCTTTTGTGCCTCTCACTGCTCGGCGCGTGCAAGAGCGGCTCGCCCCGCTTGGAAGGTCACTGGAAGGGCGCCAAGGCCGAGGGTGTGCCCGCCGAGCAAGAAGCGGCGGCCACGCAGTACGCCCAGTCGCTGGAGATGTGGTTCAAGGGCGACACGCTCACGGTGCAGAGCGGCGGCACCAAGCGCGCGGGCAACTTCAAGGTGGTCAAAGAGGAGCCCGACCAGGTGACCATCAAGAGTGTGTTCGCCAACGTCGAGCAACAAGAGGTCTTCGTGATGGTCGACGCCAACACCGTGCGGTGGACCGTGGCCCAGGGCCGCATGGTCTCGCTCAAGAAGTCTGCGACCACCAAATAGGGCCCCCAAGACAGCCCACGGTTCGCGGGCAAGAAGGGCCACGCCTCTGAAACATGATGTACGGAGCAGCCGCGGCTTCCCCCTGCGTCGTCCGAAGCATCATTGAGGCCTTTGTTGGGGCGGGACTAGAGATCTCGCGCCGCGCGCCGTTCCAGTCTGGGCCGTCAACCGCGTCGCCGGATATTTGTCCGCTGCGAGCCCACGGCAAAAAGGAACCGGTTCCATGTCGAACTCGCACGACTACCCTCACACGAGCAGCTCGACCTTCCCCAGGCCTTCGGTGCGCCCGGCAGCAGATTCGCCTGGTGCCGTCGCGAAGGTTCGCGACTTGTTCGACGCGACCCCTATGGCGGTCATGTATGCCGACGATTCTGGCGTCGTCCGCTACGTGAGCCCCGGAGCATTCAAGGCGCTCGCCGCAGTGGAGCGCGAGCTGTCGGTTCGTCCGCGGGACATCGTTGGTTCGAAGCTGGGCGCGCTCGATCGGTCTTTGGGTACCGTGTGGGGAGACGGGGGCACCGTCGAGGTCCGCTACGGTCAACAAACCTTCGAGGTCACCTGCAGCAACGTGAACGATGGAGGCGTCAGCGCTGGCACCATGCTGACCTGGACCAACGTCAGCGCGCGCCGGGCGGCCGATACCGAGCTCGAGGATCTCCGCGGCCGCACCGCCGCCCTCGACAAGTCCCAAGCCGTCATCGAGTTTGACCTGTCGGGCAACGTTTTGACGGCAAATCAAAACTTCTTGGCGACGCTGGGATACTCGCTCGACGAGATCAAGGGGCGACATCACAGAATGTTCGTCGACCCAGCGTACGCAGCCAGCAACGACTACGCCTCACTCTGGTCCGAGCTCGCTGGCGGCCAGTTTCGCCACGGCGAGTTCCGACGCTTTGCAAAGGGCGGCCGCGAGGTTTGGATCCAAGCCTCGTACAACCCCGTCAAGGACGCTGCCGGACGCATCACCAAGGTCGTCAAGTTCGCGACGGACATCACCGCCACAAAACTTCGCAACGCCGACTACCAAGGCCAGATCGAAGCCATCAACAAGTCGCAAGCTGTCATCGAGTTCGACCTACAGGGCAACATCATTCGGGCGAACGCTGCGTTTCTCGGAGCTCTTGGCTACGCGGAGCACGATGTCAACGGCCGCCACCATCGGATGTTCGTCGACCCGGCCTACGCGAAGAGCCCCGCCTACACACAATTCTGGTCCGAGTTGGCCGCGGGGAACTTTCAGGCGGGCGAGTACAAGCGCATTGGCAAGGGGGGCGCCGAGGTCTGGATTCAAGCGAGCTACAACCCGATCCTGGACGCCAACGGCAAACCCTTCAAGGTGGTCAAGTTCGCCTCGGACATCACCAAACTGAAGCGCCTGGTTGGCGGAATCGCGCAGAACGCCATCACACTTGGTGCGGCTTCGGAGCAACTCTCGGCCACGTCCAAGCAGATGAAGTCGGGCGCAGAGGAGACCTCGGCGCAGGCCAGCTCCGTTTCTGCCTCCAGCACCCACGTCAACGCGAGCATTCAAACGGTTGCGAGCGCGGCCGAGGAGATGAGCGCGAGCATTCGGAAGATCGCCAAGAACGCCTCCGATGCTGCCCGGGTGGCCACCACGGCGGTTGGAGCGGCCCAGAGCACCAACGCCATTGTGGAGAAGCTGGGCACTTCGAGCGCCGAGATTGGCAAGGTCATCAAGGTGATCACGGGCATTGCCCAGCAGACGAACCTGCTCGCGCTCAATGCCACCATCGAGGCCGCCCGCGCCGGAGAGGCCGGCAAAGGCTTCGCGGTGGTTGCCAACGAGGTCAAAGAGCTGGCCAAAGAGACGGCCCGGGCCACCGAGGACATTGGGCAGAAGATCGACACGATTCAGGGCGACACCCGCGCCGCGGTAGGCGCCATTGGGCAAATCGCAGAGATCATCGCCCAGATCAATGAACTGCAAACGGCCATCGCCGGCGCCGTCGAAGAGCAAACGGCCACGACCAACGAAATCAGTCGCACCGTTGCCGAGGCCGCCATGGGCGCGGGGCAGATTGCAGAGAGCGTGTCCGGGGTGGCCAAAGCCGCCAAGGAAACCCTGAGCGGCGCGGGCGACACGGAGCACGCCGCCAGCGACCTGGCCCGCATGGCCGCCGAACTGCAAGCGCTCGTGTCGGCGTTCTAAGGCCCCGTATGCCGCATTCCGAACCCGCGCCTGGCTTTTACGTCAGCGCGGGTTCGGACGGTTTCTACCGCCGCGTGGGCTCTCGCGGAACCCGCCGCAGATCGAACCGGTCACCGCGGCGCAGCTTGAGAAGAACGTCGAGCGCCGCGGGACCCGTGAGCTTGGCCCGGGCATCTTCGATGCGCTCGACCTTCACCCCGTCGACGCTCAGGAGCACATCGCCCGGCCGGAGCCCTGCACGCTCGGCTTCGCTGCCTGCGGCCACATCGGCGATGACCACCTCGCGGTCGGGCCCCCCCGTCTCCCCAAGCGTGACGGCGACGCTGTTGCCTTCGGGACTGGCCCCGGCCGCAGACTTGGGGTCTACGGTGATGCGAACGCCACTTGTGGTGCGGTCCGCAATGATTCGCACATCGGACACCCGACCACGGGCACCATCCGCAGTGACGGCCTCGAGCACGGTGACGCCTTGGGGAAGCTCGGCCAAGGTAAATGCGCCATTGGCATCGGTTGTGGCGTATCCCGCGCTGGCCTTGGTCACGAAACTCGCCAATTGCCCCGGGCCCACGCGCGCCCCAGCAATGGGGCGACCGCGCACGTCGCTCACCACTCCGGTGACGATGCCCTCGCTCGACAGCTCGATGGGCGGAACCACGCTCTCGCCGCGCCCCTCGCGCTCGGCCACCGTGGCCGGCAGCGCCGTGCTTGCGAACCCCTTGGCCCGCACACGCACAAGCACGGGCCCCGGCGAGAGCTCGCGCAACAGGAACTCGCCCTGGCGCCCGGTGCGTGTGCGTAAGGTCTCGCCGTCGGTTTCCACGGCGATGTCGGCCTCGGCAATGGGGTTGCCCCGGCGATCGCGCACGCGACCGGCCAATGCCTCGGCGGTGGCCAGACGCACGTCGGCGTCGCTCTGCTGCGGCAACACCTGAACACTGCGCGGCGCGCGCCCCGCGGCCCGCACCTCGAGCCGAAGCGGTAGACCCTGGGCATCGGGCACCCGGGCCAGGCCCTTGGCGTCGGTGAACACCGTGAGCCGCAGCGCCGACGAGACATCGAGGGACGTCGCCGTGACCTGCGCGGCATCGATGGGCTCGCCGCGCGGGTCTCGTACGCGCACCACGAACACCGGACGCTCTTCGGGCAGCACCACACGAACGGTGACGCGACCGGCCTCGGGCACACTCACAAGGGTACGCACCTGGTGGCCCGCGCCGCTGTCTTTGCGCGCGGTGAGCAAGGTGCTCTCTGCCGGGGCCGACGCAAAAGCGAAACTCCCATCGTCCCCGGTGCGTACAGACTTCTCGGTAACGCCACCAATGAGCAACACCTGCGCCGCAGCAACGCCCTGGCCGCGGGCATCCACCACACGCCCCTCGATGGACCCGCCCTGCCGCAGCACGATGTCGACATTGGCAACGTCGCCCGGCGCCACACTGAAGAGCTCGCTTGCGCCCTCGACGAACTGCGGATGCCTGGCGAAGATCTGCAAACGCCCGGCGGGGGCCTGCAAGATCTCGAAGGTGCCATCGCGTTTGGTGAGCCACGCCGTGGCGCGAGCCGGCGCCGCGGCCGCCGCCGCCGTAGGCAACGCAAAGTAGCCCGAGGTGCTGCGCGGAATGGCGGGCACCGGGCCCGGCACCACGCCCAGCTCGCCCATGGGCAAGAGCGGCCTTGGCCCCGTGAGCTGCTGCGCAAAGAGCGCCCCCTGAAAGCTCTCGCGCAAGCCGTCGATGACCACGGGGCCGCCGTACAGATCCGTACCGCTGATCTCCAGGGACGCGCCGTCGATGGCGAAGCCACGTGTGTCTCGCACGCGACCACGCAAGATCGCCGCACGAGACAAGGCGATGCGCACCTTGCCTTGGTCCCCTGCGGGCACCGCCGAGCGCCGCACGAAGCCATCCGCAGCGGCTGACACGGATACGTCGGCCCCCAGCACGGGCCCCAGCACCACATGCCCGCGCGCGTCGGTGACACCATCGAGCGGGAACGGCGAGATCCCCGCTTCGACCACGGTGACCCGCGCTCCCCGCACGGGCTCGGCGCCCTCGGCCTCGCCTTCGGTCACCAGCACATCGATGTTTCGTCCCTCGGCCAGCACCAGCGTGACCTCGCGCTCTTCGCCTTTGGCCAAAGGCACGCCCACATCGGTCCGCGACACGAGGGCTCCCTTCTGCCCCCGCAGTGAATAGGCGCCCGGGTCCAAGCCCACGATGCGCACGAGGCCCTCGGCGTTGGTCTCCGTAGAGCGCGCAGGCCCAAGCTGGGCTTCGGACACGAGCACCTTCGCGCCGGGCACTTTGCCGCCATTGGCGTCGGCCACGTGCACCACCAGCGTGGCTTGCTTGGGCATCACGATGTCCAAGATCTGCCCCTCGGGAACCGCTCGGCGGGACACCACGCCGCGCCCCGGCGCGCGGACGCGAACGCCGTAGGGCCCCTCTCGCAGGCGGGTGATCTCGGCGATGCCGTTGTCTTGGGTCCGCGCGCCCCAAGGCACCGCATCGGCAGCGTCGACCTCGACGGTGATGCCCGACAGGGGCGCACCCGTCTCGTCATGCACGCGTACCGTGAGCCGATGCTCCGGGTGCAGTGTGAGCTCCAAGCTCCGCGCACCACGGTCGAGCATGACCATGACCTGCGCGCGGGCCCGCCCGGGCGCCTCGGCGGAGATCCAGTGCTCGGTGACGGGGAGCCGCGGGATGCTCGCGCGCCCCTGGGCGTCGGCGCGCGCGGTGCCTCCGAGGAAGGCCCGGCCTGCCACAATGCTGAACGCGCGCACCTGTGCCCCCGGCACTGGATGCCCAACTTCGTCGCGGAGGGAGATCTCGAGGGTCGCCGGGCGGTCTTGCACGCTGTCCGGTAGCGCAGGCTGCGTCCACTCGATGTTGAGCGGCGCAAGAGACGTGTCGCGCAAGGTACCCACGCACAGCCACAAGAGGAGCAGGCAGCTCCACTGCAGCAGACGAAGACCCCAGGGCAAACGCGCGAAGTTCATGGCAGAGACGGTGTGCGTTGGGCAGCCAAAGTGTGCGCCGCGCCGAATCGTTAGGGTGACTTTTTCACGAACCTGCGACCAAGGTGTATCCTTTCGAGAATCATGCCTTCGTTTCACGCTAAGGCGGCTCTCGCCCTCGGGTTCGCCTTCGTGACGGCATCAGCCTGCAGTTCGCGACCACCGGTCTACGACGGCATCGGCTCCAGTTCGGGCTCCACAACTAGCGGCGGCGATGGCGGACTCATCAACAACACCGATGCGGGGCCGCCCCGGGTGGGCTGCGCCGACCTCAAGAGCGCCGACGGCAAGACCTGCGACTGCGTCGAGGTGGACTTGCTCACAGACCCGCCCAACATCTATTTCGTGCTCGACCGCTCGGGCAGCATGCTCGCCGAGAACAAGTGGACGAAGGTGCGCGGCACCGTCGGCAGCGTGGTCAAGGCGCTGGGCCCCCGGGCCAACGTTGGCGCCGCGGTGTTCCCTGGCGACGGCGTCGATGCGTGCGTGGCGGGCACCGAGATCATGGCCGTGCGCCCGGGCGACCCGCCGGGCACCAACGCCTTGCCGGGCTCTACGTTCCTGACGCTGGCCCGGGCCCTCGACCTCACACAGGCCGGCGGCGGCACGCCCACCCGCGCCACGCTGGCCGCGCTCAACAGCAAGCTCATGGGCTTGCCCGGCAAGACTTTCGTGGTGCTTGCAACAGATGGTGGCCCCAACTGTACGGACCTGGAGTGCGACACCTCCAAGTGCATTCTCAACATCGAGAACACCATGGCGGGCCCCACGTCGTGCACGCCCGCAGGGCCCAATTGTTGTTTGGCCAAGCAGAGCCTGTCGTGCCTGGACGACAATGGCACCGAGCAAGAGATCGCCAAACTGGCCGCGGCCCGGGTGCCCACCTACGTCATCGGCATTCCCGGCGCGGGGCCCTACAGCAACATCATGGACCGCTTCGCCAAGGCCGGCGGCACGGCCCGCCCAACGTCCCCGCTGCACTACCAGATCAACCAGAGCACCGAACAAGAGTTCACCGCGGTGCTCAAGAAGGTGGCCGCACAAATCGTGGCCACCTGCGAGTTCGACCTCAAGACCGCCCCCGAAGAGGCCAGCGTCAACGTGTACCTCGACAACGTGGTGACCCCCAAAGACCCCGTCAACGGCTGGAAGGTCGAAGGCAAGAAGGTCACCATGTTGGGCACGTCGTGCCAGCGCATCAAAGACGGCGACGTGCTCGATGTCCGAATCGTCGTGGGCTGTCCGTCCGTCCTCAAGTAGGCTGCCCGGCAGCCAAATGGTCCGGTCCCCCGCGAAACTCGCCTTCGTGCTCTCGGTTCTTTGTCTGTCCTGCGGCAGCCCGCAACGCGCGGGGGCGCAGCCCAAGGCCCCGGCCAGCGCCAGCTCCGACGCGCCCTTGTTTGCCGCCGACCCCAAAGACGAGGCGGAGCTGGCGCAGGCGATTCGTGAACACTACACAAAATACGAGTTTCGCATCCCCATGCGCGACGGCGTGCTGTTGTTCACGCACGCGTACGTCCCCAAAGATCGCGCGCGCAGCTACCCGTTTCTGATGATGCGCACGCCCTATGGCGTGCACCCCTATGGCGTCGACAACTACCCGTCCAAGAGCGAGCCGCGAACGCTCAAGCGTTTCGCGCCCTCGGTGCAGGCAGTGCGCGACGGGTTCATCTTCGTGCATCAAGACGTCCGCGGACGCATGATGTCCGAGGGCACGTTCGTGGACGTAAGGCCGCACCTGACGCAGCGGGGCCCCAAAGACACCGACGAGAGCACCGACGCCTACGACACCATCGATTGGCTCGTCAAAAACGTGCCCGGCAACAACGGTAAGCTCGGCGTCTGGGGTGTGTCGTACCCAGGGTTCTACGCGGCGCAGGCCGCCATCGACGCGCACCCCGCGCTCAAGGCCGTGTCGCCACAGGCGCCGGTCACCGACTGGTTCAATGGCGATGACT
>JBIKNA010000718.1:0-2539 GCA_044358965.1 Polyangiaceae bacterium
GCCGTCCTTGGTCTCCGCAAGCGCGTCTGGACCGAGCTGCACGGAACTCACGGTACCGCTTGGTTCGAACGTAACGGCGAAGCGAATCCTGACCGGGCGTTGAAGCCCGCAGGAACGGACCACATCGACCGCGTTGATGGCCCGTTCCGCGTCCGATCGACGGAATGGTAGCGGGACCGCCTTGACGGAAGGTGGTGATGGGCGCGCTGGCACCGAAGGCCGCGCCAACTGCATCGGAGCAACGGAAGCGGATGCGTTGGGAGCAACTTGCATACGACCCTCCGTTGCGCTGGTGGCCGGCCGGGCGTCGCCGACCGGTGCTCGGTCCGACACCTCGTCCGGATCGATGCCGGAGTGACGGACGCGCCCTCTCCACAAGAGCGCCATTGCAGCCATCAGGAGTAGGGCCACTGCCGCGGCTTCCTTCAACCATCGTTGTCGAAAGTAGCGTCGCAGTCGACTCACCCGCTTACGCACAAGGGGAGCCGGGACGTGTTCGGCGGCTGCAATTTCCGCCAGCGTTTCCCCGTCGCCCTCGCGAAGCAACCAGGACAGCGTCTCCTGGTTGGCTTTGCCTGGCGGCAGAACCCCGAGAGCCCACCGAAGCAGATCCGTCGGTGGCTCCGCCTGCGCCCCCAACTCTTCCGCCGGAAGCGTGCGGTCGCGCTCGCGAGCCCGGTGTCGATGCCAATCGACGACCTTCTGGCGCGCTACCCAGAAGACGAAACGTCGGAGGTCTTCCCGTTCGTGGAGAAGGGCTTGCGCCTTCATCGCCTCGAGAAGCGTTGCCTGCACAAGGTCGTCAACGTCTGCCGCGTCGACACGCCGTCGAACGGAACGGGCAAGTTCGATGTGGAGGCAAGGGTCTGCGAGTGTTCCGAGCGGCGTTGTACTCACGGTCGTACTTCGTTCACCGTTGGACGGCCCCGATGTGTGACCGGTGGGTTGTCGCTTTCTTCCTTCTCGGCCAAGGCTAGCGACCTCACCGGCGACGCCGGACGAAGCCGATGTCGTCTTTTGGTTCGCATTTCCCCCCCGCACTGCGCAACACCTCGTGGACTTAGACTCGGGGCCACCGTCTCTGATTTAGAGATGCAAGTAGTTCTGACGGGGCGCGCGGGGGGGCGGCCGCGGCGTGGGCCTCGGGACGGCGCTCGAGCGATTGAGGTCCAGTGCTAGGCGCGCCGAAGATCCCTCGAACGGTCGAAGGGCGACGCGGCGCAGTCTTTCCGCAACGCAGGTGATCGCTTCGGGCCGGGAGATCCATGGAATGGTAACCGCAATCACCGTTCCGTCCGGGGCAAAGGAAACCACCACATGTCCCGTCAGCGCTCGACCTTCCGCAGCGCACGGCGCGAGGTCGACCGCGTCAACGGCGTTCGCAGCCGCCAAGCTATCGAACGCAGGGCGCCCCTGTGGCGGACGCGCCGGGGCGTTGCCACGTACCTCGAAAACCTTGCCAAATCGGAGTAGCGCTCGGTCTTCGAACGGGCTGATCCGCGCAGTGAGAAAGGCCGCTTGGACGCATGAGGTGGACCCTGGGTCTGAGGTGTCGTCGACCGTGACGCTGGAAGCTGCACCGTCGGGAGTGAAACTGATGAGCGCATGTCCGATGAGGCGATCGTTGATGGCCGCACAGGAGGTCAGATCTACAAGCGCAAGGACCCTGGCAGCTTCGGTAGTGATGGATCTAAGTGGCCAAGCAGAACTCGGAAGTTTCTGAGGAGCGGGAGACGTTTGGGCGACGGCGATAGGACCCCAAAGAATTGAGACGGCGAGGAAGCCGGTCGCAAGGGCAAAGTTCTTCATCGATGCGCCCCGCAGCAAAGCGCGCGCCAACTGCGCGAATCTGTCTGAACGCGTCCCCGGATGCCGTGATTGCTGGTGCACGCAGTCCTCGTGGTGCGCAAGCGAGCACCGGCCTCGGGCGCACATGACCCCCGATGGATGAACGGGCCATCCGGTCCGTCTTCGCCGCGAGACGCACACTTTGTCGGGCCGCGCGAACTTGGAGCGGTGGCGCGACCTCAGCGATCCGGAACGACCTTCGCGCTGCTGGAGCAACTCGCGGATTGAGCCCATGGCCGTCTCGGCAGTGCGCCTTGAGGGTGACGCGCCAATGCGTTCGGGCAGGCGCCAAGGGAGCGGAAATGCATGCCACCGCGCGCGGCGCCCCGGATACCGGCGGCGGCCACGGCATGTGTTGCACACGGCCAAGCGAGCTTTGCTCCGCGCGCACTCCCGCCTTGGTCTGCGGGAGCTCGCGACGGCTGTAGAGCAGGCTCTACTTGAGGAACGTGACCTTGATGGAACTTGCCGTGATGTCGGAGTCCACTTCGGCAATGCCCGTGAGATCTGCGTCGACCGAACCCCTGACGTATGGCGCAAGGGTCATCGTCGGACCCGCGTTGGGGGGTAGCGCGGCAAAGATGGTGGACTTCTCGTCGCCCGGCTGGATGTCTTCCTCGAACTCCGAGATGTCGACGGGAAAGAGAAGGCCTTCGGGACCATCGTGTTTTGCGGCGATACGGTGGAACGG
>JBIKNA010000719.1:0-2533 GCA_044358965.1 Polyangiaceae bacterium
GATTCCAAGCATTTGGGCCAGCGCGCGGCTCGGCTCTCGGCAGGTTGCCCGTTCGTGCTATGAGCCCCCCGGGGCGTGCGCGCATGTCCGCGCGCCGCCCGGCCCATCGCCCTCGTCCCACCTTCCATTCGCTGCCCCACCTTCCTTTCGCTGCCCCGCCTTCCTTTCGCTGCCCCACCCCATTTCGCTGCCCCACCCCATTCGCTGCCCCACCCATTCGCTGCCCCACCCATTCGCTGCCCCCCCATGCGCTACCTCGTTCAGACCTTCGGCTGCCAGATGAACGTGCACGACTCCGAGCGCATGGAAGAGGTGCTCGGTGCACACGGCTTCACCCCCGCAAGCAGCGAGGAAGAGGCAGACCTGATCGTGCTCAACACCTGCAGCGTCCGAGAAAAGGCCGAGCAGAAACTCCGCAGCGAGGTGGGCAAGCTGCTGCCGCTCAAGCAGCGGCACCCAGAGCTGGTCTTGTGTGTGGCCGGCTGCGTTGCACAGCAAGAGGGCGAGAAGCTGCTCAAGCGCGTCCCACACCTCGATTTGGTCATCGGACCGGACAACATCCAAGAGTTACCAGCGCTCGTGCACGCGCAGCGCGCAGGCTCGCCGCCCGCGGCCCGCACGGTGTTCGATGTGGACGCCCCGCAGTTCTTGTCTGCCGCCGGCAACCCGAATGCACCGCAGGCAAGCGCCTACGTGACCACCATGAAGGGCTGCGACGAGCGCTGTTCGTTCTGCATCGTGCCCTACACGCGCGGGCCCGAACGCTACCGGCCGGCCCAAGAGATCATCGACGAGATCAAACACCTGGTGGCCCAGGGCACCCAGGAGATCACGCTCCTTGGGCAAACCGTCGACAGCTACCGCGACGCTTCGCTGCCGCCGCCGGTGTCGAGCGACCCCGACGAGAGTCAGTTCCCTCACCTGCTTCGGGCCATCGCGCATCGGGTCCCTGCGCTCCGAAGGCTGCGATACACGAGCCCGCACCCCCGGCATGCCACCCCCGAGCTGGCCCGGGCGCACGCCGAGCTCGATGTGCTTGCATGGCATGTGCACATGCCGGTGCAGTCCGGCGCCGATCGCGTGCTCAAGCGCATGATCCGCAGGTATACCCGCAGCGAGTACATCGAGCGCGTGCGGCGCCTCGCGGCGGCCCGCCCCGGGCTCACCCTGTCCACGGACATCATCGTGGGCTTCCCCGGAGAAACCCGCGCCGAGTTCGAAGAGACCTTGAGCCTCGTCCGCGAGGTTGGCTTCGTGGGCGTCTTTGCATTCAAGTACTCCCAGCGGCCATTTACGCCGGCGCTCAAGCTCGCCGACGACGTCTCCGAGGCCGAGAAGAGCGAACGCCTCGCCGAGTTGTTCTCCGTGGCCGAAGAGCTTACCCGGGCGCACCTTGCGCAGTTCGTGGGCACCACCCAAGAGGTCCTGATCTTGGGCCCGAGCAAGAGCCCTAGCGACAGCGGCCAGGGTACGACTTTCCAGGGGCGCACCCGGCGCAACGAGATCGTCCATGTGCAGGTGCCCGCGGGCATCGACGCCACGGGGGCGTTTCTCGACGCCAGCATCACCCAAGCGTTCAAACACTCCCTTCGGGGCGAGGTAGACGCCCAAGCGCTGGCAGCGCTGCCGGCACGGCCGGTGCCCGAAGGCAAACGTGGCCGCCGCAAGCTCCCGGTGCTGACGGAGGCGCGCTAGTGGCACTCTACGCACATCGCGGCGTACGGCCCACGCTCGGCGCCCGGGTCTTCGTTGCCGACACCGCAACGGTCATCGGTGACGTGGTCCTCGGCGACGACGCCAGTGTGTGGTTCGGCTGCGTTGTCCGCGGCGACGTGTTCCCCATCCGCATCGGCGCCCGCAGCAACATCCAGGACGGCGCCGTGGTGCACGTCACTGGCGACATGGCGAGCACCAGCGTGGGTGACGACGTCACCGTGGGCCACATGGCCCTCTTGCACGGCTGCACCGTGGGCAACCGCGTCCTGGTTGGCATGGGCAGCATCGTGCTCGACAACGCCATCATCGAAGACGATGTGGTGCTGGCCGCAGGCTCTTTGGTGCCCCCGGGGGCGCGCATCCCCAGCGGCATGCTGGCCATGGGACGTCCAGCCAAGCCCGTGCGTCCGTTGCAAGACCACGATCGCGTGCGCATCGCCGAGGGCGCCCGCTTGTACGTCGAGTACAAGACCACGTTCATGGGTCCCGACGTCGTCCGCATCGCGCCCTAGCCTCCCCCAAGCCCGCCCGAATGCGGCGCTTCAGCGGCATTCCCCGTGGCAGATGATTGGCAACCGCCGACCGCGTTGGGTCACGGGCCGGACACCACGCGCAGCTCGACCGGAACGACACCGTCGCGAATCATGTCGAGGTCCTCGGCGGAGCGCCGCGATACATCGATGATCCGCTTCGGATCGCCGAAGGGGCCGCGATCATTGATGCGCACCCGGGCCATGCGCCCGGTGTCCGTGCGCCGCACCTCGACCCAGGTGCCAAACGGCAGGCTGCGGTGCGCCGCAGTGCGGTCTGACGGGTC
>JBIKNA010000720.1:0-2521 GCA_044358965.1 Polyangiaceae bacterium
CAGACTCTTCCGCGCGCTTGAGGCGCATACGCGCTTCTTCGAGATCGATCTTGAGGCCCACGATTTCGCGTTGCTGTTGATCGACGTGCCGCTCGAGGCCCTGGGTGCGCAGCAAGGCCCTTTGCAGCTCTTCGGCGAGCCCCGGCGCGGACGGCTGGGGTCTTGGCTGCGCGCCTTGGGTCTCTTGCTTTTGCCGCAGCTGGGCGAGTTCGGTAGACGTGCTCGCGCTCTTTTCTTCGAGCTCGGTGAAGCGCGCGAGAAGCGCTGTGATCTCGCGTTCGACCTTGGCTGCAGTGGCCGCTGTCTCGCCTCCGTTGCCGGTCTTTTCGGCGGCCTCGCTTGCGGAGGGCGTTGCCTTGCCTCGGGCCTCGGCGCTGCGCAGTTGGGCCTCGAGCTCGCCCATGCGCTGCAGCATCTTGGCCATGGTGTCGGCTTCGGACGCGCGTTCTTGCCGCTCGCGCTCCAAAGAAGCTTGCAGCACCGCGAACTCTGGCGGCAACGCCGGCGGCGTCGTGGTCTTGCGTCGCTTCTTCTTGTCGTCCTTGGCCACGTATTGCCCCTCTGCACCGCCCGCCTCCTCGAAACAGGCGAACCCTCACAAGGAGCGGCGGTGGGGTCAATTATCGTCCCGAAACGGGGTGCCCGGTGGGCAAATTCGCGTGGGCTGCAAATTCACGCGAGCGAGTTTCCCAATCGGGGTGGCTTTCCCTACAATCGTTCTCGTGCGGTGGCTATCGGCCCTTAGCGAAGAGACGTCGTTCCACGCCGCGGTCGACGAGCTGATGCAGCTCTTGGCCGAGCAAGACTTTGCGCCCGAGGCGGTAGACCTGGTGCTCGTCTTCGCTTCGTCGCAGCACGCGGGGCACTGGGACAGCCTCGCGCGCGAGGTCGCCTTTCGGTTCCCCAAGGCCAAGCTCGTGGGTTGTTCCGCGGGCGGCGTGGTGGCCGGAGGCCTTGAGGTCGAAGAGGGGCCCTTCTTGGGCATCACCGTCGCGCACTTGCCCGATGTTCGCATCATGCCCGTGGTGCTGGCCGCCGGCGCCACACAGCTGCCAAGCTCGGCGCTCGACAACCTTCGCGGCGACGAGCCGGCGCACGCGTTCTTGTTCGTCGACCCTCAGATCTCCGAAATCTCGCCGCTCTTGGCCATGCTCGACGGCGCGCTGCCCAAGGGCGTCAAGGTTGGGGGCCTCGCGGCGGGGGCCCGGGCCGGAGGCGAAATCGCTCTCTTCTTGCAGCGCGCGCGTGTGCATGGCGCTGCCGTGGGCGTGCTGCTCCAGGGCGCCATCGACATCGACCCGGTGGTGGCCCAGGGCTGCCGGCCCATCGGCGACCCGTACATCGCCACGCGAACCAAGGGCACGGTGATCCAGGAGCTGGGTGGGCGCAAGGCCGCCGACGTACTTCGCGACGTGCACGACGCGTTGTCCGAGGCCGATCAGCGCTTGTTCCGGACGTCGCTCTTCTTGGGCATCGAAGCCTGCACCCAGAACCTGGTGCACAAGGGCGAGCCCATGCTCATGCGCAACGTCATTGGCTTCGAACCAAACACGGGCACCTTGGCCGTGGGGGCCGCCATCGAGCGGCACCAAGTGGTGCAGTTTCAGCTCCGCGACAAGCAGGCCGCGCACGATGAGCTTGTGCGGGCCTTGCGATCGCGGCAAGACCGAGGCACTCCCCGCGGGGCCGTCATGTTCTCGTGCGTCGGGCGCGGTCTCGGGCTGTTCGGCGAACCCAACCACGATAGCGGGCTCGTCCGAAGCCTCTTGGGGCCCGTGGCCGTGGGTGGCTTTTTCTGCAACGGCGAGATTGGCCCCGTGGGCCAAAGGACCTATGTGCACACCTACACCTCGGTCATCGCGTTGATCTCTCCGGGCCGCTGACATGTCCAACGAACCCGTTCATCGATGCCTCATCGTCGTTGGGCACGGCGCACCGCCATCTGATTTCCCTCGCGATCGCGTCGCGCGGCTCAAGGCCCTCGAGGGCCAGCGCCGCGCGCGGGGCACGCCCATGGGAGACGAGGAGCGCGCCCTCGACGAAGAGATTCGGGCCTGGCCACGGAGCAAAGACACAGACCCCTACGCTGCGGGGTTCGAGGCGCTGGTGCAGGCCATTCGCGCCCAGGCCGCCGGCCTCCATGTGGCGCACGCCTACAACGAGTTCTGCGGGCCCTCACTCGAGTCTTGCGCCAACGCCCTCGTTGCCCAAGGCGCTCGCATCATCGACGTGGTGCCCTCCATGCTGACCCCCGGCGGCGTCCACGCCGAGGTCGAGATCCCCGAGACCATCGAGGCCTTGCGCGCCCTGCACCCCGGCGTGGTGTTTCGGTATGCGTGGCCCTTCGACTTGAAGCAGGTGGCGTCGCTGCTGCTCGGGCACCTCCGCACGTAGCCCAACGCTGGGCGTCCGCATTGCCCTCGTCAGGTGCGCGTTCCCCGATGCGCTCTAGACTAGCTACATCGCGGTGCAAAAGTGAGGCCTTCGGAGGCCGTTTTGGGCCGTGATGAGCTGTCGGAAT
>JBIKNA010000721.1:0-2520 GCA_044358965.1 Polyangiaceae bacterium
CGCGGTCTCGCCTCGTGTCTGGAAGCACCCCGCGTGGGATTTTGGTCTCGAGCTCGGCTACCAGCCGCGCAGTGCACACTTCGACACCCGGTTCTATGTGGGTCGGGGGATTGGACCGCTGACGCTCGGAGGCAGCGTGATGCTTGCCGCTCCCTTGCGCGGTGCAGATCCGCCCACGGTGGGCTTCGCGCTCGGCCCCGAGCTCGTGCTGCATTTGCGAACCTCGCAACGCAGCCACACCCATGTGGTGCAACCGTTCTTGCGCGCCGATGTTTTCGTCGTGAACACCCGCGAGTATCCCACCCAGGCCGTCGGCGGCCTGCGGTTTCTGTTCTAGACCGCAGCCATTGCCTGCGACGTCTGCACGTGGCCCTCGTCGGTCCGGCGCGCATGGACCTTGGCCATCTTCCACACACGGGATCAGGGGACTGGTATACACGCTGCCCATGAAGGGTCTCGGACTCCTCCCGGCCGCCGCGGTGGCTTGCGTCGCCGTTCTGCATGCGTCAGCCGCATGGGCAGAAAATGGCCCCAAGCCGCCCAAGGTTTCCATCGGTGGGTACGTGGAGAGCGACTTCTCCTACAACTTCAACGATCCCTCCAACGGCGTGACCAACTTCCGCGGCTTCGACAACCGCCACAACACGTTCACGCTCTCCAATGCTGTGCTGGATACGCAGTGGGAGGCCTCGGGCGTCGATGGTCGCGTGTCGCTACAGGCTGGCCATACCCCGAGCACGTATTACCTGGCCGAGCCATCGCGCCCCGGGGCATCGGGGGCTGGGTCCACCGGGGCCGAGGTGTTCAAGTACATCCAGCGTGCACGTGTGGGGTACACGTTTCCCGTGGCGCAGGGGCTCCACCTGCAGATGGGCATCTTCTTGTCGCCGGTGGGCATCGAGAGCTTGGCCGTCAAGGACTCGTGGAACTGGTCGCGCTCGAACCTGTTCTTCGGGTTGCCGTTTTATCACACGGGCATCCGGGCCACGCAGCAGGTGGGTTCCCTTGCACTCACCTTTGGCGTCATCAACGGCTGGAACAGCGTGGTCGACAACAACGACGACAAGAGCATCTACTCGCAGATCATCTCCGAGTCCGACCGGCTTCGCTGGGCCGCGGTGTATGTAGGCGGCAACGAACGCAACCTGAGCGTGCCCGAGGGGCGTGCCTACCGCCACCTGCTCGACGCGTCGGTGCTCGTCAAGGTCAACTCGATGCTCTCCGTGGCAGCGAACGCTGACGTCGGCGCCGAGCGCAACCGCTTTGGCTGGTCATCGTGGTACGCCGGCGCACTGTACGGTCGCGTGCAATTGGTGCCGGACACCCTTTTTGTGGCCGTACGCCAGGACTACTTTCGCGAAACCACGGCGCAGAATGCGAGCGGCACCGCGAGCACGGTGTTCTTCCTGGCCAAGTACGTTGCATCGAGCACCGCGACCATCGAGGGCCGCGCGCGCGAGGCGTTGTCTGTGCGCCTCGAGTATCGACACGATCTCGCCGACGCCAGCATGTTCTTCGCCGGGCAAGTGCAGGGGGACGGTGTGACGAACCCGCAGGTTCCGAACGCCAAGACCCAGGACACCTTGACCCTGGGCGCCACCGCCTGGTTCTGACGCTCAGCCCCTGGCGGCCAGCACCACGCCCACGTTGAGCGTGATGAACGCACTCGCAAGGATCGCGAAGCTGCTGACGTCGAACACGTAGCTGGCTTCTTGGCGCACCTCTGGGTCCGCGAAGTACTTGTGGTACAAAATCGACTGCACAATGATGAACCCGATGAACAGGTAGCCGATGTTGCCGATCACGTCCGCCAGCGTGATGGCGCCGGTATAGGGGATGAGGGGCGTGATGCCTGCGGCGTTGCCGATGGCCACGAAGAGCGCCGTGCCCGCCAGCGCCAGCCGCTCGTTGGGGCCACGCAACACCAAGCCCATGAGCGCCACGAAGACCGCGATGTAGAGCACGCTGAACATCTTGAAGAACATGCCCCAAGAGGGCCGCTTGATGTGGATGCCAAAGAGGAAGCTCGAGTACTTGCCCTGATAGTCGGAAGGCACCGTGGGCTCGCCGAGCGACGTCTTGTACGAATGGAGGTTTGTCGCGACCTCGGTGCCCTGGATTCCGTAGCCCGGCACGTTGACGCGCGAGCTGACGCTGGAAGCCTTTGCGTCGGCGGCGTAGCAGAGTTGGTAAGACTGCAGCGCCTGGTCTTCGAGCTGGATGGTGAGCACGTGCTCGTCGAGCGGAAAGCGCGCCACATCGAAGGACTTGGTGATCTGCGCGGTCACCTTGTACAGCGAGTAGTGCTGCTTGCCCGTATCGACCTTTCGCATCAAGGTGCGCGACAGCGCTTCGCCGCTCACCACCTTGAACGTGGTGCCCGGGTCGGGCAGATCTCCCTCCCACGAAAACCACACGAAGAAGTCGGCCTTCCAAGACGCGGTGACAATGGAGATCTCGGGCACCCGGTCCACGTACGCGCCGACGGTCACCACCGTGGCCACATCTTTCTCGCGGCCC
>JBIKNA010000722.1:0-2509 GCA_044358965.1 Polyangiaceae bacterium
GCTTCCCCGGAGCGTTTGCGTCCGGCGCGCTCAATGCGTGCCCTTCGGACAAGGCGCCACTCTGCGTCACCACGGGCGCGCTCCGGGGTTCTTGTGCCGCGGCGTGCACCGGGCCTGCATCATGCACCGATGCGCTGGCGCCCGTATGCAACACCCAGACGGGGCGCTGCGTGGGTTGCGACGGCGACTTCGGGACAGGGTCGCCCGCCGCATGCCCATCGCAAGAGGCTCCGAGCTGCGCCAAAGACGGCATCGCCGTTGGTGCGTGCACCGGGGCGAAGCTGAAGCCCACGGCCACCGACGCCGGAACCGACAGTGGCAGTGGCGGCGGCACCACCCCAGTGGGGGCAACGCCGCCGGACCTCAGCGGCTGCAGCGCATGCGCCGTGGGGCAAGCGCCGGCCCCCAAACAAGGGCTCCTCTCGCTGCTGGGCAGTGCCTTTGCACTGCTCGCGTTTGTGCGCCGGCGCCGCCGATAACCCCTTAGGCGCGGTGCGTTTTCCGGGGCCTCACAAACTTGGCCCTTCCATTCCGGGCGTGCGATTGCATTGTGAGCATGAGCACGCAGACCGCAAACGGGGAGATCGTCGTCGGACTCGACATCGGTACCACCAAGGTGTGCGCCGTTGTCGGCGAAGTGGGCGATGACGGCATCACGATCCTAGGTGTTGGCCAAGTGCCCTGTCGCGGTCTCCGCAAGGGCATCGTGTCGAATATCGATTGGACCGTCCGCGCCATCAAAGACGCGATCGATGCCGCGCAGACCATGGCCGGTGTCGAGATCCGGACCGTCTTCGCCGGCGTCGCCGGCAGCCACATCCGCTCCCAGTCGTCGGACGGCGTCGCTGCCATTGCCGGCGGCGAGGTCACCCGGGCCGACGTCGAGCGCGTGCTCGAGGGGGCTCGGGCCATCCCCGTGGACGCCGACCGGCAGATCCTTCATGTGCTTCCCCGGGAGTACATCGTCGACGCCCAAGACGGCATTCGCGACCCCATTGGCATGAGCGGTGTGCGCCTGGGCGCCAAGGTCAACTTGGTCACCGCGGCCACGAGCTGCGTGCAGAACGTGATCCGCTGCGCCGAGCGCTGTGACCTTGCCGTGGCCGATGTGGTGTTGCAGCCGCTGGCCTCGGCCGAGGCCGTGCTCTCCGATGACGAGAAAGAAATCGGCGTCGCCGTGGTGGACATTGGCGGCGGGACCACCGAGGTGATTCTGTACGTCGATGGCGGCATCGCGCACGCCAGCGTGTTGCCCGTTGGCGGCAACAACATCACGAGTGATCTGGCCGCGGGGCTGCGCACGCCGGTGGCCGAGGCCGATCGGCTCAAGCGCTTGTCGGGCTGCGCCCTTGGCCGCATGGTGCGCGACGACGAAGAAATCGAAGTGCCCGGCGTGGGTGGGCACCAGCCGCGTCGCGCGCCTCGGCGGGTGCTGTCCGACATCATCGAGCCACGCGCCGAGGAGATCTTCGCCGTTGTGCGCAAGCGCATCGAAGACACGGGCATGCTGGAGCAGCTGTCTGCGGGCGTCGTGCTCACCGGTGGCGCCGTGTTGCTCGAGGGCATGAGCGAACTCGCCGAAGAGATCCTGGGCGTTCCCGTCCGCATTGGCTTCCCTCAGGGGGTTCGCGGCATCACGCAGCTGGTGCACGGCCCGCAGTACGCGACGGGTGTGGGGCTCGTAAAATACGGCGCGCAGGCGCTGACCGAGGCGCACGCCCGGGCTGCAGCGCCCGCACCGGCACACTCGATGATGCGCATGACCGCGGCGGCCACCAAGAAGGGCGCCGTCGTCGAGGAGCCCGAGCCGCAAGCGGCCGCCGCCGGTGGCTCCAAGCTGTGGAGCTGGATCAAGCAGGCCTTTTAGACGTCGGCCCGGCACGCCAATTGATGGGCCGTCTGGTTAGCGAACCAGCGCGGAAGCCGCGTTGATGGCCCAGCCAAGGTAGAGCGCCACGCTGCCAAAGAGCAGCACCCGACCGCCCCAGGGCATGCTGGCCACCTTCCGGTCGCTGTTGGCGAGCACCGATCGAAGATGCTCGTCGAAGCGCGCGCTGGGGCCTAGCTGTGGGAGCCGTTGAAGCGCCTGGTCTTGCTCGTGGTCGGGATTGCTCATGGTTGCTCCGTTGCCGACAGGCGCTCGCGCAGCTCTTTTCTAGCACGTGAAACGCGTTGACGCAGTGCTTCGGCGGACACGCCCAACACCTGCTGGACGTCTTCGGGGGACAGCTGTTGCACGCCGAGCAGGAGCAGGACCTCGCGGGCGCCGGGGGACACCTGACCGATGGCGCGCTCGACCCGGGCGAGTTCGCTTCGGGTCTCGGTGACCTGCTCTGGACTCGCCCCGTGGGCCTGCGCGAGCTCTAGCTCCGCGTCGCCGCCATCGAAGAGCCGCCCCAGGTCGAGGACGCTCCAGCGCAGGTGGCTGCGGTACAGATTGCGCGCCACCGTGAACAGCCAGGCGAGCAGCCGCGTGTCCTCGTGAAGGCGGGTTTGGTGCCGCGAAAGG
>JBIKNA010000305.1:0-8673 GCA_044358965.1 Polyangiaceae bacterium
TGGTGAGCACGAAGCCGGCGGCGACCACTGGACCTTGGGTGATCTTGTCGAGGGGGCCGCTGGTGAGCCCGGCGCGCTGGCGCATGCCGTTGTACTTGCGACCCAGATCGTCGAACAAACGAGTCTGCGTGCGGAGATCGTAGCCGATGACGTAGCGGTTCCAGCGCTGCGACATGGCCTCGAGCAGGTCGCGCATGTACACGTAGGCGCCGGTGGTCTGCTGCAGGGGCTGCGCGCCCGCCGACGGCGTTGGGTCGAAGGGTACCCACGCGTGGTTCTCGTCGATGTAGGCCTCGACCCAAGAGTGGGCGTCGCCCTCGCGGACGGCGTAGTAGCGGCCGAAACGGTTGTAGGTTCCACCTACGAAGCCGGTGACGTTGCGCGACGGGATGCCCACTTCGCGCAGCATCATGGCCATGGCCGTGGAGAAGAACTCGCAGTGGCCGCGGCGGGACTCGAACAAGAAGTGGTCGAGCGGCTGCGGCTTGCCACCCGATGGCGACGCGGTGTCGTAGCCGTATTCGCGCTTGAGGTGCTCTTCGATGGCCCGGGCTTTGGCCGCCTTGGTGGGTTGTGCGTCGGCCCATTGGTGGGCGAGGTCGGCGAAGCGTCGGGGCAGCTCGGCGGGAACGCCCAAGTACCTGGCGCGCTCGGCGTTGCTCAGTGCGTCGGGGAGCGACTCTTGGTCTTGGCTTACGAACACCTCGTAGCGCAGGCCATGGGCGTCGGAGCCGCCGTAGCGTAGTTCGCCCTCGGGGCCCTTCCGGACGTTGAGCGCATCGCCAAAGGCTTGTTGTCCTTGGGTGCGGACGCGCATGGCCACGGTGCGCGGAGGCAGAAACACCACCGGCGGGTCGATGGGCTCGAGATCGATGGTGATGCGTCGATCGCGCGGGTTGGGGTGCCGGTACATGATCACGGTGTCGCCGCCCTCGGGGCGCTCGTTGCGGCGATCGGCCTGCGTGCGGGACCACGCGCGACCGTTGTAGCTGTCGAAGGCGGTGCCTCGAAGCCGGAGCGTAAGGCGTTGCGGCGGGGGCTCGGGCAAGTCCGCCACGTCGAAACGAAGCGCGATGCTCGGGTCCGAGCGCAGCACGCCCACCTCGCCCAAGTCTACCTTGTCGGAGAAGCCCACCATGCGGCCACCGCGGGGGTGGCTAAGCAGCAGCAGCGACAGGCCCACGCGGGGGAACATGACGAAGAGCGTGGCGGTGAAGACGAAAATGGGTACCGCCAGCAAGCACGTAGACAGAAGGAAACCGCGGCCGACGACTCGACGACTGCGCAAGATGCGAGGCACGTCGACGGGCAAGCCCGTGCGGTCGCGGGCACCTTGGCGGTAGTTGCCCTCGACCTCGCGCCGCAGATGGCTGAGCACGAGTGCGCCCGGCGCCACCATGAGGAAGCCCAAGAAACAAAGGCCGTAGCTGAGCCCGCCGCCGAGCACTGTGCCTGCGACGAAGTGCAGCAACGCAAGGACGATGATTTGCTGGTCGTGGGCGGCGCCCCGGCGCGTGGAGATGCGCACCACCTGGAGCAACGCGGCGAACTCGACGGCGATGTCGAGCATGCTGCGACCCATGAGCAAACGCGCGGCCTGGATGACGAATAGCGCGAGCGGGCCAAGCGTGGCGAACTGCCGCAGCTGGGGTTTGCTTTGCCACGCTTCGGGGATGGCCAGCGCGACCACAAGCCCAACCAGCACCACCGCGTTGGCCCACGGCGACATGGACGAGGTGCTCACCACGGCCAAGATGCCCAACGCCGCCAACGCGTCGGTCATGATGCGGTGGACGAGGCCGAACCTCATTCGGCGGCCTCCGGTGCCTTCTTGGGGTCGCTCGCTTGCTCTGGGGTGGGCTCGAGCAACGCCAAGTACCGCAGGAGAGGATCCGCCCCGCTGGTGCGGTCGCCTTTGCTTCGCTCGCCCGCAGAGGTCTTGATGGTGACCGTGTCGCCGCGTTTGATGTGCGCGACCGAGCGCGAGGCAAGGTCCCGGATCTTGCGCTCGAACATGCTGTCCCACTCGTCGCCGGCCGACAAAGGCCGATGCACATCGAGGTTGAAGGCCATGTCTGGGCGCGCCTCGCGGGCGCGCTCGCGCATGACCATTTGCCCGGTGGCGGCAGACTTGCGCCAGTGGATGTCTTTGGGGTCCTCGCCGTCGCGCAGCAGACGCAGGCCCAAGTAGTCTTCGCCGTGACCCTTGCCCAAGGCCCCATCGTTGCCGGCCAAGCGCCCGGCGAAGGCTGCAGGCAGCGCCACCGGGTCTACCGCCGGATAGATGATGAGCTCTCCGTCCGAGGTCACCTCGCGGGACTTCTCGAACAGCCCAAAAGGAAAGCGCGTGGCGATGCGAAACCCGGTGTGTCGATCACGGCCGCGTTTGTTGGGGGTACGGCGGTAGGCCGCGACCTGGGCGGACTTGGGGCTGATCTTCAGAAAGAAGCAGCGTTTGTCGGCGGGCTGACCGGCGCGCAAGTCTTCGACCTCGATGGCGTACGAAGGAAAGCGGGTCTTGTGGTTGAAGACCTCGATCTCGACCAGGTGTGGCCGGCCCACCTGCGCCCGCAGCGGCAAGCGTCGGACGACGCTCAAGTCCCGGAGCGAAAGCTCGCTCATGACACCGCTCACGATGATGAGCGCGAGCAGCAGGCCCAAGAGTAAATAGAGCAGGTTGTTGCCGGTGTTGATGGCGGCGAAGCCAACGCCCAGCGTGATGCCCAAGAAGAACTTGCCCTCGCGCGTGAACTTGAGTCGACGCGGCGGCCGGAAGCGCTGCAGCAGCTCGGGCTCGTTGGGCTTGACGGCAGACATTCGGATCCCCAATTAAAGCAGTCCGCGCGCTTTGTTGCGAACGGAACGAGCAGGTTTTTCCGTGTTTGCGGTCAGATGGGCACGGGCACGCGACCAACGATTTCGCGCACTGCCGCTTCGGCTTCGTCGCGCGAGGGCATGAAGCCGTCGGTATGCGTGGACAAGCGCACGCGGTGCGCCAGAACCGGAATGGCGAGATCGTGAATGTCGTCGGCGATGCAGTAGTTGCGACCACGGACGAGGGCGCGAGCCCGCGCGGCGTTGGCAAGTGCAATGGCGCCGCGGGTAGAAGCCCCAAGCGAGAGCGACGGCGAGGTGCGCGTGGCGTGCACGATGGCATGAAGGTACGTGCCGAGCGCGCCGTCGATGGCGATGCGCCGAACCTCGCGCTGCAAGGCGACCAGGGCCGCCGGGTCCAGCACGGCTTCGACGTCTGCGCTGGTGTCGAGCGATGGCTCGAGCAACAGGCGCATCTCGACTTGCGGCGGCGGGTAGCCAATGCGTACCCGCAACAAGAAGCGGTCGAGCTGGGACTCGGGCAGCGGGAACGTACCCGCAAAGTCTTGGGGGTTCTGCGTGGCGATGACGAAGAACGGGTCGGGCAGCGGGAGCGTTTGGCCGTCGATGGAGACCTGCGCCTCGTTCATGGCCTCGAGCAGCGCAGACTGCGTGCGCGGGCTGGCGCGGTTGATTTCGTCGGCGAGCAGAACGTTGCCAAAGACGGGCCCCTGCCGCAGCACAAAGGTGGCCGTGCGTTGATCGAACACCGACACGCCGATGACATCGCTGGGGAGCAGGTCGCTCGTGAACTGGACGCGGCGCAAGTCGCCGCCCACGGCCCGGGCCAACGCGCGGGCCAGGGTGGTCTTGCCCACACCGGGCACGTCTTCGATGAGCAGGTGACCCTTGGCGAGCAGCGCCACGAGGGCGAGCTCCACCGTATCGGGCTTGCCTTCCAGCGCCGCCTCGACGGTCTTGCGCAGCTTCTGGATTTTGGGGAGCTCCTCACTAAGGAGCGCCGCAGCCGCAGTCATTCGGCCAGAGTAGCATGATGGTTTTGGCAGGTGCGAAAGCGCAGGCGCCGAAATCGCCACAATTGCATGTGGTACAATGTAGGATTGCACCCAGAGGCGCGCTAGACTTGCGACTGCCATGGCGGTGGAGCTCGACAACGTCACCAAGACCTACGGGCCGGTTCGGGCGCTGCTGGGGGTGACCGCGCGCTTCGACGAGGGCGCCATCAGCATGGTTCTGGGGGACAACGGCTCCGGCAAGTCGACGCTGCTGTCGCTGGTGGGGACTCTCGCGCGCCCCACCACCGGGGTCGTGCGGCATGGATCTCTTGGCGCAACGCGCGCGGAGGTGCGTTCGACGCTGGGGTGGCTGGGGCACGACGCCCTTTGTTACCCCGATCTTTCCGGCCGCGAGAACCTGATGGTTGCGTGTAAACTACATGGACTCGCGGGCGATGTGGTGGCGCAGGTCATGGAGCGGTTCCAGTTGGGCGCTTTTGCCGAGCGACCCTTCCGGACCTACTCCCGCGGGCAGCGGCAGCGCGTGGCCTTGGCCCGGGCGCTCTTGCATCGGCCGAAGCTCTTGCTGCTCGATGAGCCAACGACGGGTCTTGATGCCGGCGGTGTGACGCGCCTGCGGCAAGTGATCGAAGAAGAGGCCGCGCGCGGCGCGACGGTTCTGGTGGTGACGCACGACCTTGGCTTCGCGGAGATCGGCAGCACCCGCCTGGTGCTCGAGCGCGGCCGAATCAAGAAGGACGCTGCGTAGCCGGGCGCTGCCGTTTGCCTCGGTCTGCACCAACCAGCTCTCCCGTCGTGCCCGTGCGCGACCTCAGGTTGCGCTTCGTGCGTTGTGTGAGCGCGGCACTGGGTGGGCATCTGCCCCTCGCCTGCCCAGCTCCACCAGCTCTCCCATCGTGCCCGTGCGCGACCTCAGGTTGCGCTTCGTGCGTTGTGTGAGCGCGGCACTGGGTGGGCATCTGCCCCTCGCCTGCCTGCCCCACCAGCTCTCCCACGTGCCCGCGCCCGACCTCAGGTCGTAGGGCGTGCGTTGTGCGCGCGCGAGCGCGCCGCAGCGTTGCACGCGGTCGTCGTTGCGCTGCCCGCTGCTCTTCGCTGACGCGCGCCCGCCCGCGTCTCGCGGATTCGCTCGCGGCACCCGGGCGAGCGGCTTTAGGGGTGTACGCGGAAGAGGCGGGAGGCGCAGCCGCGGACGGAGTCGTGATGCGCGAGCGCCGGGATGTCGGCGCGGGGGGCCTCGAACACAGGGCAGCCGAGGCGATCGCGAAGTGCCCGGGCGTTGTCCGCGGTGGACTCGTCGGGCTGCACCGGTGCCGAGAGCAGTACGGCGTCGAGCACGAGACCGCGGGCGCTGGCGGCGGTGCTGGTGGCGATGACATCGTGGAGGACGCCGAGGCGATTGGGGGCGATGAGCAAGGTGCGGGCCCGGGGGAAGCGAAGCGCAACATCGAGATTGGCGAGCGCGGGGGTCAGCGGGGTGAAGAGTCCGCCGGGGAGTTCCACGACGGTGATCGGGGCTTCGCGGTCCATGTCGTCGATGGCGGCGGCGACGGCATCGATGTCGAGAGACACCCCTGCCCGCTCGGCGGCCAGATGCGGCGAGACCGGCGCGGCAAAGAGCCAACGCCGGCCGGGTTGTTTCACGTGAAACGTGGAGGCTCGGGTCAGCGCGGCAGCGTCGGTGTCTTGGCACTCTGCGGGGAAGCCGCTCTCGATGGGCTTGTAGCCGTGGGCTGGTGCCGGGGCCGCGCCGAGCAGCGCTTGGGTCAGGTGGGTCTTGCCGATGCCGGTGCCCGTGCCCGTTACGAAGCAAAGCATGTGCGGACCTCGTGGAGTGCAGACAGCAGTGCTTCGATGTCGGCACTGGTGTGGGCGGCGCTGGCCGTGAAGCGCAAGCGCGCGGTGTTGGGCGGCACCGTCGGGGGCCGGATGGCCGGCACGTGGAAGCCCCGCTCGGAGAGCCGCGCCTGGGCTTCGAGGGCCTTGGCTGCGCTGCCCACCACCAGCGGCACGATGTGGCCGTAGCCCAGCGGTCGGAGGCCCATGGCCATCATGCCCTCCCGGAGCTGTTGCGCGCGCGCCAGCACGTCGTGGCGTCGCTCGCCGCTGCCCAAAGTGCCAAGCACGCGCGTTGCCGCGCTGGCGACGCGTGGGCTGAGGCCCGTCGAGAACACGTGGCTGCGGGCGCGGTTCCACAAGAAGTCGTACAGGGCGTTGCACCCGGCCACGAAGGCGCCTTGGGCCCCGAGGGCTTTGCCCAACGTGCCCACGACGATGTCCGCTGCGTCGTTGCCCGCCGCCGCGGCGCACAGGCCCCGACCCTCGGGCCCGAGGACCCCAACGGCGTGGGCTTCGTCCACGTACAGGGCGGCACCGTGCGCGTCGCACGCGCGCCGGAGCTCTGCCAGATCGGGAGAGTCGGCGTCCATGCCGAAGTAGGACTCGGTAACGACCCATTTACGGCGGGCCGGGGACCCGAGCGCGTGTCGCGTGGCGGCGAGGTCCAAGTGAGGCACCACCTGGACCTTGGCCCGTGAGAGCCGCATGCCGTCGATGAGGCTGGCGTGGTTCAGGGCGTCGCTGACAACGAGGTCTTCGGGGCCGAGCAGCGCGGCCAGGCTACCCACGTTGGCGGCGTAGCCACTGGTGAACGCCAGGGCGCGCTCTCGCCGAACCCATTGGGCCAAAGCGTGCTCGAGGGCCGCGTGTGCGTCCCAGTTGCCCCGGACCATGCGCGATGCCGCTGCGCCGAAGGGCGCATCGGCGTGGTCCTGTCCGTGCACCACGCCCAAGTAGTCGTTGCTGCAGAACGAGCGCTCGGGCCCCGGCAGTGGCGTTGCCGGCGTTCGCAGCAGGCTCTCGGCGCGCAGGGCATCGAGGGCTGGCAAAAGGAACTGGAGGGCCGGGGGCGTGGACATGTTTCACGTGAAACGTTGCCGCCGGGCGGCAGGGTCAGGACAGGAGCGTCGCCGGGGACTGTTTCACGTGAAACGTCAGCCAGCGGCGCGCAGGGGCTCAGGACATCAGCGACGCCGACGACGGGCGGTCTTCGCCGATGGCCAGGTCGATGCGACCCAACATGCGTGTGAGCGCTTCGCGGGTGCGGCCTTCGAGCTCCTGGCGCTTCTTTCGCTCTTGCTCGAGTTCGTGGGCCAAGGCGATGGCCGCGAGCACAAGCGCCTGGGGGCCCGCAGCCCGGCTTCGAGGCGTCAGCTCGCGAACGCGGTGGTCGACCTGGGCCGCCAACGCCTGCAGCTCCGCCTCGTCGGACGTGCTGACGACCTTGTAGCGTTGGCCTCCGACGGTGAGTTCGATCGCGCGGCGTTCCATGGGCCGGGAAACCTACCACGCGGCACGAGTCCGTCCACCCCCCCGGGCCACGCGCATTGGCTACGCCTGCGAACGTACTGGGTGTCCGCAATGCAGCCGCGCCCCGTGGCGCCCATGGGACGTGGGGCGCACGCACTCGTTCGCCGCCGAAGAACCTGCGACCAGGGCAGGGGAGCTACAGGCCGGCGCCGGGCCGCAAAGCCTGGACGGCGAAGATGAAGGGCAGGGCCACGTAGGCCATGTCGATCTGCGCGCCGATCAGGAAGTCCACGCGCTCGTCCGAGGCCAACGACCTTCGCACCTGTAGGTAACCGCCATTGCCCAGCGTGTACGTCCCGCTGAAGTTGTGCGAACGGCCGCCGATGAACAGCGAGGCCGCAAGGCCCGCCCGTGACCCGCCGCTGTCTCCGAGGCGCAGGAAAGGCGTGATGCGTGGCATCAGGATGACGTCCCCGACGGGGATGAGCCCCGAGGCACCCGCACCAGGTTCCGCCGTCGCAAACGCCAAGGTGGTGAAGTCCACATGGGGGCCCACGCCCCAGTCCCGGCTCCGCTTGCGCGTAAAGATGGCGTCGGCGTAGAGCCCCAGGTGACCGCCCACGCGGGTGCCTTGGTCTTGCATGCGCAACGTGGCCACGCCCCCGGTCATGGCGGCGTTGACCTCCGTGTCTGCACGGCACACGCTGCTCACCGAGCCAGCCATCAGGGCACCGAGGGTTGCGAGCGCTGCGGGACGCATGCCCTCAACGTATCGCGCGGGCAGGGGAGTCATGGCCCCAAAAAGAGAGAACCCGCGGGGCAGGTGCTGCGCCGCGGGCTCATCATTCCTTTTTTGGCCGACCCTTGGGTCTTCGGGGCTGTCCCTAGAAGGTGTCTTTGGGCGGGAAGGCGCACGCGGGGTCGCCCGTGATGCACAACTGGCAAGGATACGGCTGGTCTTGTCCGACGTTGCAAACCGGGGCACAGCCCTGGGTGGTGCTGTCGATGGCGCCGCCGCAGCCGAGGGTGGCACTGGCGCAGGAGAAGTTGATGGCGCAGCCGCGGCAGACCGTGATGGGGAAGGGGAACTCGGCGGATTCGACCTCGACGCCACCAAGCGTGCGCCCGAAGACCTTCACGTTGGCGATGACCGCGACCTCTTTGCGACGGTCGTTGAACTCGCCGCGCTTGGCCTTGATCTGCGCAATGGTGTTGGGGCTGACGAGGAGTGCCGACACGACGCCGCTGCCGGGCTGTTGCCCCGGGTCCGGATCGATGACGCGGGAGGCAAAGCTGGAGAACTCGTCGACCACCTCGCCCGAGGGGAAGGTGACGCGGGTGATTGTGCCTTCGACGACGAAGCGGTTGGGCTCCGTGCGGTTGGTGTCGCGGTTGACCCTGGACTGCAGCTGGTTGCGCACGATGATCGGCGCGGAGTAGTCACTCCGTGCAGCGATGTCGAGCTTGCCTGACAGCAAGAGGCCTGCCTGCGCATCGGCTTGGTAGACGCAGG
>JBIKNA010000307.1:0-8658 GCA_044358965.1 Polyangiaceae bacterium
GGGACGTAGCCAACGGCGAAACAGCAACGCCAGCCCCAGCGCAATGCCCAAGGCGGAGAGACTGAGCACGAGCCCCATGGCGCGCGTGGAGGACTCGGTCCGGGCGGCAATGACCTTTTCTCCATAGCGCGCCACAAAGTCCGATTGAATGCCCTCGGAGCTCTCGCCTTGGCGCACGCGTGTCTCGATCTCCGCTCGCAGAGTCCTGGCGAGTTCGGACTCGTGGCTATCTAGGGTGCCTACGTAGCAACAGGGGGCGTAGAGCCTTGACTCCAGTGCCTTGGAGCCGGCCGCGGGCCCCAACGACCGAGAGCCAGCGACCACACAGAGCACCAAGATCACGAGGCCTCCCAGCACCGCCAGCGCCTGACGTCCCATTGGGTGAACCATAGGGGTCACCTCGAACCTTGGCGTGCGGCACATCGTCGCAGCCCCACGAACGTAGGATCAAGGGGGTGCGACAACGTGCCGCGGTCACAGCGCCCGCCCCGCATGCCATGTGGTTGGATCGAAGATCGTGTTCGGCGACTTAGTGGCACTCTTTGTCGGTGCCACCATGGGAGTGGCACATCTTGGAGCAGCACTCCCCGTCGCTGGTGCACACAGTGCCGGACTTCTTGCACTCACCAGCCTCGGTGGCGGCGTCCTTCGAGGGTTCCACCTTGACGTCTTCGACGCCCGCATCCGTCGCAGCCTGAGCGCAGGCGGCCAGGCAGCGGTCTAGGGCGGCGGCGCAGTCGGCTTCCGTGGCGGTGGCAGAGTGCGCAAGATTGTGACACTCCTCGGCCTCTCCGACGACGGCGGACTCGCAGTTGACGTGGAGCTTCTCACACGATGGCTTGGTAGCTGCGGCGTCCGTGCCCGCGTCGCCGCCGTGATCGTGACCCGCACTCGAGGAGGGCGACGAACAAGCAGCCACGAGGCCCAAGGCCAGTACGGAGAACATCTCGCGGATCATGAGATGGGCCAGTAGCGCGGGCGCGCAGGGCGGACCATGCGACAAGATGTCGCACGGCGGGGCTTCTAGAGGCGTTGTTGCGCTCCTCGGGCCCAGCGGCGCTCAGGCGGCAACAGCAAGAGCAACGCCACTTCCGGCGAGCAACGCCGCGCAACAGGTCATGGAGCTACGCAGGCTGCGCGCGATCCGCGCAACGTCCGGTCGGCCGGCGCAACGTGGGTCGCGCGAGATGGCGGGACAAGGCTGGTAGACCCGGACCACCAGGAGCCTGTTCCCCCGAGCCTCTCCGCCCGATGCAGTCGGGAGTTGGTGCGATAGTGGGAGATTCGAACCTGCGGACGAGTGGTCTATGGCGCTGCCCCTGCTCGCTCCGCCGCCTCGATTGCTGCGTACGTGAAGACAATGTCGGCGCCGGCGCGCTTGAAGGCAATGAGTGACTCGGTGAGCGCCTGCTCGAACGAGCATAGGCCTGCGTCCGCTGCGGCACGAAGCAAGGCGTACTCTCCGCTCACCTGGTATGCAGCGATGGGCACCTGAAACCTCTGCCGGAGCATTGCCACGATGTCGAGATAGGGCAGCCCAGGTTTCACCATGATCACGTTGGCCCCCTCGGCAATGTCGAGCGCGGCCTCTCGGAGCGCCTCCCGTGCGTTGCCCGGATCCATCTGGTAGGTGCCCTTGTCGATGGGGACGCTCTGCGCCGAGCCGAGGGCCGCTCGGAATGGACCGTAGAACGCCGACGCGTACTTGGCGGTGTAAGCAAGGATACGGGTCCCCGTGAGCCCAGCTCCGTCGAGGGCCCGGCGGATGGCACCAACACGTCCGTCCATCATGTCCGAGGGCGCCACGGTGTCGAAGCCGGCTTGGGCGTGAACAACGGCCATTTCGGCGAGCACGGCAACGGTGCTGTCGTTGTGCACGTGGCCGTTCGCCAGCAAGCCGTCGTGCCCATGCGAGGTGTACGGATCAAGCGCGATATCGCCGATGAGGGCGAGCTTCGGAAGTCGAGCTCGGAGCTCGCTGGCTGCGCGGCAGGCCAACCCCGATGACGAGAGGGCCGCAGAGCCGCGCTCGTCCTTCTGTGCCGCGGGTACGACCGGAAACACGGCGATGCCCGAGACCCCAGCGCGCTCTGCGCGCGCCGCATCGCGAACGAGTTCGTCGAGAGAAAGTCGAAAGACCCCGGGCATGCTGGGAACGGTTTCGCGACGACCGCTGCCCGGCAGCACAAATACCGGCCAGATGAGCTGCAGCTCGCCAAAGGCCATCGACGGCCTGCGAGGCCAATGTGTAGAGCGCGCCGCCACCACTTTGGGCTCGCTCACGGGAGGATCTGGAGGTCGACGACGATGACGCCTCCGCCTTCGGTGATTGCCGCGACACATGAGCCGTCGGGGGCAACGGTGAGGCGCTCGAGACCCACGGCTACATCTTCGAGCAGAAGTGCTTCGCCGTCCCCGAGGCGCCAGGCCACGAGTTCACCCGCTTCGGAGCACGACAATAGCCATTGCCCCGTTCGCGTCGTGGCAAGGTCGAGAACGCGACCCGCGTGGCCGCGGAAGGGCCGTCCGGTGGTTCCGTTGGGCCCCTTCCCTGCAAAGCTCCAAAGGGTGATCTGCTGCGCGCAAGCCGTCGCGAGGGTGGGACCGATTTCGGACCACGCCACCCCCTTCACCTTGCCCGGGAACCCCGTCATGGCCATATCGTCACCGGTCACCGCGTCCCAGATATGGACCGACGTGTCCTGGCACGGCGCAGCCAACCAACGTCCGTCGACGCTCTGCGCAAGCCCGAGCAGCGAGTCCTTCCACGCGAAACACCGCAGCGGGGCCTCGTGCTTCGGAGCCAGCCAGCGCACCCCGCCGTAGACCGAGGCAACGAACCTTTTGGTCTTTGGGTGAAACAGGAGCGAAGTGACGGTTGAATCGAGGGGCGCCGTTTGCGATACGAAGGCCCCCTCCAGAGAGAAGAACACCACGCGGCGCCCAGCGGCTGCGGCGACGAGTTTGCTGCCGGCGGCCACGCGCAGGTGTTCGATCCACGTAGGCCCCAGCGCGTGAGCCCAACGCTCGGAGCGGGCCGCGGGATCCCACGCACGCAAGACACCGTCGGCGCCACCAGAGAAGATGGTCTTCGCGTCTGAGGTCCACGCAAGGCAGAGCACGCCCCCCGCGTGAGCGTGCCAATTCACCGATGTACCCGTGGCAACGTCGAGGAGCGCGATACTCCCAGCCAGGCTGCCCAGGGCCAAGATCTCACCGCCCGGCGCCCATGCGCTCGCAGCGGCGAAATCGTCGAGCGTCGTCTCGGCCAGTCGATCGGCGAGGGCCACCATGGGCGACCTTAGGGCCGCTCAGGAAGACTGCCACAAGCCTGCTGCAACGCTTGTAGGGATATCTGGTGCAATCCAACGTTGAACCGCAACGAGGCCACTGCGCCAGCCTCCGTTGAGACCTGAATTATCGACGAACTCTGCCCGTCTGGGTGTCGCGCACCAAAGGCGGCGATGGAAAATGGGGTGTCCAGCGCAAGGAGGGTGCGAAGGGCCTGCTCGAGGGCTGCACGATGTGCGCGAGCGTCTAGCGGTAAGCCCGTGTCTGCCATGGCTCCGAGCAGCAAAGAGCACCGTTCACTTCGACTCATGATGAACCTCGGCGTGACCTGAACGAAGCGCTTCGGCCAACAGACGGATATCCTGCCGCTCGAGCGCAGCGATGGGCTTGTGCACCTTGGCCTGGCGCCGCTCTTGCCCGACGGCCATCAGGGCGATGATGGTCTCGACCGGCGGGCACCCGGGCTCGGTGCAGGCCAGCTCCGTTACAAGAACAGTCGCGTCATCATCCAACGCAAGCTCCTCACGAACCCAAGCCTTGATGGCCCGTGTCTTCTCTGCGCGCTCCGGCGGTGGTCGAGAATTGAACACGCCTAGAACCTAGACCACAGGCGCCACACATGCAACCCGATTGCATCACGGAACCCACTTCGCCAGGAACTGCGCTTTCAGTCGGGCAGGGCTCATGGTGAACGCGGCAACTCCGTGACGGCTCTGACGGTAAAGGGCCACACATGGCACGAGGTCCGACGTCGTTTGCTCTTCGTGCAAGCCACCGATGAGGTACGTCATCTTGCCCCTCGCCTCCAGCTTTCCAACACACGGCCGATCGCAGGCGCCAAGACATCCGCTTGGGAGCACGTTGAACCCCAGGCGATGCGCCCAGCCCCCTGCGAGTTCACCGAAGCGCCGGTACACCCGTACTCCCAGTCGGGCTCGCGCCGGCGACCGAGGCTCCGAGGGAAGACGGCATACGGTGCAGACAGTGAGTCGATGCTCCCCAGGTCGAAGTGGCCCGAACATGCCGTGTTGCTAGCGAAGCGGCGACCGTTGTGCAACTCAATTGCATTACGAGGCCCTTCCTGACGCTTGCCAGCTCAGCTCTTCGGGCGCCCCTGCTCTTTCTCGAGTAGCTCCTTGTACTCGACGCTATAGCGGCTCCAGGGCCGCGCCTCGAGGCGCTTGAAGCCGATTGGCTCTCCGGTCCCCTCGCACACGCCGTAGGTGCCGTGCTCGAACTTGGACAACGCGCGGTCGATCTCGAGCACCAGCTTGCGCTCCTTGTCTGCGAGCCGCAAAAGGAAAGCCTGCTCCGAGTGGCGCGTGGCCTGGTCCAGCTCGTCGGCGAAGGAGACATCGGAGTCCTCCGTGGCGTCGCTAACGTGCCCAATCAGCCTTGAGCGGACTTGCTCGCGCTCATCCACGAGCTGCTTTCGGAGGCTCTGGCGCTGCTTTGCGTTGAGCCCTGCGTCGTCTACCTCTGCGCGCCGTTTGCTCGGGGCCGGTTCACTCTTGTGCGCCATCGATGAGTTCCTTCTTCGTCTCGAACACTTTGATGAGCCGCTCCAGGCGTTGCACGAAGAGGCGAACACTCGGAGAGCGAAACTGATTCTCCGGAACCACCGCACCGAGAAACACGCCATCGCGCAATGCAAACAGGCCATGGGCGATACGGCGCTCTCCAACCACCGCAACACCGAAGGCCCTGGCGAAACGCTCGCGATCTTCGTCGGAAGCTCCGTCGACCGTATAGCCCGACGCGTTGACCTGGTCGTGAAGCCGCTCCAGCTGGCTCCAGTGGCGTGCGGCGTCCGACGAAACGTGAACGACTCGCGAACGCAAGCGGCTCGCGCCTAGCTCCTTGTCGAGCGCCAGAATCTGCGCGGTGCAGGCCCGCTTCTCAATGTTCGGTAGCGTCGAGACAATCACAAGCCCGTGCCGAAGCTGGGTCCCACAGAGGCCAATCGTCGCGTGATGCGCGGGCCGGAGCCGGAAGTCGGCGCTCAATACGTCCCCGGGTCGCGGGCAAGGAGCATCGAGACGCGCCCAGCGTGCCCCCAGTCGTACGCGCCCCGGCGACTCCCCGTCTCCCCACAGACTCTCGACTTCGTCCACGGAGCTGTCCGCAGCAATGCCCGAGCTTTCCGGGTCCTCGGAAGTGCCCCGACGGAACTGTTCTTCTGAAACCATCGACCGCCCACCTTATTGCAACCTGGTTGCATTATTAATACAGGGCTCCGCTCTCCACCACTTTACATGCAATAGAGTTGCGTTTACGCAGAGGTGGACGTAGACCGAAGCCATGTTCGCCGAAGACCTGTTGGTTCCCGAACCTGTGCCCTTCATGCCCCCCGCGCCCCTCGCGGCGACGACCATCGAAGGAAGGGACGCCGGGGTCCTTCGCGCGATCCTGCGGCCCGATGTCAACCTGGCGGTCTGGCATCGCACCATGGACGCCACATTGGCACGGGACGCGGTGCGCCTCTCCGAGAGTCGCTTCAAAGACATCGATGTCATCGTGGGGCCAGAGGCCACCCAGCTCATCGGCGTTCTCTCGCCGCTCAGCGCGTTCCCCGGGGGCGAGGTCATCCGCGCGGATGTCTCCTTCCTCTTCGGCGCCTTCATGCAGCTCTTTCCAGGGCCTGTGCGCCTTTGCCTCGAGAAGGTGACCGGAGACCACTGCGCGAAGTTTCATGTCGACTATCTGCGAGCACGCCTCATCACCACCTATGTGGGCCCCGGCACCGAGTGGCTCCCGGAGCCCAGCGTCAACCGCGAGGTATTGCATCACCCACCAGATTGCCCGTGCGATGCGAACAAACAAATTTCGCGGCCCGGCACGCATCCGCGGCAGGCCGCAGCGGGGGACGTATTGCTCATGAACGGCCAGCGGAACGACGACGGGCTTCCGGGGTTGGTGCATCGATCTCCGGCGCTCGGGTCCATCTTCGGTGGCATCCGTATTGTCCTGGCCCTCAGTACCGTGGGCGGCGGATGAGGCCCGGACCTTGAGCAGCGGGCTCGGCTCTACGGTGCCCGTCACGGTGCTGACCGGCTTCTTGGGAAGCGGCAAGACAACGCTGCTTGCGGCCTGCATCGAAGGCGGCGGTCTCGCCAACACCGCCGTGTTAGTCAACGAATTTGGGGATATCCCCCTCGACCATCACTTGCTCGAGGTTGTCCACGAGGACGTCGTCGTATTGCCATCCGGCTGCGTTTGCTGCGCGGTCCGCAACGATCTCGTCCGCGCGCTATGCGATCTCCACAATCGGAGTCAGCGTCGAGAGCTCCCTCCGCTGCGGCGCGTGGTGATCGAAACTTCGGGTCTTGCCAATCCCACGCCACTGCTGCGTACGCTGCGAAAAAATGCCCTCGTTCAAGTGGGGTTTCACATGGCGGGCACCGTCACCTGCGTGGACGCCACGTTGGGCCTGGCCACGCTGCTTCGCCACGACGAAGCCGTCAGCCAAGTCGTCGTGGCAGAGCGGTTGATCATCACCAAGACGGATCTCACAACACCGGACCAACTGGCCAGCCTCGAGGCAAGACTCAAGCAGCTGAACCCGCTCGCGACGATCACCCGAAGCGCCCAGGGGCATTGGGACGGACTTGGTGCCTTCCTGGAGGTGGAGCGAGAGAAGCAAGAGCCTGCTTCGTGCTCGCACGAACACGAGGCAGAGGGTCACCAGGGCGAGGCCATATGGACGCTCTCGGAAACATCGCGCGCAAAGGTGCACTTCGATGCCTTCGCGCTCTGGCTGTCGATGATGACGCAGCTCTATGGGGAGAACCTCCTGCGCACGAAGGGCATCCTCCTGGTTGACGACGCGCCGGAACCCGTAGTTGTGCAATCGGTGCAGCATGTGGTCTACCCCGTCGCCACACTCCGTGACTGGCCATTTCCGGAGCCCGAGTCCCGCTTTGTGGTTATCGCCCGGGGGCTCGAGCCCTTGCTGCAAAAGGAGATCCGCCTCTCCCTTCGCACTCTTTTGCTTGGGCAAGCGTGATGGGACGAAAGGCAATGCGGTACATCGACGTAGCGGAAGGAGGTCGCGTGAGCGGAAGCGCGGTCACTGGGACCGCCGCACCGGATCGCTTTCGGGAACTCGTGGACAGTGTTCGTCGCGAGAATCCGACCGGCAGGGGCCTTGCGAGGAACGAAGAGCGACTACGCTACGAGCGTAAGAACGCCCTACAGACCGAGCTCATCGAGGACTATAGCGAATTGCTGCGGGTGCGCGCAGACCCGCTGGTCCCCGGAAGTGTTGTCCTCTTTGCGCCAACGCTCAACCGGTCCGTGTGCCACGCCAAGCTGAGCGAGCTGTCCGTGCGCGCGCAGGAGCTTGTGTCTGCTGCACTTGCCAGCGAAGCTACGCTGGATACGCCGGTCTCGGCCCCCGTCCTACGCCGCCAAAGCCATGCACCGCTGGCCAACGAGCTTCGGAAACACATTGAGGCCTTCGAGTACGACGAGGCGGGCAAGCTCATCCAGGCTGCGCTGAGAGCCGGCGAGGATCGGCCCTCATGGGCCTTGCACTGGCTTCTGCTTCAGGTGGAGACCTTGGGGGACTACAGCGCGGCGGTGCAGGGCCTAGGAGGCGACTGTGAAGGGCTGTCCCCACGCGGAACGTTTCTCCTTGCGAGAGCAGAAGTTGAGATGGGCGACCTGCGCCGCGCCGCGCGCCGCCTACAGTCTCTGTGGGAGTCAGTGCCGCCGGAGCTCTACGCATGCTTCGTTGCCGCCTGCTCGGCGCGCGAAGATCTGGCGATGCTGGGCACTGTCGTGACCCAGGGAGCGACACAACCCGCAGACGTTCGCGGCCAAGCAGCGCGGACCTTCGAGGAGCTCCGACTTCGACTGTCGGCACGCCTGCGCGCCGAGGCCGAGGCACTGAATCCTGATACGGACTGTGACGCTTGCCTCAAGCTCGCCAAGGAGATCGAGCGCCTGAACCCCGAGGACAGCTGGGCCCAGCAGGTTCTGTACAGGCAGCAGCAACAGCACCGTGCGGCCCATGCGACCGCGTTGCTGGCGGAGGCGGAGAGGCTTGCCGCCGACGGCGAATTCGGTGCCGCTCGCGAGCGTCTGCGGCGGCTACGCCGCAGAGGGCCCTGCCCCGACCCTGCTGCGTTCTATCGCCTAGAGGAAATGATCGATGACGCCCTGTGGGCCGCGGAGGCAGCAGCGCTGTGTGATGCTCTCACGCGAGACCCAACGCCAGAGGCGCTGCTCGCCGTGTTGAATGTTGCGCCTCAGGTGCAAACGCGCGTCATCGCCGAGAGCGTCTTGGGTCCATTGCTGGCGCAGATGCAGCGCGCGGCGGCGGAACTCGGTGCCGCCCGGGCCGTGGCCATCTTTCGCGATCTT
>JBIKNA010000306.1:0-8658 GCA_044358965.1 Polyangiaceae bacterium
GCCGGACTGCCTTCGTCGCCGTCGGCGGCGCACAAGCCGCTGGAGCGCTGCGGGTGCACCTCGAAGATGGGATCTTGGCCGAGGGTGACGCGGAACATGATGCAGGCGGGCGTGCTCTTGCGCACCTGAGGCTTGCCGGGCTGGTCGGCGTGATAGCCAATGGCTTGGATGGTGCAGCCCATCTTGGGCGGCTCCGTGGGCAGGGCCGCGGGCACCACATTGGGCACGGCCTGCGCGAGATACAGGTACGCGACGTCGTACTTACGTAGCGCGTGCACCAGGTCGAAGGAGCCTTGCGCCTCCGGACGAAAGCTTGGGTGCACGTGCGTCTCGAGCACCTTCACCCGCGGGCCCGTTCCCGGATCACCGACCCCGAACGACCACGACGAGGCCTCGGCTCGCAGCGCGCAGTGCGCTGCGGTGACCACGACCCGCGGCGCGATCAACGTTGCGCCGCAATGCACGCGCCCGGGCTCCCCGTCGTTGCGCGTCAGGTACCCCGCAGCGCTCCAGCGCAAGTCCCGAGAGCCGCCAACCAGCGCGTCTTCGGAGGACTCGCTCGCGTTGTCCGCCGCTTCGTCGGCGGGCACAGCGCAACCGAACACCAGGGCGCAAGACAACAACCCAAAGCCGAGAGCGGAGCGCATACACGCAAGGCGGAGCACGCCGCGTGCCGACATGGAAGATCTCCAATTCCTGCGAAAACTCGCGTCTCGGGGCGGCTACATGGTGGGACACTGCCCCACCCAGGTGGCAACCGAGAGCGCGCTCGCCGCCCGCTCAAGGTGGCGGCGGTCGTCGGGTTCCCAATTGCGCGCCCGGCTCCGTGGTCCAAGCCCAAAAAGGCGAGCGGGGCTTGCGGTCGAATCGCGCTCGGTCAATTCGATCAATCCGACGTGCCGACGAACACCTTCTCGTCGCAGAACCGATATGGGGCAGGCATCTCGCTATTCGGGCCTCGGGCCGAGGTGATGCGACGCAATTCCATATCGACCAACAGGCGTGTGCCGTCTCGATCCTGGATCTCCCAAACCTTGGGCCGAACCAGCTTGCCCACCTTGATTGACGTCGTCGGGTCTTTGGCGTCGCCGGCGAACAGCTTCTCGCCTGGCTTGTTGTTGCCCACTTTGACGTTCCACGCGTTGCATGCCTGAATCTGGTTCTTGAAGAATGCTTCCGCGCCGGCTGCAGTTGGAGGCTCGGGCAATGCCGTCGCGGTGCTCGCACTAGCCGCCGCACTTTGCGATGGAGCGGGCGCCGCGCTCGGTGCGGCGCTCGTCACTGGCGCTGCGCTTGGTGCCGCGCTTGTCACTGGCGCCGCGCCCGGCGTCTTTGCTGCCTTCGCATCCGTCACACTCGTCCCCGCGGCGGCCGCAGCTTTCGGGGTCGGCGCCGGTGCTGCGGGCTCGCAAGCGGTGCCCACAAACCCGAGGAGTCCAAAGGCCATCCATCGTTTCATGCGGTCATGTTTCCACATGTCCGCAGACGGGGTGAGCCGATCTTGCGCCGCAAACTCCCGATGGCTCCCTTCGTTTGCTAGCCTGCCTGCCATGTCCATTCGCCGAACCTTCGCTGTGGTTTCCCTCATGCTCGGCACCCTGGTTGCCTGCTCCTCCGACGACACCGGCAGCACCACATCAAGCTCCGGCAGCAACTCGTCGAGCTCGAGCAGTGGCAGCTCGGCCTCGACGAACACCGGTCCCGCCTGCACCAGCATCACCGACTGCCCAACGCTCAAGTGCACCTGCGCGGGGTTCGCAAACGCCGACACCCGCAGCTGCTCGAACGGCAAGTGCGCCGCCACCCGCGAAGAAGCGTCCTGCAAGTAACCAGTACGCAATCGCGGCCAGGCCCCGCGGCTTCCCACCATCGTGGTCGTCGACCAGGGCATCGGTGTTGGGCCCTACCGGGTTTGGTCTCGTTGGAAGCCCGGTACGTGCGCGTTAGAGGATCCGTCGCACAACAAGGACTCGTCTATCCGCGCCGGCCAGGCCTTGGTGCACGCAAGCCCGCTGGGTCGACATCCCGCTAAGTCCAAGGCTCGGTTTGCGCCCCTAGCAACCCGCGGTATACCTCCGCCGTGTCCGAGACCATCGACCCCAACGAGCTGCGCGCCAAGCTAGAGGCCATCGATGCGCAGCTACGCGACAAGCTCCGCGAGATCGGACTGAGCCCGTACGAAATCGCGCAGATCACGGACCCGACTCTGCCCGCCGAAGAGCGGCGACGGCGCACACAAGAAGCTCTCGCGGCGTCGTTTGTAAGGCAAGTGGCGGCACCAAACTCTCCGCTGCTGGCCGAAGTATTGAACCAACTCGATGTCGAACGCTTGGGGGCGCAGTTGCCTGCCCTGGTTGCCGCCGAGCAGGCTCGCTTGCGGCGCAAGCGCATCGCCATTGGCGTCGGTGTTGCCTCGGTGCTGCTCGCGCTTGGAACCGCCGCGTACTTTGCCCTCCGCACGCCCAACCCTTGCGCCGTGGCGCTGGGGCCAGTGGGTGCTTGGTCTGCGCGCACGGGTCGCCGCCTCGAAGCCGACAAGCCCATCGGCAGCTTCTCCAAACAGTACGGAAGCTGCGCGCAGTACGTGTGGGAGTCGGACGGCTCGAAGCATGTCGGCAACCCCGCAATCATCGTGAACGCAGACCTGCGCGACACGCTTCGACATCGGAAACAGGAGGCAGAAGGTAGACGCTTCGTGAGCAACGAGGCTCTCCCTGACCAAGTTGGGGGCTGGATCTTTGTTGCCGGCGACCTGCCACAGCCATCTGCCGATGAACTTGTGCAGCAGGCGATGCAGAGCGCCCGACGCCCCCGCGCCCGCAGCTTCGGCATCAATGACCCTATGGGCGACGCGTTGGCGCGTATGCCCCCCGGACATCACCTGGTGCTCCTCGAGCGCAACGGCATCCTCTATCGCATCGAGCTCGAACGTCACATGTTCACGCCAACGCAAGCAAAAGACGCCGCCACCGAGTTCTCCCGCCACCTCGCCAGACCATGACGCTGCGTCGGCAGCACCCCGGTAGAAACCACCGTTCCGAGCCCAGACACCGTTTGGCCCCAGCCGGCACCAATCGGCTACACTGCCGCGCATGGCCGCAGGAGCAACGGAGCCCATCGTACTCATCGCGACGGTCGACGGGGTCGCACACGTGCAGGCGCTCCATGGTCCTGGGCCCTTCAAGATCGGTCGCGACGAGACGTGCCACGCCGTCGTCGCCGATGCTTCGATCTCGCGCACGCACGCGGTGCTCTCGCGATCACCGCTGACCTTGACGGATCAAGGATCCCGCAACGGCACCTTCGTCGAAGGGCAACGGATCCAGCCCAATGTGCCAACCCCGATCATGCCGGGCAAATCGTTTCGCTTGGGCGACGTGACGGCGTTTCTGCGGGTGGTGCAGGCCCAAGACAACACCGAGACACAAGACCCCGCGGCCGCCGCGCGCGGGCGCAGCATGGCATCGGTGGTGGCCGAAGACCCGCGCATGCGCATGCTCTTCGAGCGGCTCGACTTGGTGGCGCCCAGCGAGCTCAACCTGCTGCTCTTGGGCGAGACCGGCGTGGGCAAAGAGGTCTTGGCCCAGGCCATTCACGAGCGCTCCGGGCGGACCGGCGCATTTCTGGCGCTCAACTGCGCTGCGTTGCCCGAGACCATCCTCGAAGGTGAGCTCTTTGGGCACGAGCGCGGGGCGTTTACCGGCGCCGTTGCCGACAAGAAGGGCCTGCTCGAGGCAGCGCACGGGGGCACTCTGTTCTTGGACGAGATCGGCGAACTTCCCTTGGCCACGCAGGCCAAGCTGCTGCGCGTGGTCGAGAGCGGCGAGGTGTTGCGCATTGGTGCGCGCAAGGCCACCCACGTGGACTTGCGGTTCATCGGCGCGACGCACCGCAACCTCAAAGACATGGTGCGCGATGGCACGTTCCGCCAAGACCTCATGTACCGCATCGACGGCTTCAGCCTGAAGATCCCCCCCTTGCGCGAGCGGCCCAAAGACATCGCTCCGCTTTCGCGTCTGTTCATCGCCAAGAGCAAGCGCCCGAGCCTGCGAGTGTCCGATGCCGCACTGGCGGTGCTTGCGGGGTACTCCTGGCCTGGCAACATCCGCGAGCTTCGCAACGTCATGGGCCGCGCGGTGGTGCTGGCCCAGGGCGACACCATCGAGCCGCAAGATTTGGCGCTCGACACCGATGTGGGGAGCACGCCGCTGCTCGAGACATCGGCGCCGTCGGGGGCCGCCGACAGCAAGCCCCTCGACGAGAGCGTGCGGGCCTTCGAGCGCGATCGCATTCGCGAAGCGTTGGCCGCGGCTGGTGGAAGCAAAACCAAAGCGGCCGAGCGTCTGGGCATCAGCCGCCACGCGCTCGCGTATCGCATGAAAGAGCTCGGCATGCTCGCCGAGGGCAAGTAGGCACGAAAGTCCCGCGAAGGACGTCAACGTCGGCGATGCGCTGCGTTGCGGGTGGTAGTCTGGGGTTCGCTATGGCGTTCTTTCAAGCTCCCCCCGCGCTCGGCAACCAGTTCGACGATGATGCCTTCTTGCAGGCGTATCTGGCGCGACGGGTGCCCAAAGATGTTTGGGCCGACGTGGCCGCGCAGTTGCGACAGGTGGGCGCGCTGGCTGGCGGCGAGCTGTACCGTGACTTGCTCGAGCAGCATCGCGCGGAGCCCACGCTCACCAGCTGGGATGCCTGGGGCAAGCGCATCGATCGCATCGACGTGACGCCGCTGTGGCACAAGGCCCAGCGCCTGGCCGCGGAAAAGGGTCTCGTGGCCACGGCGTACGAAAAGAAGTACGGCGCGGCGTCGCGCTTGGTGCAGTTCGCGCTGGTGTACCTACTCGATCCGTCCACCGGCGTGTACGCCTGCCCCTTGGCCATGACCGACGGCGCCGCCAAGACGCTCAGCGTCTCGGGCAACAAGCAGCTCATCGAGCACGCCGTGCCCAGGCTCACCAGCCGCGACCCGGCCCAAGCGTGGACCAGCGGTCAATGGATGACCGAACGCACCGGCGGCTCCGATGTGGCCATCTCCGAGACCATTGCCCGCGCCGATGGCGACGCGTTCCGGCTCTACGGCACCAAGTGGTTCACCTCGGCCACCACGTCGCAGATGGCACTGACGCTGGCGCGGCCCGAGGGCGCGGGCGCCGGAGGCAAGGGCCTCGCGCTGTTCTATCTGGAGACGCGGCTGTCCGATGGATCCATGAACGGCATCATGGTCAACCGACTCAAAGACAAACTTGGCACCCGCATGGTGCCCACCGCCGAGCTCACCCTCGACGGTGCCCGGGCGGTCCCGGTGGTCGGTCTGTCCGATGGCATTCGCAACATCACCCCCATGCTCAGCGTCACACGCACCTGGAACGCCATTGCCGCCGTGGGCGGCATGCGCCGTGGCATGGCGCTGTCGCTCGACTACGCCAAAAAGCGCGTGGCATTTGGCGCGCCCTTGGCCGAAAAGCCGTTGCACGCGGGCACCCTGTCCCAGGTGCGAGCCGAGACCTTGGGCGCCTTCGTGCTCGCCTTTCGCGCCGCAGAGCTGCTGGGTCGCGAAGAGTGTGGCGAGATCACCGAAGACGAAGCCGCGCTCCTGCGCATGCTCACGCCCTTGGCCAAGCTCTGCACCGGCAAACAAGCCGTGGCCGTGGCCAGCGAGGTGCTCGAGTCCTTCGGCGGCGCAGGTTACGTGGAAGATACAGGTTTGCCGCGGCTGCTCCGCGACGCCCAGGTGCTGCCCATCTGGGAGGGCACCACCAATGTGCTCTCCCTCGACGTCATCCGCGCCTTGGCCCGGGGCACCGAAAACCCGCTGGGGCCCATCGAGACAGAGCTATCGCGTTGCACCGAGCGCGCCCACGGCACGGCGCTCGCCGATGCGGCCCGCACCGCCCAATTGGCTTTCGTGCACGCTCGGTCGTGGCTCGGAACGGCCGTGTCTCAGGGCCCTGCCGCCGTAGAGGCGGGTGCCCGTCGCTTCTCGCTCACCTTGGCCCGGGCGCTGTCGCTGGGGCTCTTGGTCGACGAGGCCATGGCGCAGGCCGAGGCGCCCACCGTGGGCGCCATGCTCCAAGCCGCCGCGCGAAGGTACGCCCTGTCGGGTGTAGATTGCATCGAAGACGAGAGCTTGTTTGCGGAGTTCGCGGCGCTGCTCGGCTAGGGCGGCGGGTGCACCCCCGCATACGCGCGTCGACCAGGTTTGACGGCGCGCCACGACCGGCTATTCAACGCACGACCGAACATTTTGTTGGGCTTTTCTTCGCGGTTTTCCTGTCGTTACCGTTCGTTCACGAGCGATCGTCAACGGGCGTGCACATGCGCGCGCCCCAGGAACGTCGAGGCAGGCACTTGGCGCTCGGAATGATTGCTGCATCGTCATGTTGCCATGAAGTTGTTCGCTATCGGGCTCTTGATGGTGGTGACGAGTGCGACCGGATGCGTGGTGCGGACCTACGAGCCAGACCCCCGAGAGGTGGTCGTGGCCGATGTGGCTCCCACGGGCGACTGCTACTACGTGGGCGAGGCCGTTGGCGAAGATCGCCAATATCGTTCTGATCGCTTGTCGTCGTCGTTCATGTCGGACCGCGCCATGGAAGCCTTGCGCAGCGATGCCTACCGCATCGGCGGCAACTACGTTGCGATCACCGAGACCCGCAGCGGAAGCTCGACGAGCTTCAACTACGTCACCCACTTCGGTGCCGCCTACTCGTGCCGTTGGCTGTGACAGCGCAAAGTCGAGCGGAGCTAGCTAGCTAAGCTAGAGTCCCGCGCTCCGGGCCGCCGCGATGTGGGCTTGGACCTGCTCCAAGCCAAGTGCCTTGTCGTACACGGCGATGTCCGACACGCTGGTTCCCGCGGCGCCAAAGAGCATCTCTGCAGCGGTAGACAACATCCCTTTGGACGCTGCGTCGCGGTCTATCACGGTGCTGGTGCCTCGCACTCCGTCGACGTAGAGAAGCTGTTGCTTCGCGTCGAAGACACACGCGATGTGCACAAATCGCGTGCGATCGCCGCCGAACTCGCCCAGGCCCAAATGGGCATGACCTCCGTTGATCCACCGCTCGACCTTCAAGTCTCTGCCCTCGTTGGCAAAGAACCACGTTCTCGTGCTCGGCCCCTTCTTGCCCGTGTCCATGTTGGAGATGACGTGGCGAAAGCCGGCGTCGAACGCGTCGAAGGCGACCCAGATCTCGAAGGTGTGCTCGGCAAATCCAACGAAGTCGAAGGTGCCCGCGCCGCCGTCGCGGCCGCTGACGATCATGGTCTGCCCTGCCTCGAAGCGCGCTGCCTGGCCACTGCCGTCGGCGAAGGGGCCCGGTCTGCCCAGCGTTCCGCCAGACATGGTGCCCACGTACGTGTCGTCCACCAGGTTGCGTGCACGAAAGCTGCCCGGTGCGTCGCGCATGGGAAAGTACGCGATGGGCTTGTCGCGCAGCACCGCTGCTGCGTAGCGGTCGGCTTGGCTCGTCGGTACGTTGCCAGCGTCGGCCTTGGGCGCGGCAACATCGACGCCTGCGTCGACTTCGGCGCTGGCATCGGGCGTCGGAGTGTCGCTGCTGTACTCGTCTAGGCTGCGCAACACGGTGCATGCGGCCAGGGCCGTTAGCGCGGCAATGGTGACGAGCTTGCGCACCGCGGCAGCGTACCACATGAACAAATGAGGCTGCCGCCGCGGGGTCGCCGTGCCGTCATTGAGGCCCGAAGAAAAAGTTGCCGATAGATGGCCTCGACGTTGAATGGAGCCAACGCCCCGCCGTCTCTTGTTGGCGAGATTTGCCTCGCGCCTTTCCCTTTCGAGGTCTTTGCCGTGAAACAACGCTTCGTCGCCGTGCTCAGCGCTTCTTCTGTCGTATTTCTTGGGCTCCTTGCAGCCTGCAGCTCCAGCTCTAGCTCGTCGGGTTCCCCCGGAAAGGTGACCACCACTGTCGACGGGAGCAAACAAGGTGGGTCGCTGACACCAGCCGAAGCCAACCAGTACTGCAAAGATCTCAACGCATCGCCGCTCGTCACCCCCGAAGAGAGCAAGCGTGCGTCCTGCGCGCTTGGGGCTGTACTTACCGCGGCGTTCACCTCGCCCAAGACCGATGCCGAAGCCCAGGCTGCCTGCAGCAAAGCGTTCGACGACTGCATGGCCAAGCCCGCGAGCACCACGTCGTCGTCTGCCGATGGGGGCGCCGCAAAAGATCCGTGCGCCGACGCCGAGAAGAAGTTGGTTGGTTGCACAGCGACTGTGGCCGAGATGAACGCCTGTTACGAAGAGCAAGCCACCGCGCTCAAGAGCTTCGGTCCGGAAAAGTGCTCCGAGATCAAGTTGGCCGGTTCATCGAGCTCGTCGAGCTCGTCGGGCTCCAGCACCGGCTCGGCGTGCGCCACGGCCAAGGCCAAGTGCCCGTCGGCCTTTGGCAGCAGCTCTTCGAGCTCTGCGTCTGGCAACGACGGCTGACGCCCCAAGCTACGACGGCGCGGGTGGGTCTGCTGGAACGGCGGATCCACCGCGCGCGTGAACGCTGCAAGCGCGCTACGCCCCGTGGGACTCTGCTGCCTTGATGAAGGCCTCGAGTCGGGCGTTGATGTCGCCCTCATCGAAGAGAATGAGGCCGTGGGCGCTGTCGTCCTCTAGTTCGAAGCTGGCACCCGGGATCGCCTGGGCCAGTGCCT
>JBIKNA010000048.1:0-28046 GCA_044358965.1 Polyangiaceae bacterium
ATGGTCCGTGTAAACGTGACACCCATGAATTCGCCGTCCGCATCGGCAGCTCCAGGGGCTCCCGCGCCCAAGGCGGCGCCTTCCACGGCGACCTCGGCGCCGCCCGCGGCCGAGGCCCAGATCAAGGTGCACCGGCCCGCGCCCGGTCTCGGGCGAGGCGCCTTCGAGGCCCCCCCCTGGGCCTTCTATGGGCTCCTTGGGGCGCTCATCGTCGCCACCGTTGCCTACGTGGGCCATCGCCTGGGGTGGTTCCGTCGCAGCAGCAAGGACCCGGCCTCGTGAAGTTCAACGCTCGGAAGGTGATCTCGGCGATGCTCTTCGCCGTGGTGTTGTACGCCGCTTTTGCCATTTGGCGCGGCACGGACAAGCTCGGCGCGTCCCTTTCACACTACAAGTACTGGACCTTCTTTGCCGCGTGCGGCCTGGCCTTCGCCAACTACGTCCTGCGCTACTTCAAGTGGGAGTTCTACCTGGCCAAGCTGGGCATCACCGGCGTGCGCAAGTCCGATAGCTTTCTGTCGTTCTTGTCGGGCTTCGTGCTCACGGTCACGCCCGGCAAAGTGGGCGAGGTCTTCAAGTCCCTCGTCCTGTTCGAGACCTACGCAGTGCCCATGACCCGCACGGCGCCCATCGTGGTGGCCGAACGGGTCACCGATGTCCTCGGCATCGTCGTGCTCATCGCGGCCGGGTCCATCGGGTTTCGCGGCGGGCTCGTCTGGGCCGGCCTCGGGGCCGGGCTGTGCGTCACATTGCTCGTTTTCTTGTCGTCCCGGACGCTCTCCTTCAAGGCCATCGACCTCATCGGTCGCCTACCGGGTCCGTTTGCGCGCATGGCCCCCAAACTGCGCGCCTCGTACGAGAGCCTCGCGGTGCTGGTCAAGCCGCAGAACCTGGTACTGCCGACGCTGCTGTCGCTCGTGGCCTGGGCCTTCGAGTGCATGTCTCTTTGGATCATCCTCCGGGGCTTCGGCGAGAGCACCAGCGTGCTCTTGGCCACATTCTTCTACGCCACGAGCACCCTCGCAGGCGCCATCGTCCCGGTACCGGGTGGCCTCGGTGTCACCGAGAGCGCGCTCATGGGCCAGATGCTCGAACTGGGGCACGTCCTCGAGTCCAACGCCACAGCCAGCATGATTCTGGTGCGCTTCGCCACGCTGTGGTTCGCGGTGCTCGTGGGGTTCGTCGCACTCAGCATCCTCAAGCGACGCTACCCCAAGCTGCTGCGCGACGACGACGGCAAGTAGCTGGGCCGAAGGGCAACGCCGCACTTAGACCCAATTCGTACCGGGACGCAGGAACCAACTAGTCTGGTTACAGCTAGCTCGGAAGCATGCGCAGCGACTGCAGGACCACCTGGAAATCTGCAGGCGGCGAGGCTTCCCAGCGCATGCGCTTGCCGGTCTGCGGGTGATCGAGGCCCAGCGTGCGCGCGTGCAGCGCCTGGTGCCCCAGCCGGTCGGCCAAGGCGCGGAGCACTGGGCTCTTGGGCGGCTTTCCGTAGAGCGGATCGCCCAGGATCGAGTGGCCGTGCTCGGACAGGTGCATGCGAATCTGATGCGTGCGACCGGTCTCGAGGCGGCACTCGGCGTGCGTGGCCACGGCAAAACGCTCGAGCGGCAGCACGTGGGTGACCGCACGCTTGCCCGAGCGCACGCGGCTCGTGAACTTCATGCGGTCTTGGGGGTTTCGGCCGTGCAGCGTCTCGAAGCTCTGCGGCGCCAAGTCTCCCAGACAAATGCACTCGTAGGCGCGTTCGATGGTGTGCGCGGCGAACTGCTCCTTGAGCACGCGCTGCGCAAAGAGCGTGCGGGCCACGACCATCACGCCACTTGTGCCCTTGTCGAGGCGATGCACGATGCCCGGCCGCACGCGATCGGTGACCTCGTTGGGTTCGGCGCCATCGGCGGACGCGAAGTTCTCCACGTCGAACAGGCCGCGGCCCACGCGCCCGTGCACCAACGTACCCGTCTCGTGGCCTTTGGCCGGATGCACCACCAGGCCCGCCGGCTTGACCAACACCACCAGGTCCGCGTCCACATAGAGCACGTCGAACACCACGCCAAGCTCGGGCACGGCGGCGCTGAGCGGCGCGGACTCGGGTTCGACAGAGACTTGCTGCCCTTCGGACAAGCGGGCGCCAGACTTCACCGACCGGCCATTGATCTGCACGCGGTCGTTATCGATCCATCGCTGGATCTCGGCCCTAGACGGGGCGCGCGGGAGCGCCGCAAGGGCCGAGAACAGAAAGCGGTCGAGGCGCGCACCACGCGCCTCTTTGGGAACGACGAGCATCATGGGGCCGTCCGCTGGCCGCTGCCATGGCGGCACGCTTCGCGGCGGCGTATCCACGCAACGTCACCAGAGCTTGGACTTGATGTGCCCTTTGGCCTTGATCAAGATGTCAACCAGCGCGCGGTCGTAGAAGTTCTTGGGGTACAGCTCTGGCGCCACGCGGCGCTTGTAGAGCGCACGGCCCTCTTCGATCTCCTCGGCAAGCGACTCGAACAGGTTGTCGTGCGTGATGCCGTTGACGATCTTCTCTTCGTTGTAGAGAGAAAGGTCGCTCGCGATGGCGCGGGCCAGACGACGGGCAGCTTCCTCGGTCTCGATGAGGGGCATATGAACGCTCTCCTTCTGCGGAGCCGACAGTATCTCAGGGGCCAATCCCCAATGTCAAAGTCCCCTTGCCGTTCCGCCTCCGAACTTGCAAGAAATGGCCACAAAAGGCCCTCGCAACGGCCGCTCCCGGGCAACTTTTCCCGGCCTTGGCCCCCTCCCCCTCGCCAAATCGCGCGAACCACGCGCAGGCTCCCGCAGGCCTGCCAGCCGTGCTAATTCAGGGCCGTTCCGTCATGTCCAAGGCCCTGGTCACACTCGCCCAAGCCATCGAAGACGCCGCCTTTGCCGATCCGTCCCGCGGCTTTCGCTTTGTGTCCGACGAAGGCGTCCCCGGTTTCGACGGCCGCACGCAGGCCGAGACGTCCTTCTCCTACACGGCCATCGAGCGCGCGAGCGCCCGCTACGGCGGCGCCCTGCAAGCTCTTGGTCTCCGCAAGGGCGACCGCGTCGCACTCATCCTCCCCACCAACGAGGATTTCATCCTGTGTTTCTTCGGCGCCTTGCGCGCCGGGGTGGTCCCCGTGCCCATTTACCCGCCGCTCGGCCTGGGGCAGCTCCAAGGGTACCTCGACAACACGCGGCACATCGTCGGTAAGAGCGGCGCCCGCATGCTCATCACCACCCAGCAGATCAAGCGACTGCTGGGCACCGTACAGTCCGAGTGCCCGGGCCTCGAGGCCGTGGTCGCCGTCGAAGGCATCCGCGAGTCCATGGAGCCACTACGCCCCGTCGACGTTCGCCCCGCAGACGTTGCGTTCTTGCAGTTCACGAGCGGGTCCACCTCGCGCCCCAAAGGCGTCAGCGTCACCCACGAGAACCTCATGGCCAACATCAAGTGCATCATGCACGATGGCCTGCGTATCGCCCCGGAAGACGTGGGCATCTCCTGGCTGCCGCTGTACCACGACATGGGGCTCATCGGCTTCGTGCTGGCGCCCTTGGTGCATCGCGTGCCCATCGTGTACCTGCCACCCTTGCTGTTCCTCAAGCGCCCGGTCACCTGGTTTCAGGCCTTCACCCGCCACAAGGGCAGCATCGCCTACGCGCCCAACTTCGCTTTCGCCCTTGCAGTCAAACGCATCCGCGAGCGCGAGCTCCAGGGCATCGACCTGTCGCACTGGCGGGTCGCCGGCTGCGGCGCCGAGCCCATCCGCCCGGAAACCCTCGAGGCCTTCTCCGACGCGTTCGCCAAGGTGGGCTTCCGCAAAGAGGCCATGCTCCCGTCCTACGGCATGGCCGAGAGCGCACTGGCCATCGCCTTCACCGAGATCAACGAGGGCATGAAGACCATCGCGGTCGACAGCGAAACCCTCTGGGGCACGGGCACCGTGCGCATCGTCCCGGAAGACGCCGAGGGCGCCGTGCGCCTGGTGTCCTGCGGCAAGGCTTTTCCCGATCACGAGATCGCCATCTTCGCCATGGAAGACGACACAAGCAAAACGCCACTCGCCGAGGGCACCGTCGGCGAGATTCGCCTGCGCGGTCCCAGCGTCATGCCCGGCTACTGGGAAGACACGGACCGAACCCGCGAGGCCTTTGCCGGCGGCCACCTGCGCACGGGTGATCTTGGCTTCCTGTGGGAGGGCCGCCTCTTCATTTGTGGCCGCTCCAAAGAGATCATCATCATCAACGGTCGCAACTACTACCCGCAGGACATCGAGTGGGAGGCCAGCCGGGTGCCCGGCGTGCGCAAGGGCAACGTCATCGCCTTCGGATCCCGCGCGCAAAGTGGCGACCGCGAGCGCGTGGTGCTGGCCTTCGAACTCCAAGACAGCACTGTGTCCAAAGAGCAGGCAGTGTCCCTCGGCGAGGGCATCGCCCTCGAGATCCGCAAGGTTGTCCAAGAGGGACTTTCCCTCACCCTCGACGACGTGGTTCCCCTTGCCGCAGGTGTCTTGCCCAAGACCTCGAGCGGCAAACTGCAGCGGGGCAAAACCCGCGAGCTCTACGAGGCATCGGAGCTTTCCGCGCGAAAGGGGGCCCGAGACAAAGACCCCCTGGAGCTTGTCAAAGAGGCCGCCAAGAGCCAGCTGTCGTACTTCAAGCTCGCGGTGCTCGGCGGCCGCAAAAAGCCTTAAGGCCTCCGGGCCAAACGTACTTTTTTCTCGTTTGTTCGATGCATCGAAACCCAATCAACCTCTAGGGAGTCACCCCAAATGTCCAAGTCCCTGTCGGGCACCAAGACCCACCAGAACCTGAAGGACGCCTTCGCCGGCGAGTCGCAAGCCAACCGTCGCTACCTGTACTTCGCACAGCAGGCCGACATCGAAGGCTTGCCCGAGATCGCGGGCAACTTCAAAGAGACCGCCGACGGCGAGACCGGCCACGCGCACGGCCACCTGAAGTACCTGGCGCAGGTGGGCGACCCCGCCACGGGTCTTCCCATCGGCAACACCGAAAAGAACCTCAAGGCCGCCATCGCCGGCGAGACCCACGAGTACGAGACCATGTACCCCAGCATGGCCAAGTCCGCCCGCGAAGAGGGCTTCGACGACGTCGCCGAGTGGTTCGAGACCTTGGCCAAGGCCGAGAAGAGCCACGCCGGTCGCTTCCAGAAGATGCTCGATACGCTGAAGTAACTCTTTTGCACCACCGGGGGGCCCGCCTTGCGCGGCGCCCCCCGTTTGTTTTTTTGACCGAAAGTGCCCTCTACGCCCATGAGCAAGATCAATCCCAAGCCAAGCGTGCCTCCCGCCACCGATCCGCACGATTCGCGCTACTGGGATCCGCGCGATCTCGAGAGCGAGCTGCATCGCCAGTTCGAGATCTGCCACTCCTGCCGCATGTGCGTGAACTACTGCGGCTCGTTCCCCGACCTGTTTGCCCGCGTCGACCGCGACATCGAAAAGCGCGGGGCCGAAGGTGCCGAGCGCCTCGATCTCCGCGACTTCGAGAGCGTCACCGAGCTCTGTTGGCAGTGCAAGCTCTGCTACATCGATTGCCCGTACACCGTTGACCAGAAACACGAGTGGGCCCTCGACATTCCGCGCTTGCTCATGCGCGAGAAGGCCCAGCGCGCCAAGCGCAACGGTGTCACGCTGCAAGACCGCGCGCTCGGCGAGCCCGGCCTTCTGGGCAGCCTGGCCTCGGGGCCGTTGGCCGGCGTCACCAACCTGGTCAACAGCCAGCGCCTACTGCGCAAGATCAGCGAGCGCGTGCTGGGCATCAGTGCCGAGTTTCCGTTGCCGCCGTTCAGCAGCGCCCCCTTCCCCAAGTGGTTCGACAAGCACACGCCCCTGCCCGAGGCAGGCCAGAATGGCACCGTGGCGTTGTTCGCTACGTGCCTCGGGGACTTCAACTTTCCCGCCATCGCCAAGGCCAGCGTGCGCGTCCTCGAAAAGAACGGCCTCAGCGTCACAAGGCCCCCGCAGGTTTGCTGTGGCATCCCCAACCTCGACGGCGGCGACATCGAGGAGGCCACCCGCAAGGCCAAGACCAACGTTGCGTCGCTCATCAAGTCCGTCGAACAGGGCCACGCCATCGTGGTGCCAGGCCCATCGTGCGCCTACACCATCCGCAAAGAGTACCCCGAGCTGCTCGGCACCCCCGAGGCCAAGCGCGTGGCAGACAACACCTTCGATCTGATGGAGTACTTGGACAAGCTCCGCAAAGACAAGAAGCTCAACCGCGAGTTCCGTGCGTCCCTTGGCAAAGTCGCCTACCACGCGGCCTGCCACCTTCGGGCGCAGAAGATCGGAACGCCAGGCGCCCGCATCTTGGGTCTGGCCCCGGACACCGAGGTCGACGTGGTCGAAAAGTGCAGCGCCGTCGACGGCACCTGGGGCATGAAGGCCGAGTACTACGAGATGGGGCAAAAATACGCCCAGAAGCTCATCTCGGGCCTCGAGCGAACCGAGGCACCGCTGGTGGTCACGGACTGCCCGCTGTCGTCGCAACGCATCGGCCACGAGCTCGACCCCGACCGGGGCATCCGCCTCATGCACCCGGCGCAAGCCCTGTGCGAGGCCTACGGCATCCAAGAGTAGCGGGGGCCATTTGGTCCGCCGCCGCGTCAGCGCAGTTCTTTTGGTCCCCATCGCCCCCGCTGATTTCTTCGCAACCGCCAAAGCCCCCACCGCAAAAGAGAACGGCCCATGAAGCCCATCACCCGTGACGAAGTTTTGCCCCTTGGCGAGTACGAGCGCATCCGCGAGCACTTCCGTGCGCGCGTGATCGCCGAAAAGAAGCTGCGCCGGCTGGGCCTAGGTCCGCACATGACCTTGGTGTTCGAGAGCCACGACACGGCCTTGATGCAGGTCCAGGAGATGCTTCGTACCGAGCGCATCACTCGCGAGGCGGCCATCGCCCACGAGATCGAGACCTACAACGACCTTGTTCCGGGCGCCGACGAACTGTCCGCCACGGTCATGATCGAGATCGAAGACAAGGACACCCGGGAGCGATTCCTCAAAGACGCCTTGGGCATCGAGGACGCCTTTACCCTGACGCTTGGCGCAGAAACCAGCAAGGGTATGGTGCGCGCCGACCGGCGGCTGCCGGACCGCGCGTCCGCGGTGATCTATCTCAAGTTTCCACTGGGCCCCGCGGCCAAAAGCGCCCTCCAGGCCAAAGGCCCCGCCGAGATCGCCGTCACCCATAAGGCGTACCAGGCCTCTGCATCTCTGCCCGCTACCCTGCTTGCTTCCCTCGCCGCGGACTCGGATTCGTGATCGAGTTTCAGCGACCGGTGCGCTTCGAAGACGTTGATGCCGCAGGGATCGTGTTCTTCGCGCGGTTCTTCAACTACTGCCACGAGGCCATGGAGGCATTCTTTGCTGGGGTCCAGGGAGGCTACGTGGGCCTGGTGATGGGCCGGCACGAGGGCTTCCCGGCGGTCCGCGTCGAGTGCGACTACCTTGCGCCGCTGCGCTACGGCGACACCGCGCGCATTTGCGTCCAGGTCGAGCAGGTGGGTACCACCTCGTGCACCTTCCGCTACGACATGTATCGGGCCGCGGACGGCACCAAGGCGGCCAGCGTGCGGCACGTCGTGGTGCACGCGGACCTACAAAAGCTGGCCAAGCTGCCCTTCGATGCCGAGCTGCGTGCGTTGCTGGAAGCGCACTTGGTTCCGGCACAGGCCACTTCGGCATAGCGCCCCTGGGTGTTGGGCCCGGGGCGGCGCTTTTTGCCGAGACTCGACCCTGGCCAAGGACCTAGGCCACCAGCGGAGGCTCGTCGGTGGCCTTGGGAGCCTTCGGCAGTCGGCGCAGCACGAGATCCATCGGATCTTTGCCCGAGGCCTTGATGTCTCGTACGCGACGGACGAGCACGAAGCCAAAGAGGAACAGCGCGATGCAGGACCACTGCGCGAAGGTCAGCGAGCCGTAGCGAAGGTCCGCGGACTCGCCCTCTTTGATGCGCAAGAAGTCCATGACCAAGCGCACCGGCGGGTACGCAAATGCGATGGCAATGAGATAGGTGCCCGTTGGCAAGCGCTTGGCCCAGGTGAGCGCAAAGAAGAGCGACAGCACCGTGGTGAACATCAGCTCCAGGAGCCCCAGGTCGTACTGCGGTGCGGTCCCGTGCCGAAGCTCGATGAAGAACTGCCCCGCCCCCTGCCCCAGCTCGACGATCCGATGTACGGCTTGTGCATTGGCGACGGGACCATAGGCCACCGCAAAGAGGGCATCGGCAGATGCACGAGCGCCGGGGTGATCGTGGACCACGGTGCAGCCGCTGCGCCCCAGAATCCACGCCACGGGGAACACCGAGGCAATGAGGTCCGCGAGGGCCAAGATGGGCATGGGCTGGGCGCGACGCTTGAACTTGGGGATCGTCGCAATGGGCCCGAGGCGGATGAACGGCTCGGCCTCGAAGTACTTCCAGGCGAGAACGCCAAGGATGGCCCCCAAGAAGCCACCGAACGACGACAAGCCCTCCCACAACAGCAGCAGCGACCAGGGCCGCTTCACGATCTCGTGCGGATGGTAGAAGATCTCGTCGAACATGTGGGCACCGGCAAAGCCGCCCACGAGCATCCAGGTGATGAACGAGTTGAGCAAATCCAGATCGACGCCACGTTGACGCGCGCGGCGCGTGGCCAGGTACGTGCCCAGCACCACCCCGGAGGCCACCAGCAGGCCGAACGGATGAAGCGTCGCGGGTCCGATTTTGAGGTCGGAAACATGAATGTACGGGATCATGGATCGCCTCTTGATATAGCCGTGTTCGGCTCAGTGCTGCCCGGTTTTCGCTGCCAGGTCACTTGGATCTCGTCCGGGCGGCCGCCCAGGCCTGCGGTGGCCACCAACAGAAGGCCGTCGCAGGACCGAATCAGCAGCGAGTCTTCTTGGTCTTGGGGCGGGGCGCAGCGTGCCGCCGGCATCAGCGACTCCGAAGCCCCGGCCAGGATCTCCCGCGCGAACACCGCTGCTTCAATGCGATCTTTGGTCTGCGAGCCGTCGAGCAGCGCAAGGCGCACGGACTCGTACCAGCAGATGAACATGTCGGTGCCGACCAAGCGCAGCCCCACCACCAGGTTGCCGTCGACGATGGCCGTTGTGCGCAGCGACAGCACCCGGGAGGTGCGCCCGCTGGTGGTGGGCACGGTGAAGAAGAGGTCCTGCTCGCGCACCTTGGGCACCGAGCCCCACGTCGAGGCGGTGCTGCCCATCAAGAGCTCCCGCAGCCCTGCCTTGGACTCGGCGAGGGGCGCCCCATAGGACCCAAGGTCGAGCATGGCCGCGAGGCTCGCCATGATGGTCTCGGCCACGCGCTTGCGGTCTTGGCTCGCCCGCTCCAGCATCGCATCGCTGCGTCGAGCGTCTCGCACCACCTGCTGCAGCTCGAGCTCTTCGAGATTGGTGTCAAACGCCGTGAGCAGCGCAACCGCGGCCTCGGCGTGAGGGCCGGCGGGCAGGTTGGTGAGGTAGTCCCGGGCCACCAGGCGAGAGCCCTTGGTCGCCTCGAAGTACTCGGCTTCTTCCTCGTCGAAGACTTGTTGCACCTCTTGGAACCAAGCCCCCTTGGGGTGCCGCTGCAGGTACGTCTGCGCCCGAGCCAGACGCACGCCCTGGTCGGCTGCCACCCGGAACGCGCGATAGTCTTGGAGGTCCGAGCTATCGGCCAGCATGGCGCGGCTGACCGCGCACCCGGGCAACACCAACGCGAGCATCAGCGCGGCGGCATGGCGCTTCATCGGTCGCCTCCGGTGCCGCCAGCGTCGAACAGACGCAGGATGCCGGCGTCTTCGGTAATGCGACAGAACGCGCACTCGCTTGGCGTGCTGGGGCTCAGATCATCGACAAAACGTGCAAACTCGTCGCAAGAGGCAGCGCGCAGCGCGCGGACACACACGCGGCCATCGTGGAGCAATGGACGGCATGTGCTGGGAATGGCGATGTCCGCAGGCGCAAGCAGATCACATGCTCGGGCACACCGGGCCGTTTGCACACCACACTCGGCGCAGCGCTCGCACTCGAGCTCTTTGCGTGCACTTTGGTACACGGGCACGTCGAGCGCCTCGGCCTCGGTGCCACAGCCGCCAACGTCGCCCACCGTGGGCGCCGCCAACAAGGGCGTCAGCAACAGCAAGGCTGCAACATACATACGCTTGCGGCTCATGGCAGCACCTCGATGTCGAACTGCACACCAAACTGCCCGCTGAGCACCGGGTAAGCCGGCCGCAAGCTCTCGGGTGTTGCGGCGCCATAGAAGAGGTTGAAGACCCCCTCGGCCACCAGACCAATGCCGCCGCGGGGAAACCAGATGCCGCCAACGCCCGCCTCGCCGCCGACATTCAGCGTGGGCGCGAGCGCAAACGAAGGCCCTAGGCGACCGTAGGCAGCAAAGGCCCGGTGGCGTCGGTAAAGCACGTAGGTCGGCGCGAGCATCAATTCGCGAACGCCTTGCACCGAGACGCTCGTTCGCAGCGTAAGGCCATGCTGAAACCCAAGGGCCGGCCCAAACGTGGCCCCGAGGCCCACGTCCACGTACGCGTTGGTCCGCGACAGGCTCTGGGCATCGCTACCTAGGGGCGTGGCCAACCGGTAGGGATTGTTGAAGCGAAGTCCGGTGCCACCCAGAATGCTCCCGTAGAAGTGCACGTAGCCGGGCTTGTCGGCGAAGGGACTGGGCACCGGCCCCTTGGGTCCGTCTGCGGGTTTTGCATCCAGCTCTGCCGCGGTCTCGGCGGGTGAGCTGTCTGCTTGCGGGCGCGGGGCATCGGCCCAGGCGTCTTGTGCGACGGCAACGCAACCCGCAGCGAGGCATATGGCGCCCACCGCAGTGCCCCTCGCGCGCAAACCAGCGGCTCTCAATGCCGATCCACCCGCACCTTGGGCTTGGCGCCCAGAAGTGCCAACTGGCCACACGCCGCCGCGACGTCATCGCCGCGGCGTTTGCGCACGAAACAAGAGTAACCGGCCTGCACCAGCACGTTCTGAAACGCGATGACGCCGCCGTTGCTGGGCGGGCCCAGACTCGACGCCTCGATGGGGTTCATGGGAATCAGGTTCACCTTGACGGGCAACCCGCGGAGCAGCCGCGCGAGCTTCTGCGCTTCTTCGACGGTGTCGTTTTTGCCGCGCACGAGCGTGTACTCGATGGTGATCCGACGCCGCGGCGGCAGCGGATAGGCGCGCAAGGCGTCCATGAGCTTGGGCAGCGGATACTTCTTGTTGATGGGCATGAGCCGACTGCGCGTTTCGTCGTCTGCCGCGTGGAGTGAGATCGCCAAGCCGATGTTGCCAGCGAAGTCTTTGCCCAAGCGCTCGATCTCGGGAACGAGCCCACTGGTGGACACGGTGACGCGTCGGGCGGACAACCCGAGCCCATCGGGATGCGTCATGAGCTTGAGCGCCCGGGCCGTGGCGTCGTAGTTGTGCAGCGGCTCGCCCATGCCCATGAGCACGATGTTGCGCAGGCGTTCATCGGCATCGAGCAGCGCCTTGCCGGCCAGGATCTGCGCGATGATTTCGTCGGGGCCCAAGTGCCGCTTGAGCCCCGCAACCCCGCTGGCGCAAAACACGCAGCCCATGGCGCAGCCAACCTGCGTGCTGATGCACTGCGAGACCCGTACGGCCTCTTCGGCGCCCTCGGCCCCGGTGCCCGGCGCATCGTCGTCGTCGTCCACCGCGGCGGCGGCGTCGGCGTCGATGTCTTGCTCCTGGGGCATGTTGGCTTTGCGGCGGCCCGTCACCCCGGGGATGAGCACGGTCTCCACCGTTGCGCCATCGCGGAACTGCACCAGGGCCTTGCGCGTGTGGTCCATGGCCCGACGCACGGTGGTTACCTCGAGCACCGGGCCCACACCTTGCTCGCCCATGGTGCGGCGTAGGCCTGCGGGCAAATCCGTCATGGCCTCGGGGGCCACCACGCCGCGCTGTTGGATCCAGCGGAACACTTGCTTGCCATGAAACGCGCGGCCTCCGTGCTGCTGCACCCAGGCTGCCCACTCTTCGGGCAGACGCGACAACGGCGGGGGTTCAGAGGGCGAGGCTGGCATCGAGTTGGTCGCTCACTGTAGTGGACCAGGGGCCGTTGGGCCACCCGCCGTGCAGCGCTTTTTGCAGGATTTCCGAGCCCAAAGCCCCGCTAGCCCTTGGATGCCTCGCGTTCCATGGCCTTGGCCTCTTCCCAGTACCCATCCAGTTCGTCGAGCGGGCGTGCAGACGGGCTGCCCGCGTCGCCCCAGCCACCGTGTACCTGTTTGACCCGCGCCTCGACGTGAGCGAAGCGCCGACAGAACTTATCGCTGGTCTTGCGCAGGGCCTGCTCGGCGTCGATGCCGGCGTGCCTGGAGAAGTTCACGAGGGCAAAGAGCAAGTCCCCCAGCTCTTCTTCGCGTTCTTTGGCGGTCCCCGCCTCCATGGCGGCGCCAAGTTCGGCGATTTCTTCGCGAACCTTGTCGAGAGACCCGTGCGCCGAGGGCCAATCGAACCCCACCCGGGCCACCTTCTCGCCGATGCGTTGGGCCCGGGCCAAGGCCGGGAGGCTCTTTGGGACGCCGGCCAAGAGAGGCCTACCGGCCTTCTCCTTGGCCTTGAGCTTTTCCCAGTTGCTCAAGACCTCATCGGCGTCTTTGACGCTGAGGCGCTGGCCATTCACCGCAAAGACATGCGGGTGCCGATGCACCAGTTTGTCGACGATGCTCGTCACCACATCGTCGATGGCAAAGGCCCCCTCGCGCCGCGCCAGCTCGGCCTGGAACACCACCTGCAGCAGCAGATCACCGAGCTCTTCTCGCAAGGCGGGGCGGCTCCCCTCCTCGATGGCATCGATGACCTCGCAGGCCTCCTCGAGCACATACTTCTTGAGCGACTCGAAGGTCTGCTCCCGATCCCAAGGGCAACCGTCGTCCGACAGCAGGCGCCGCATGACGCCGACGAGGCGTTCCAGGGTCTTGCCATCTTGGGCATCGATGGAAGGTACGGGCCGCGGCTGGTTCTCGTCGAAGGGAGGCAGGGACATCGGTAACCACATATAGCGTGGCGCACACGGCAGTTCCCCACGCAAAACGTTCGGCGCCGATCTCGCGCGGCGCTATCATCGCCGAAGCCACCTGCCATGAGCGATCCGCCCAGCGATCCCCCGCCGCACCCCGAGAGCCCGAGGATCGCCACCTTCTGGAAGGTCGCCATCGCATTGGGCGCGCTGTCCGTGCTGGGGCTTGCCTACGTCCTTCGCGGCGTGCTTGTGCCCCTGTTCTTGGCGTTCTTGCTGGCCTACGCCCTCGACCCTTGGGTCGATCGGCTCGAGCGCCTCAAAGTCCCCCGGGCGCTCGGGGCCGCACTGGTCATGTTGGGTATCGTGGCATCCGTGAGCACCGTGCTCATCTTCGCCGTACCCATGTTCATCGAAGAGCTGTCCCAGGCCGCGTCGGAGCTGCCTGCGCAGCTGCAAGGTCTACAGACGCGCGCGGAACCCTGGCTCTGGAAAACCGTGCACGTCAAGGTGCCGCACAGCATCGCCGAGCTCAACAAAGCGCTGGGCGACCGCGCGCAGGCCACCTTGGCCGGGATCCTGGGCACGGGGGCCACGGCGCTGTTCGGCACCCTTGGCTACCTCGCGGTGGTACTGAGCGCGCTCATCGTTCCCGTGTTTGCGCTCTACCTGCTCATCGACTTCGACCGCATCGTGGCGCGCTTGCGTCAGCTCATTCCGCGGCGTTGGGCCGAGCCCGTCTCCGACGTCGCGGCGCAAATCCACAAGACCTTGGGCGGCTACGTGCGCGGCCAGATCACGACCAACATCGTGCTCGCGGCGCTCTATGCCACGGGGCTGCGCATCGTCGACATTCGCTTGGCCGTGCCCATCGGTGTGCTCACCGGCATGCTGGCCTTTATCCCCTACATTGGCTTCGCCATCGGGCTTACTTTGGCGCTGGCCATGGCCATTCTCGACTGGCACGGTGCCGGGCAAGTGGCCGCCGTGGCCGTCGTCATGGTCTCGGTGCAGATCATCGACGGCATGGTCGTGACGCCACGCATTGTGGGGCGCTCGGTGGGGCTCGCGCCGCTCGAGGTGCTCGTCACCATGATGGCGGCGGGCACCCTGTTCGGGTTCCTCGGTGTGCTCTTGGCGGTCCCCTTTGGTGCCGTCGTCAAGATCCTGGTGCAGCGCGGCGTGGGCGCATACCTGAAGTCCTCTTTTTACGCGCGCCCGGCACCGGGCAAGTCGGCCTAGCGAACGTTACCTGGCCGTGCGTTCGCCCACCGCGTCTGCCTCGAGGTAGGCGCGCAATGCCGGGCCCGCACCAAAGCGCCCAAGCCCAACCATCATCTTGGCCAGCGCGGCCTCGGCGGTCATGTCGCCACCATCGATGGCGCCGGCGGACAGGGCCAGTGCCCCGGCCTCGTAACGTCCCAAGTCGACGAAACCGCGAAAACACTGCGACACCACCAGCACCGGTACATCATGCGCCCTCGCCTCTTCGAGTACGGGCACCAACGATCCCTCGTGGCTGGGGAAACTTCCGCTGCCGTAGGCCTCGAGCACGAGACCTTTGACGCCCGCCCGAATGGCCCCGCGCAAGAGCGCCGGATCGAGCCCCGGGAAAAGGCGAACGGCCAGCACGCGTGGCTCCAACCGGTCGTCGATGGGCGCAAGCTGCCCCGCAGGGCGCACGTGCGGCGCCACGATGGCCTCGAGGCCAAGCTCCACGAGCGCATCGCAGTTGGGCGACTCGAAAGCCGAGAGCGCCCAGGCGTCGCGCTTGGTGGCGCGCACACCACGAAGGGCCCGCGACGCAAAGGCGATGCTCACCTCGGGCACGGGCAGCGATGCCACCAAGGCTGCGTTGATCAGGTTGTCGCGCGCATCGGTGCGGGCCTCGGCCAAGGGCCGCTGGGCCCCCGTCAGCACCACTGGCCGCGGCACTGGGCCCAGCAAGAGCGCCAAGGCGCTCGCCGAGTACGCCATGGTGTCCGTGCCGTGGATGACCACAACGCCCTGATGCTCGCCCGACGAGAGGGCCCCATGCACCGCCCGAGCAATCTGAAGCCAATTCGACGGCTGCATGTCCGCCGAGTCCATGTTGCACACCGCACGAATTTCGATGTCGGCCAGGCGCCCCAGCGCCGGGACTTCGTCCACCAAGTCCCGCGCCTGGGCCCCCGGGTCCAACGACAGCCGAGCGCCGTCTTCGGCCTCCCGTGGGGTCATCAGCAACGTGCCGCCAGTAAGCAGGAACAACAGGTTGGGCTTCACGGATCTGTGCGCCTCCCGCGCTTTGCCGCCTAGAAGATCTTCTGCTCGACCTTGATGGTGTCGCCGGCCTGGAGCGGGATGTCCGCTTGCTGGCCATCGGTGATGGCGTCCACGCTGACGATGGCCGTGACGGTCTTGCCCCCCGCAACCTGCCGCGTCAGGATCACGTGGTTGCTTTCGGCCAGCGACGTGAACCATCCGGACAAGGACAGCGCCTCGACAAGCTTCATGCCCTCGTTGAACGGCAAGTTGCCGGGCTTGGTCACCTGCCCGATGATGGTGACCTTCTTGGAGTTGTAGCTCCGGACGATGACGGATACCTGCGGATCATGAAGGATCTTGGCGGCCTTGAGCTTGTCTTTGATGAGAAGCGCAATCTCTTGGGGCTCGAGCCCGCCCACGGTGATCTTGTCGACGTAAGGAAAGTTCACGCTGCCGTCGGGCTGCACGCGGAAGTCTTTGGGCAAGTTGTTCTCGCCCAACACGTGCACCTCGAAGACGTCGCCCGGTCCCACGGTGGTGCTGGGGGTGGCCACGGGCAAATTGCGCGGCGCCGCCGGCCGTGAGCCTTTGCACCCCGCTCCGGGCAAGAACGCAAGGCACCCAAGGCAAAGCGCAAGGGTGAACACCCGAGACGTACGCCGCAGACCCGCGGCCCGAGGCGATGTTGGGGTTCGCAGAACCCTCGAGCCTCGCAACAGCACGGGGCGCCTCACATGAAGTAGCGAACGCCCAGGAAGGCCTGGATGCGCTGCCAGTTCATGTCGAAGAAGGTGGGTTGCCCCGTGGGGCCAAGGCCCTGCGGAATGCGGGAGCCGCTGAAGTTCTGCGCGTATTCGATGGTGGCGTTGACGCCAAACGCATCGGTGAAACGGTACTCGCCGAACAGTGTGCTGTTCGCGCGAACATCGGTGAACTCGGTCTTGACGAGCGTGGGCGTGGTGCCCTGCACCTGGAAGACGTCGGGGTACGAAAGTGCAGCCACGCCGCCCTCGAGCGAGACGAGCGCCCGGCCGCCGATGAAGTACGCGAGGCGCGCGTAGCCCCGGTCCGACGAGTAGAAGCTCGACAGGTAGCTCGTCTGGAAATCACGCGTGTAACCGAGCGACAGCGTGGAGACCGAGAGCGACACCTTGCTCGGGTCTTGCGTTGCGGGGTTCGCGGTCAGGTAGAAAGTACCCTCGACCTGAGCGACCAAGCTATCGAACTGCTTGTTGAAGGAGACACTGCCGTCATTGGAGAGCGTGGTGCCATAGCCCGCCGCCGCCGTCAGACCAAAGCCGTTGGTGATGAGACCCGTCAGGCCCAACGTGGAGCGGAGTGGGGTCTGGTCTTGCAGGAAGATGTTCGTTCCGGCCTTGTCGGGGAACGTCAGGAACTGCACCGACGTGTTGTGGAACAACGCCGTACGCGGGCGGAACTTCCAGCGGTTGCGAACCGTCACGTCGTGCGTGAAGTTGTTGAACGACTTGCCAACCTGCTCCTCGAACAACAGCCCCGTGAACTGGTAGCCGAAGCGCACATCCAACGTGCCGCTACCGGGCTGCAGCGCGAGCTCTGCGCCACCATTGACCCTGTTGCGGGTAAACGAGTTGTCGGGGTTGCCGAAGATGCCACCGTTGGCGGTTGCTGCAGCAACCGTGGGGCGAACTTCGCGGCCGTAACCGGCGAAGATGGACCCGCCGACGGGACGATCGGGGAAGATATCGGCACGCGCGGTGGCGTTGGCCGAGAGGTTTCGCTGGTCTGTTGTCTCGCTGTTGCCGAAGAACAGGCGGTACGTCGCGTCGAGCGACGCACGGAAACGAAGCGGCGCCGGCTGCAGGAAGCCGTCGCCACCCTCGGTGCGTTGCACGCCAACGGTGGACAAAGTCAGCGATGGGGTGAAGCGCATGAGCCCAGTGCCCTCGACGGGCACGGTGGGCTCGCTGTTCACGTTGTCTGGCGCAGTCTTGTTGCTGCGCAGGAACCAGTTGGAGTCGTAGCCGCCCTCGGCTGCGATGCCCGGGTGCAACTCGATGTCGCCCGCGCGGATGCCGGCGCCCTCGGAGAAGCGGCGGTCCTTGAGGAACTCTTGGGCGGCAGCGGACCCGGGCAGCAGTGCTGCAAGCGCAAAAGACGCCACGGAGGCCGCGCCAAGCGCGAACGTTCGACGGCTGCGACCCAAGGCGCGCGAGGCGCAAGTAAGCGAGTTATTCGAAGCCATCATGACCATCTGCAGGAGTTCCCTGAGCGAACGGGCCCAAACGCTCCCTTTCGCGACGCCCTTCTTCCGGAAAGTCGTGTCGCCAGCGTTGTACCTATCGCGTGCAGCTGGTGCAATAAGGTGGTTGAGTAATCGTCGTGACCGGCTCGCCGCCAGGGCCCGGCGGATAATTCGCTTGGTCTTGCGGGATGGTCGGGTCGACGGTGGTGGTGACCTTCGCATCGCCCAAGACCACGGCCTCGGAGCCGATGCACTGGTTGGCTTCGGCGCCCAATTGATCGGTGCGCTGCCGAAGAACCGTGACCAGCGTGAACTTGTGATCGGCGGCTTCGGTGTCTTTGCGCTGGATGGCCGCGCCCAGCTGCTGGCGCCAGTCTTTGGCGGAGCGCACGGCAACGTTGACCTGGGAAAGCTTGTCGTTGAGGCAGAGCGTCTTGACGACGTCGGCCTTCTGCCGCGCACCCTCGACCTGTTTGCTTACGCCGCGAGAGGTTTGCTCCATACGCGTGATGTGACGGTCGGCCTCGGCCGTTTGCTCTTCGGGGCTGAGGCGCTTGCGCGCGACCTGTCCGCCACCGACGGCAGCGGCAGGCGCCGCACCATTCTGGCCGGCTTGGCCACCGGTACCGCCACCTGTCTGGGCGATGGCGGGCGATGCCGCGTAGGCGACCACTGCCATGACCCCGACGCTCTTCAACCAAGTTCGAAAGTGCATTGTGTACGGAGGTCTCCCCGAGGAGCAGATCAACGGCAGCTACTCTACTTTGGTACAGTAGGTAAGTCAACCCACCATTGACTCTTGCAAGTGTCTAGAATCGCAACACTTTGTGGTGAGCCAGGGCGCAAACGTCACGCCGTGGTCTACTGTATAGATGCCTCGCGGCCGTTCGGCATTCATTCGACTTAAGCCACGGCCGAACGCACCAAACGGTTAAGGTCCAAAACGAAGAAGGCCGCTGTCTCCGTAGAGGCAGCGACCTTCTTGGGTGCGACCCGCAGCGAGCCTAAGACTACTTGGCGCCGCCCTGCTGCACGAAGGTGACGGGAATCTGCAGCGTGGAGCCTTGGCCGTTGCCCGTGAACTGGGCGTTGCGCACCTTGCGTGCGATGCAGCTGGCCACCGCCGGGGACAAGCCCGTGTTGCTGGCCACGTCGGCGGAGCTGACTTCGCCAGTGGGGGCAACCTTGGCGCTGATGATGACCTTGCCGCTCATGGTCGGGTCTTGGCCGAGGCCCTGCTGGTAGCAGGAGCGGAAACCCGCACGAAGACCGGCAATGACGCGGTCGGCGTCGGAGATGGGCACCGAGGCGCTGTGCCCGCCGATTTGGGCGTCGCCCTTGGGGCCTTCGACCTTGCGCTCGGTGCCGGCGCCCGTGCCGGCGCCCGCGGCCGTGCCGCCGCCGATGCCCGCAAGGCCCGTACCCTTGCCACCCTGCACCGGCGCACCGCCTGCACCGAACTTGAGATCGCCCGCACCCGGAGAGACACCGGCGCCCGACGCCGCTGCGCCACTGAGGTCGACGGGCGGAATGTCGCTGCGATTGAGCGCTCCCTGCGTGGCCGTGCCGCCGCCCAACGAGGCCAACATGGCCATCTGCATTTGCTCGGCTTGGGCCGACAACGCCGCTGCACGGGACTCGCTGACCTGGCCGCGGCTACCGCCGCTGGGACCACTGGCAGCCGTCGAACGACCGGCCGTGGGCTGCTGCGAAGTGGCCGTTGCCGTTGCCGTTGCCGTTGCCGTGGTGGTCGGCTCCGGGGTTTCGGGAACTGGCGGCGCGGGGATGTTTTTGACGAGGTCGACCAGCTGACCGATGTTGACGTCGTCGCTGACGACCGGGTCCATCCAGTCGGAGTACATGGCCCCAACGAAGCCGAAGTGCAGCAAAAAGCTGAACGCGGCGATGATGGTGAGCGACCAGTCGATCTGGTTGGCCAGGCCCCCTTTGACCGCCAGCGGGAGCTGCGGCCGCGGTTGCACCGGCGGTGGTGCCACGAACTGGAACAAGAACGTGGTGTCGCCCACCACGACTTTGCCGCGTGCCTCTTCGGTGAGCTTGACCTGGTATTGGTTGCCCACGCGCTTGGCTTGGCCCTTGAGCGACGCGATGTCGGTGATGCCCGTGGCGAGCGCGACGCGGCCGGTCATGCCATCGACGAAGTTCAGGTGGTAGTCCATGCCGATCAGCTCGAAGAGCTTGAACTGGGCGGGGACGCTGGCCGCCGGCACGATGAACATGTTCTTTTCGTTCTGGCCCACGGTCACCGTGGTGCGCTGCTTGATGACGCGCTCCTCGACGATGCGACCGCGCTGAACCACGCCAATGCGTAGGACCTTGGGGCCGGTGGCAACAGCCATGGCCCGCATCACGGCGGTCATTTGCCCCGGCTTGTTGCCAGCTTGTGCTTGGGGTCCCTGCCCTGCGTTCATGCGTGCTCCAGTACGTACAAAGGGGTAAGCCCACGGACCATCGGTATGGCTCTAGGAATCAGAACGCGCCGATTTGCCCAAGGTACACGAATATTTGAGGGTTGGACCAGCAACGAACGCAAAAGTTCCAGCCGCGGGCGCAAAAAGCCAATTGTTGGGGCCTACGCGCCTACACTGGCACCCCATGTGGCAGTGGAGCCGGGGGATCGCCCTCGCCCTCTCCGGCGTGCGCGTCGACGTCTGCGGACTCCTGCGCGTCGAGCAACAGCGCCCCCTCTTCCAGCGCCTCGACGAGCCGATCGGCCCCCGTGGCCTCGGCGCGCTTGAGCTTGAGAGAGGCGCCGTGGAGCCCGATGCAAGCCGCCGCGCCGACAATGCCCGTCGCCGCAACGTCGAGGGCACGCCCGGCAACCCCCACGGTAACCAGGTCCGTGAGGTCCGTGTCGAACACGTCGCCACTGACCAGCGCCGCCCGCAAGATCATGGTCCCAACGAAAAGGCAGCCGCTGGTGGCGATGCTGGCACAGAGCCTTGGGACCTTGAGCCACCGGCCGAGTTCGAAGTCGAGTTCACGCAACACGGCATGCACAAGCGCCGCCCGCTTGGCGCGCGGCGCGCGCAGGGCCTCGGCCAACGCGCGTTCAAAGGACGACTCTGGAGCCCGCCGGGCCAGGGTTTCGAACGCTGAAACCCATTCGTGTTTGGGCCGCTGGCGCAGCGCTTGGAGCACGCTCTCGGTGTCGAGCGCAGTGGCCCCGAGCACGATCCGCACCCGGTGCAAACTGGCCGCAATGCAGCCGAGGGCGATCAAGGCCGCTACGACGCGAAGCACGAAGAAGACCCGACCGTTGTGTCAGAACGGATCGTGATGCGTGGCTTCTTCGATGCGATCGAGGAACGGCTGCTTGAGCTCGGCAAGCGTGAGCTTTGCCTGGATCTTGCTGACGTCGACGGAGGCAACGGGCTTCTGCACACGACCGACGATGGTGACCTCGTTGATGGTGATGACGCCCTTTTGCTGCGCCATGGCGCTGTCGGGCGCCGCAAACGTTGCGAGGGCCACCGCTGCCACCACGCCGAGGGTCTTGCTCATGTTCATGATCGTAGCTCTCACTTTCCTGCAGCGCCACTGCCCGCGGGGGCAGCGCTGGAGGCCGGGGCCGCCACAACGGCCGCGGCGTTCTTTTGTTCGGCCTGCTTGGCCTTGGCGCGGTTCAGCAAGTCATCGACGTCGTCGGTGGCGCCCGGCGCAGCCTTCGGGCCGCGCATGGTCTTGTAGGTCTCGAACTCTTTGATGGCCGAGCTGGTTTGGTCTTGGGCGTTTGTGCCGGGAACGCTGGGGGCAAACAGGTACAGGAGCCCAAGGTTGTAGTGCACCGTGGCCAGCGTCGAGTCGAGGGAGAGTGCCTGGTCGAACTCTTGTTTCGCTTCGGGGATGCGGCCCATGACCCGATAGCCGTCGCCCAGGTGAAGGTGCCCGAGGGCCACCTTGGGCGCGTAGCGCACGGCCTTCTCGAGCAATGGCAAGGCCTCTTGGGCGTTGCCGGCTTCGAGCTTCATGGCCCCGAGCTGCACCAAGCACTCGGCCATGTCCGGCCGCTTTTGGTAGGCCGCCTCGAAGTCGGCCATGGCGGCCGCACGGCGCCCGGCCTCGCGGTCGATGAGCCCCCGCAGCACGTGGGCCTCGGGGTTGTCTTTGTCACGGGCAGGACTGCCTTCGCCAAAGCCGTCGAGCACGGCCTGAAGCGCATACTTGGCGAGCTCGATTTTGCGCGCGCGCCAGTGGTCGCGAGCAATGGCCACCATGGCGGGCTTGAAGTCGGGGTTGATGCGCAGGGCGTCTTGGGCCATCTGCTGCGCCGTGCCGTGATCCTTGGCCAAGGACTTCACCTCGGCCAGGTACGTCAGGATGGCCGGCGACTGCGGCATCTTGGACTTCTTGTCGGTGAGAAACGTATCGGCCTCGCCGGCGTGCCCCGAGTTGGCGAGCGAAAGCGCAAAGGCGCCAATGGACGGCTCGTGTTCGGGCGACGCAGTAAACGCCGCACGGTACTCCTGCTGCGCATCCGCGAGCTCGCCCAGGCGCTCGAGCACCACCCCCAGCGAGTAGTGCGGCGACGGTGACTTCGGATCCGCCGCGGCAGCTTCTTTGAAGCCCTTCTTGGCCCCGGCAAGATCGCCCTCGAGCCACGCCTTGAAGCCCTTGTCGTAAGCCTCTTTGGCGTTGCCCGAGAGGCCAGACACGTGGTCGTCTTTGATGCCGACCTGCGTGCCGTTGGAGTCGCTGACGACCTGTCCGGCGCCGGCGTCGCCGCCGCCCTCGGGAACCTTGGGCGGGTCTTTGCCGCCGCAACCGGCCAACGACAGCGCGAGAGCGAAGCTCGCGGGCAATAGCGCGTGTTTGATGATCATGGTCATGACCTCAGGGCACCGCCGGCAGGGGCTGTGCGTTGCCGTTGAGCGGCGGCGCCGGCAACATGCCCGGGCGCGACTGCATGTACTGTCCATCTTTGTAGTCGAGCTTACGGGAGCTGTCGTTCGGGTCCGTGACCTTGGTGACGTACTCCTTGAGCTTGGCATCGCCGATGATGTCGGTGAAGTAAGCGAGGCGTCCCACGGCTTTCTGAACCTGCGGGTTGCGCACGTTGTACTTGCGGGCCATGGCCACGCTGGTGGCGTAGTACTTGGTCATGATCTCGTCGGCGCCGGCGAGCTCACGCTCTTTTTTGCTGCGCCAGAACTCGCGCTTGGCCGTCTTGAGCTCGTCGGCCTTGTCGGCGAGGTCGTCGCGGCCGCTGTTTTCGAGGGTCTTCAGGAAGGCCTCTTCTTTGGCCGTGAAGAACTTCAGCGCCGGGGGCACCGTGTTGTAGAGCCCCGTACGAAGCTGATCGTACAGCGCCCCGCGGCGCGCGATGGCGGCGGGAACCCACTCCACCGACGGATAGGTCTTGGTGATGCGCTCGAGCTCGAGGTCCCACTTCTCGGCTTCTTTGGCGTTATCTTGAAACCGCCCGGTCTTGAGGACCTTGCCCGTGGCGTCGGACTCACCCACGACGTCGCTGACAGCGCCGGCATACTTGTGCCGCGCGTCCGTGTCGTACTTGTCTTTGATCTGTTCGTCGACCAACGTGAAGTCGGCCTCCGCCGCGTAGTCGGCATAGGGGGGGCCCATGGCTTCGTTCTTGCCATCTTTGCCCACCGGGCGCGCCTTCAGCGCCTCCCAAGCGGCGATGGTGTTCTTGTGCCACGTTCGGTAGCCCGGGTCGTTCGAGGACTTCATCATGTGCGCAACCTTGTGCGCGGCCTCGACGTTGTACTTGGCGGCTCCAGCGTTCGCGCGGTTCTTCTGGAAGAAGTCCATGAGCGCCGCCGTGGCCCCAATGCGGTACTGACGGTTTTGACCGGAGTCGCCGCCCGTGGGGTTCCACTGCTTGTGGTCGTAGTCGGCCACAAGATAGTCCGCGTTGGCCTTCTCCTCGGACGACGGGCCGAGCTTGGTCAAGAGCTTGTATTGCGCAAGCATCTTGTCTTTCTGGGCCATGTTTGCAAACAGCACCATGGCGTTCTTGGCCGCGATGCGTCGCTTGTCCGAGTCGAAGCGCTCGTTGGCGGCCACCTTGTCGTAGGTCTCGGCGGCGCGCTGGTAATTGAAGAAGCCGTAATACGTCTCGCCCAAGGCGTCGTAGGCGTCGGTCAAGAACTTGAGCCGCTGCTCGTAGCGCTTGGGGTCCGGGCCCACCTTGGCCTTGGCGTCGCCCTTCTGCAGCTTGGTGAGCAACGCATCGGAGCCGTACTCGGTGATGAACTTGTTGTAGAGCTCGATGGCCTTGTTGTACTCGCCCACCTGCTTGTACGCGAAGGCGGCGTTCATGGCCGCCTCCGGCGCCTCGTCACGCGACGGTGCGGCCTGCAGCGCGGCCTCGTAGAGCCCGGCAGCCTCGAGCCAGAGCTTCTTCTTCTCTGGGCCTTCGGGGGCCTTGCGCGCCTGCTCGAACTTCTCGCGGGCGCGGACGTAGCTGGCCTCTTGCAACGTGGGGTTGACGATGAGACCGGCCTGCCCAGACTGGGCGGCGCTGAAGGCGCAGCTGTGGGCCTTCTCGGCTTCGGCGAGCTGCGTGGACCTCGGCGCATCGCGGTCGAGGTTGCTCATGGTGATGAGCTTCTCCCAGGCCTTGAAGCCGTATTCGTCTTTGCCGCAGTGGTCCTTCCACATGGGTTCGAAGCGGGCCTTGGCCTCGTCGAACTGGCCGTACAAGAAGTACACCTCGGCGGAGTAGTACTGATACTTGACGCCGTTCTTCTCGACGTCGAGGGCCGCGGGCACCCGCTGGACGTATTCGTCGCGGGCCTGGATGCCCTGGAGCACCACCGGCGGCACCGGCTCCTTGATGACCTTGCGCGTGTCGACCTGGTCGGAGTCGAACTTGACCTCGGTGCGCTGGGCCACGCCTTGGGTGCCCTTGCTGTCTTCGAAGCGCTGGTAGGACACATCGCGGTCGACGTCGGAAATGTCGACGACGAAGAATGCGGCGTTGTCGAGGTACTTGTCGTCTTCGTTGGAGTCACGCACGTCGATGGACGCTGCGAGGGCCTCGTCGATGTCTTTGCGCGTGGGCTCGGGGAACTTGTCTTTGGCGAGCTTGTGCAAGATCACCTGGATGCGCAGCTGCTGGCGCCGCGCGTCGGCGAGCCAGTAGCGACTCTCGTAGGCGTCCGGTGCGTTTTCGTCTTGCTTCAGGTACCCAAGCCAGCCCATGCCGGCCAGGCGATACTCCGTGGCGGCGCGGCTCAAGAGCTCGAGCTGCCGGTTGGCGTCACCGGTGTCGTTGGCGGCCAGCAGCGCAGCTTTGCCGTTGTTGGTGTGCTGCGCCGCGGCTTGTCGCAAGCCGCCGCGAACCAAACGCTCGGCGTTCTGGATGGCCGCCGGGTTGTCTTTGTTGGCGTCGACCCAGGGCGTGTTGCCGATGTAGTTGGCAAGCGCCGTGCGGGCCTCGAGGGCCTTGGCCGAGTACTGGTCGTGCTCGGGGGTGCCAGGCTTCTTGGTCAGAAGGATCTGGTCGTAGGTCTCGGCCATGGCGCTCTGCACATCCGGCGCCGTGGGGTCCATCGGCCACTTCTTGAGGATGAGCTCGTAGGTCTCGATGGCATTGAGATACTGGTTGAGGCTTCGGTACTCGGTGGCAAGCGCCTTGTAGACGTCGATGGTCCAGGGCTTGTCTTGGGGGATGAGCGCCGGATCCTTGATGCGGTCGAGGGCGATGTGGAGTTTCTTCTCGACCACGTCGGCCCGCGGCTCGGTGTCGATGATGTCGGGCCGCTGGATGAACGGATCCTCGGCCGCCGGGCCAACGAAATCGACGTTGGTGAGCGAGCCGGCAATGTACGTGAAGGCCTCCGTACGGAAGTCCGCGCCCTTGTCGCCCGTGAGCTTCTCTTGCTCGTCGGTGTACTGGAGTAGCTTGACGAACTCTCGGGTGGCGGCCTCGTAGCGCTGCTGCTTGAAGAGCGTCCAGGCGTACTTGTAGAGCGAGACGCCGAACAACGGCGGCTTCTTGAACTTCATGGCCTGCTGGTAGGCACTGGCCGCTCGGTTGTAGCCCCACACCGCTGCGGGCTCGTCTTTGGTGATGCCCGAGCCGAAGTCCAGCTGGTCGAACTCCCAGTTGCCGATCTGCCACCAGATTTCGGCCACGTACTTGATGTCTTGGCCGGGCTGGAGGTTTTGGGCGAGGGGCTGACAGTCCGACGGATACGGGTCCGTATACGTGGTGTCGGGGTTGCCCTTTCGAACAGTCTTCGCGTCGTGGTACCGAACGCGCCAGGCGTTCCAGTAGGCCTCGTCGTGATCCTGCGGCAGCGGCATCAGGGTGTCGCGCTCGGGGTTCTTTGGGTCTGGCGGCGTGGGGTACGCGAACTTGTTGTGGCAAACCAGCGAGCGCCAAACCTGCTGGCCCTCGTTGATCCGGGACGAGTCGATGTATGCGTGGCCCAAGAAGTAATAGATGCCGGCGATTTCCCGGTACTTCGGGTACTCGCGGATCACCCGCTTGTAGAGCGCAATGGCGGGCAGGAGCCCCACTTCCATGGGCTCCGCGGCGTCTTCGGAGCGTGCCCGCTCTTCGTAGAGCGCGGCCAAGCGGTACATGGCGTCCGGCGTGGCCTCGGGGTGCGCCCGGGTACCGCTGTAGGTTGCAACGAACTCTTCGAGGCGCTTGATGGCCACCTCGCGGGCCTTCTTGAGTTCGGCCTTCTCGATGACGATCTCACGATCGAGCCCCGAGAGGATTTCCTTCTTCTTGGTCTCGTAGTGCAGCTTGATGATGGTGGAGACCGTGTCTCGGTACTCTTTGGCGCCCTTTTCGTAGGCGTCGATTTCCGAGCGCATGACCTCGAGCGCGGCGATCTGCTCTTTGCTGGGCGGCGGCGGCGGCGGGAACACCTTGCGCGCGGTGGCCAGCGACGGGGCCTGGGCGCTCGGGGTCTCCGAGGCCGCGGGCGCTGCACCGGCGTCGGCCGCGACCGCAGTGGTGGACGCGTCGGTCGCACTCGCCGCCGCCGTGGACGCGTCGGCGCCTTTGGCCGCGGCGACACCGGCATCGGCCGCCTTCTTGGGCGCTCCGGCGGGTTGCGCCGCAGCGGGGGGCGCGTGCAGGGCCCCAAACGACAGGAGTGTGAACACCCCAGCGATACCTAGAACCGAAGCGGACCGTGCCTTCTTCATCGCCAATCTAGCTCCACGTGCACGCGATACGAGAGTCCAACGAACATGCCCAAACGCTCAGCGACCGCCGCCCGAGTCGTCGAGCACTTCGCGCAACTCCTCGTCGAGCAGTTGCTCTTCCCGCGCGCGCTCTGTCTGCAGGTTGTGCACCCGCTCAAGCTCTTCTTCGCGCACTTCCCATGCTTGTTCGGTGATGCCCACGTCGGCGCGAAGCACCATGCCCCGCAAGCGGTCCCGAACGATGCCAAAGTTCCGCCGGGCCACCTGCCCCACCAAGGCCTTGGCCTCGTCGTCGAGCAGGGCGAGCTGGGCGTTGTAGGTGTTGATCTTGACGCGCTCGGCGTCGACCTGTTGCCGAAGACCGAGGACACGCTTTTCGACTTCGGCTTCGAGGGCGTTGAACGCCGTGATGAGCCGGTCTTCGACCTGCCGCGCCTGCTGCAGCGAGGGCTTGACCCGCTCGGCGTAGCGCTGGGCTTGGGCGCCACCTTTGCCTTGGCCAAGGAGCATGATCTCGCGGTCGAGCACATCGCGGAACTGCGAGCGCGCGACGGCGTCGTTTTGGTAGCGGGCGTCGCCTAGACCCACCTGGCCGCGGCCTGCGTCGATGAGCTGCCGAAGCTCGGCAACCTCTTTGTTGCGTTGTTTGAGGTCGCGCTCGTTGGCGTCGAGTTCGTCGGTGAAGCGTCGAATGGTGGTCGCGTCTCGCGCGATGCCGCGCTGCGCGTCTTCTTTGAGCATGCGACGCAGGCCGTTGATGGTGGCCTGCATCTGGTCGAGCTGCAGCACCTGCCGGGATAGGTCTTGGGAGACCAGGTTCCAGGCTTTGGTGCCTTGGGTCTCGCGGGCGGTAAAGCCTGCGCTATTGATGGGCAGGCCGTCGATGGCGCCCATGAGCTGCCGCCGCTGCTCGCGCACCTGGGCGATCTCACCGGACAGCTGCGCGGGCTCTTCCCGATCGAGGCCTCGGGCCACATCGAGGCGAGCCTTGGACAATCGGTTGAGAAGCCCGAGGGCGCTCTCTTCGCCGGCCAAGAGTTCGGGGAACGCCCGCACGCGGTTGGCCGCGTTGACGATGACCCCGAGCTTGTCGATGAGGCTGTACGACTGCCGCAACATGCTCTTGCACTGGTTCACGTCGTCGATGACGGCAAATGCCAACGTACCGTCTTCGGCCTCGCGGGCCCAGCGCACGGCAATGGACGGGATCTGATCGTTCTGATCGAGGGCGTCGAGCTGCGCTTGGCTGAGCTTGTCGTAGAACGTCTTGTCGTCCGGTGTCTTGTCGACGAAATCTTCGACCTTCACGCGGATGGGGTCGAACTGCTCTTTGACGCTGAGATAGAGCTGCAGAGCGCGGTCGAAGGCGCCGGCGCGCAGCAACAAGTCGCCGCGGAGCAACGATGCATCGCCCACC
>JBIKNA010000308.1:0-8578 GCA_044358965.1 Polyangiaceae bacterium
GCCGCCGAACGAGGGTGATGACCAGCTGATCCACCCCCTTGTATGCCGCCAGCCCTCAAACTCTGGCACGCGGCATCGCTAACGTGCCGCAATTGCTAGAGGGCTACAGTGGCGCAGAAGGTGCTAAGAGAACCTACATGCGCAACGCCGTCGCCCTCACCGTCGTCCTCACCGCCATCCTCGCTGGCTGCGCTGCAGAGGAATCCGGGGGCGAGCGACCCGAGTGGGCCGGCACGGAGCCCCCCAAAGCACCGGCGGCGTCGAGCCCCGCGCCCACAACTCCCGCCCCCGCCGCCCCTACGCCCGTCACCGTCGACACGCCCGAGACGAAGCCGACGCAGGACAGCAGCAAGGGACAAGACGAGACCGAAGAAACGCCCGCTCCGCCGAAGGTGACCCCGCCGAACACGTGCCAAACGGCGCATGATCTCGGAGGCATTGCCGGCGACGACGGTGACTCCACCTTGAGCGTCCAGGGGTCGTGCACCGAGTGGTTCCGCTTGCGGGTGCAAGAAAAGAAGACCTCGGTCTTCTCGAACCCCATGGCTGCGCGCCTTACGCTCGTGTCTCCGTCGGGCAAGGACTTCGACCTGTTCGTGTACATGAACACCGAGACCGACGCGGTGGAGTGCACGACACAAACCACCAAGTCCGAAGAGCCGGGAAGCCGTACGGACATGGCCTCGCTCTCGTGGGGCGAGGCCTATACGGCCAACTCGTCGGACGACTCGCGGACGGTCAATGTGCTCGTCAAGAGCAAGGACGGCTCCTGCGACGCCAACAAGACCTGGTCCCTCGTGATTCAGGGCAACAAGTAAAAATTCACTCGAGGCACCCAACGCCGGCGACACCTCGCGGGTCAGAGCTTCCATTCGGGAGGCCCTGAGCATGGTGAAAATGCGCCGCGACGAATCGGTGACCACGAGCCTGCGCGAGCTGGCCGCGCTCGAAGAGCAGCGCGAGCAAGACAAAAAGCGGGCACACGCTGCCGCCATTCAGGCCGCCGAGCTCGCAAGGCAGCGCGCAGAGCGCGAAGCTGCTCAAGCCGAAGAGGAGCGTCGCCGCGCCGAGGCTCGCCTGGCCGATGAGCGCGTCCGTCAGGCGCAACAAGAGGCCGCGCGACGCGCCGCCGTGCACGACGCCGAGCTGGAAGAGACGCGGCATCGCCTTCGGATGCAAGAAGCCGAGCTACTCCATCGGCAGGCGCTCGATTCTGCACGTGCAATGGAGCAATCACAGCGCGAGGGCCGCAAGCAACTCGCCTTCGGGTTTGCGCTCGGGACGATGCTCGCGGTCGCACTGGCAAGCGTGGCGGTCTTTGGGTATGCCCTGCCGCGCGCATCCCGCGCCGAAGCGCAGGTGCTCTCACTTTCGATGGACCAGTCGGCCTCCCTCGAACGCGCCAAGCGCGATGCCGCCCGCGTGGCCACCCTGGAAGCCGAACTCGCGCGTGCCATTGAAGATCGGAATACCGCGCAGCGAGCTCTCGACACGCGTGTATCGCCAGCGTCCCATGCTCCAGGCAAAGGCGCGCCCGTAGCCGCACCGGCGAGTCGGACACCAAAGTCAGGCCCCCCTTGTCTCGAGGGCGATCCCATGTGCGGAACGCTACCGGGGCAAAAACCGCTCTGAGCGCGCCGAGGGGCTAGAGCCTGTCCCTATGTTTGTCTTCCCCGTAAGCGTGCCCGTGCCCGTGCCCGAATTCGCACAACTTCGAGGGTAGCCGAGCCAATGGGTCGGCGTATTTCTCGACCATGAACGGCTCGACGTCTACTGACGCGGATCCTGTTGAGTGCGAACCATCGTGCGTCCACATCAAACACGGCATGGCGTCAATGGATATAGCGTGCAGTGTACACGTTACATTCCAGTCGCCAAAGAGTCCACCCGTAGCCACGGACCGGGCACGGGCGCGGGCACGCTTACGGGCCAAGAAATATAGGGACCACCCTAGAGATCCAGGTGTGTCTGCGCGGCACTATAGGCCCACAGCCGTTGGGCGAGCGCTGCATCACGAGAGGCTTCGGACGGACGGGCTTCCCGGGAGTCCGAGTAGTAGCGCCCGGTTTGCCCCGCGATGGTCGCCGAGGTGGCGACGAACACGCTGGTCTCGGCGCCCTTCTGGAGGGATGCGCCGGTAGAGCCGAACCCCGTGGCCAAGAGCTTGGTGGTGATGACACCGGGATGCAGCGCATGAGTCACGACGTTGCGGTGCCCGGCCCCCTCGAGACGCCGCGCAAGCTCCACCGTGAAGAGCACGTTCATCAGCTTTGACGCGGCGTAGGCGCCATAGCCGTCGAAGGCGTTGGCGTCGGTCATGTCGTCTTCGGGAATGCGCCCACGCGAATGCGCGATGGAGCTCACATTGACCACCCGTGATTCGCCGTCCCGCCCGAGCAGCGGCAACAGGCCAATCGTCAGGGCAAACGGCGCCAGGTGATTGACCCCGATGGTCATCTCGTGGCCGTCTTCGGTGAGCACGCGTTCGTTCATGAACACGCCCGCGTTGTTGACGATGGCGCGGAGGGGTTCGTCCGCCCCCCGAAGCCCTTGCACCAGCGCGCCGATAGAGCGCAAAGACGACAGATCCGCGTGCACGGGAACGAACGCTCCACCGGGCAGCTCGCCGCGGAGGCTCTCGACGCTCGCCGCGGCCTTCTCGGCGGTACGGCCGTGGACCAACACCGTATGCCCCAGGCGCGCAAGCTCCAGCGCCGTTTGTTTGCCGATGCCGTCCGTGGCCCCGGTCACAAGAATTCGCCCGACAGAATGCATAGGATCCAATGTGTTCACGTCCGACCCTGATGTCCAAGGCTTCTTGGCCACCGGCCCACTTGCCGACCCCCCATTCCCAAGCGACACCTCGCAACCCATTCGGCCTCACCGGCCCCCTTGCCGCCCCCCCATTCCCAAGCGAAACCTCCAACCCCTTCGGCCCCACCGGCCCCCTTGCCGCCCCCCCATTCCCAAGCGAAACCTCCAACCCGTTCGGCCCCGCCGGCCCCCTTGCCCACACCCACTTCCCAAGCGAAACCTCCAACCCCTTCGGCCCCACCGGCCCCCTTGCCCACACCCACTTCCCAAGCGAAACCTCCAACCCGTTCGGCCCCACCGGCCCCCTTGCCCACACCCACTTCCCAAGCGAAACTTAAGCCCCCATGATCATCGTCTACGGCACGCGCATGTACGGTCGCATCGACCGCTGCGGTCCCACCTTCCTGGGCACTCGCTTCTTCCACATCTGGTACGTCCCGCTCATCCCCGTGGGAACGCACCTGGTGTTCAACGAGGAAGACGACGGCTTCCGTGGTCTTCCCACGGGGCTTAGCGGCCGTTCGGTGCTCGCTGCCTACATGCGCGTCTGGGGTGTCGTTGGGTCGATCTTGGCGGTCATCGCGCTGATTGGCGGCATCTCGGATGCCGCGCGAACCGACGATCTAGGAGTGATGATCGTCTCGGCTCTGGTGTACGGCTTTGGCGCCTTGCTCGCCCTCGGATTCACGCTCGCGGGCTTCTTGTTCATTGGCAAGCTTTCCACCGAAGACAAGCAACGCCGCGCCATCTACGCACAATACACGGGCACCTACGCCGATCCGGCGGACCTGGGCGATGCGCGCATGGAGATCCGCCAGCAAATCCTGGGTGCGTTTGCGCACCGCGCCCAGGGGCTCGCATCGAGCAGCTACCGGCTGCCCGCCGACGCCGCAAACCAATGGGCAAACATCGCGGTCGACCCCGGCGTCCACGACACGGACCTCGTGATGCAGGGCCTCACGCTGGCGCGCATCGATGAGTCCTTGGCGCAGGGTCCCTACAAGAGCCAGATGCAGGTGCTGCACCGCGCCCTCTGGGACAAGGTTCGCCGCCTGCAGCCAGGCGTTCTTCAGATGGCCGCCCAGCTATGAGCAACCTGCGCCCGTTCAGCTGCATGCACTGCGGCGCGGGCCTTCCGCCGCCCGCCATGGGGACTTTGGTGGTCACCTGCATCTACTGCAACAAGGCGTTCTCGGTGCAGGCACCGGCTCCGCCAACAGCGCCGGCCGCTCCCATGCCCCCTCCGGTGCAGCACTTTCGCGGCTACGACCCGGGCCTCTACATGCAGCAGGCGGCGGCCTACCAAAATCAAGCGCGCAGCATGTATGTATACTACATGATTGGCGTGGGCGCGCTGATCGGCCTCTCCATGGTGGGGTCCATGGTTGCGCAATGCAACGCGCACTCGGGCACGCCTGCCGCAACAAGCACGCCCGCCGAAGCGCCCACGGGCGGCACGCAGAATGTGCCCAAGAAAGGCAAAGCTGCCTACGCCGCGGGGGAGCGCGTGTTCATCTACTGGGGTGCATCCTGGTACCCGGGCACCATCTTGTCCGTCGAGCGAGACCAAACCTACAAGGTCCGCTACGAAGGTTGGTCCACGGCCTTCGACGAGGTCGTCGGGCTCAATCGCCTGCGCCCGCGCTAACGTCGTACCAGGCCGGGTCCGTCGGCTACAGCGCGCGAACGGCTTCGAGCGTGAGCGCGACAGCGTCCCAGTCGAAGGCTGCGAGCCCCTTGGCCTCGGCCTGCGAGGTCCAGGACTTGGCCAACGCTTGCAACGCGAGGCTCCGGGTGGCTCCCCACTCGCTCATCATGAAACCATCGTCGGCGCGTCCGGTGGACGCATCGACACGCCACTCGCCCAGATCCGAGGGCGTGGCCCGCGGCGTCATGCACAGCGTGATGCGGTCGGTCTGACACTTGAGGTCGTAGGACATGCCCCGCTTGGTGCGTACCTGGTTGGTGATGCGGAGCAGATCCTTGGCGGAGTCTTTGTCTTTCATGGTGTCACTCGACTTTCGTGGCTGCGCGGAGGCCGTTCATCGATGGCACCGTCGCGAGCACAGCAAGGAGCGAACAAGCCAGGAGCCTTCAGTACAGCACGGAAACCCGTGAAGCGCCCATGATTCGGGCCAAAGTGCCCCAGCAACCTTCGCCCAGCAAGGGACTCTCGGCGCCACTGCAAGCGCCGCAAAGCCACGGGGATCGTTGGATCATCCCCGCTTTTTCGCCTTGGCCTCGTCCCGCAGCGCCTGCCCCGTGTGGCTCACTTTGCTGCGGGCAATGTCTTCGGGGGTGCCTTCGGCCACCACGAGACCACCACCAGCGCCACCCTCGGGCCCCATGTCGATGACCCAGTCCGAAGCGCGAACCACATCGAGATTGTGCTCGATGACGACCACACTATTGCCCGCATCGACCAAGCGCTGCAGGACCCCGAGCAGGCGGTCCACGTCGGCGAAGTGCAGGCCCGTGGTGGGTTCGTCGAGCACGTAGAGCGTGCGTCCGGTGCCCGGGCGCGACAGCTCTCGGGCGAGCTTGATGCGTTGGGCCTCGCCCCCCGACAACGTGGGCGAGCTTTGCCCTAGACGCAAATACCCGAGCCCCACATCGTCGAGGGTGCGAAGCCCGCGGACGATGTCTCGGTGCACGGAGAAATGCTCCAGCGCTTCGTGCACCGACAAGTTGAGCGCATCGGCGATGTGTTTGTCCTTGTACAGCACACGCAGCGTTGCGTCGTTGAAGCGTTTGCCTTTGCACTGATCGCACTCCACATACACGTCGGCCAGAAAGTGCATCTCGACCTTGCGTTGGCCGTCTCCACCGCAGGCTTCGCAGCGCCCACCCTTGACGTTGAACGAGAAGCGCCCGGCGTCGTAGCCAAAACTGCGGGCCTCTTTGGTGCCGGCGTAGAGCGCCCGAATGGCATCGAACACCTTGGTGTAGGTGACGGGGTTCGAACGCGGTGTGCGGCCGATGGGCCGTTGATCGATGGCAATGACCTTGTCGAGGTGCTCGATGCCATCGATGCCGGTGTGCACACCGGGCGCCTGGGTGCCGCCCATGAGCGTGCGCTCGAGTGCCGGTAGCACGATGCGATTGATGAGCGTGGACTTGCCCGCGCCGGACACGCCGGTGACGCAGGTAAACACGCCCAGAGGGATGCTCACGTCGACGCCGCGCAGGTTGTGCTCTTTGGCGCCACGCACCCGAAGCGCGCGCTCACTTTGGCGGCGGTGCTCGCGGGTGGCGATGGTCTTTTTGCCCGAGAGGTACGCGCCAGTGAGCGACGCCGTGGTCTTCATGATTTGCGCCGGCGTACCCGACGCTACGATGCGACCGCCGGCATCGCCGGCCCCGGGCCCAAAGTCCACCAGGTGATCGGCCCGGAGCATGGTCTCCGCGTCGTGTTCGACGACGATCACGGTGTTGCCGAGGTCGCGCAGCATCTCCAGCGTTTGCACCAACTTCTCGTTGTCGCGCGGGTGAAGGCCGATGCTGGGCTCATCGAGCACGTAGATGACCCCTGTGAGCTCGGAGCCAATTTGCGACGCCAGCCGAATGCGTTGGCTCTCGCCCCCGGAGAGCGTGGCCGAGGCTCGCTCCAAAGTGAGGTACGTGAGCCCGACATTGACCAAGAAGCCCAAGCGAGACGAGATCTCTTTGCGCAGCTCTGCGGTAATCGCGGCCTCTTCGGCGCTGAGCTTCAGGTTCTGCGTCCACGCGAGCGCCGCCTCGATGGTCATGGCGCACAGATCCGTGAGGGCCATGTCTGCCACCCGTACGGCGCGGCTCTCGGGGCGTAGCCGGGCGCCGTTGCAATCAGGGCACACCTTCGTGGAGAAGTACCGCATGTAGTACTGCTTCATCTCCTCGCTCTCGGTGGCGCGCATGCGACGAAGCAGCTGCGGCAGCAGGCCCTCCCACACCACGCCGCCGCGCGTGGCCCCGTGAAGCACGGCCTTGCGCTGTTTGTCGGGCAGCTGGTTCCAGGGGCGCTCGAGGTCGATGCCGAAGTTGCTGGCGACCCACTCGATCTCGCCCGCGACCCAGCCGGCGCCCCGCATCATGGCGCTGGTCCACGGCGCGATGGCGCCGTCGCGGATCGAAAGGTCTTTGCGCACTACGACCAGGTCTTGGTCCATCTCCGGCCTCGATCCGAGGCCGTTGCAGGTCTCGCAGAAGCCGACCGGAGAGTTGAACGAGAACGACGTGGGGGCCAACGTGTCGTACGACGTGCCGCACTTGACGCAGGCGTTGCGCTGGCTGAAGAATCGCTCTTCTTCGGCGGCGCCCGGCGCTTGCACCAGCGCCACCAATTTGCCGTCGCCCTCGCGAAGGGTGGTCTCGACGCCGTCTTCGATGCGGGCCTTTTGGTCTTTGGCCACAACGATGCGATCGATCACCAAGTCCAAATCGTGTTTGGACTTCTTGTCGAGAGAGACGCTCTCCTCGTCGAGACGCACCACGCGTCCGTCGACGCGCACGCGCACGAAGCCACGTTCTTGCGCCGATGCGAGTACGTCGCGGTGCTCGCCTTTGCGTTGACGCATGAGCGGCGCGAGCAACGTGAGCTTGGTACCCGCGGGCAGCCCCGCCAGCACCCGGGCAATCTGCCCGGCGTCTTGGGCCACCGCACGCGCGCCACAGATGTGACAGTGCTGCTTGCCCACGGACGCATAGAGCACGCGCAGGTAGTCGTGTACCTCGGTGACGGTGCCCACGGTGGAACGCGGGTTGTTCGAGGCGGTCTTTTGCTCGATGGCAATGGTGGGCGAGAGGCCTCGAATGGAGTCCACCTTGGGCTTGTCGAGCTGCCCCAAGAACTGCCGGGCGTAGCTCGATAGGCTCTCGATGTAGCGGCGCTGGCCCTCGGCGTAGATGGTGTCGAAGGCGAGCGTGGACTTTCCGCTGCCAGACACGCCGGTGAACACCGTGAAGCTGCGCTTGGGCACCGTCAGATCGATGTTCTTGAGGTTGTGCTCGCGGGCGCCGCGCACCACGATGCTGGCCGGATCGGCCTTGGGCCCAGTGGGTCGTTTGGGTGTGCTCATGGGTGCAGGGAAAATCCTGGTGTTTTGAATAACACCAACGCCGAATACTGAACAGATGTATCAGTTCTTGCCGCAGCTTACCGGGCGGGGCCCGGGCATCACGATGCGCGGCTTGCCGGGCTGCAAGACGTCGGCCGGCGCGAGCTGCTTTCGTTTGCCCAGAGCTCGAACCATTGCATCCCGCACAAGCTCGTCGTCCATGGTCACGGCCCCGCGTGCGCTGGCCCCCTGCAGCACGTCATCGCCACCCAGAACGATGAAGTCACTCGTCACCAGCGTCAGCGGCTCGTCGTCTTTGACGCGTGCACCGGTGTCGCGGAACAAATCCACCTGGAGGCCGCGGGGTGCGCACGAGGCCACCACGCGCATCCCCGCAAGGGACACGATGCCCCCGCGATCACTTGTCAGGTGGTGCAACAGGTTCTTCTTGAGCTCGGCGCCGCTCAGACGAACCGTGGCCACGCGGTTGTCGAAGGGGAACGCCTCGAAGAGCGCCCCGAAAGTGAGCGGCCCCGCCGGCAAGTCGGCTCGCAGGCCCCCGCCGTTGGCCAGCGCCACGTCGCCCCCACGTGCTTCGAGCACAAGTGCCGCAAACAGATTGCCGACCGCAGACTCTTCGCCATGCGACCGGGTGAACTTGGCGCTGAGTACCGGGCCCAGCGGTTGCTGCCGCAGGGCATCGGCCCGGGCCAAATCTGCGCGCACGG
>JBIKNA010000309.1:0-8561 GCA_044358965.1 Polyangiaceae bacterium
CTACTCGGGGGCCAAGGCCAGCGCTGCGGCCAAGCGGCGCTCCGAGGCCCTCGCCCGCTTTGCCGAGGTCGAGCGCGCCTTCCCCCAGCACCGCTTGGCCGACGATGCTCGTTTCCGTGCGGCCATGCTGCACAAAGACGCGGGCAACGACGCCGCGTTCCACGACATGCTCGACTCGTTGGGCGCCGCGTACCCCAACGGCGACATGGCGCCGGAGGCGCTCTTCCGCTTGGCCCTCGGTCACCTTGGACGCGGCGAGGACGCCCTCGCAGCTCCCATTTTGGATCGTGTTCCCAGCACCGAAGAGCTCGACGACCGGAAGTGGGCGACCGCCGGCCGCGCCGCGTACTTTCGCGCGCGTATCCGACACAAACAGAACGACCTGCCCGGTGCCCTGGCTGGCTACGAGGCCGTGTTTCGTTCGGCGCCGCTCTTCTACTTCGGGCTCATGGCGTACGCGCGCATGGCCGAGATCGACCCGTCGCTCGCCCAACGAACGCACAAGGAAGTCGAGGCGCAGGACGCGGCATCCGGAACTCAAGGCAAGCTCGATCTTGGTAACCCCAAGGTGGCCCGTGCCCTTGGCCTCCTTGGCGTCCAAGATTTCGAGTTGGCCAAACGAGAACTCTCCTTCGCCGGCATGGGCGACAACGAGACCTCGCCCGCGCTGCGCCATGCCGCGGCCAAGCTCTACGCGCGCCTCGGCTTCCCCGACGTCGGGCACCAATTGGTGCGCAACCGTCCGAGCCGCTCCTGGGGGCATCTGCCGCTCGGCGCTCATCGGCCGCACTGGGAGGCCGCTTATCCTCGGGCCTACGAGCCTCGGGTGGTCAAAGAAGCCGGGCAACATGGCACACCGGCGGTGCTCGTTTGGGGCATCATGCGCGAAGAGAGCGCCTTCTTGGTCGACGTGCGCAGCCCATCGGCGGCCTACGGCCTCATGCAGCTCATCGTTCCCACGGCCAAGTGGATCTCCCAGGGTACCGGGCTGCCCTACGACGAGAGCGCGCTCAAGCGCCCAGACATCAACATTGCCCTGGGGGCCAAGCTCCTGGGCAAGCTGCTCCAGACGCACCCCGAACATCCAGCGTTGGCCATGGCTGCCTACAACGGCGGATCCGGCGCCGTGTCGCGGTGGATGTCCTCGCGCAGCACCGACGACGTAGACCTCTTCGTCGAGCAGATCCCCTTCGAGGAGACCCGAAACTACGTCAAGCGGGTTACCATGAGTGAGGCTGCCTATGCCTATCTCTACGACCCCGATATCTTCCGTCAGCTCGTCGCGCTGCCGCTGCGCCTGCGCCGCTAAGTCGCCGAGCATGATCTTCGAGCAAGCTCAGCTCTTTGGCCTTCTTCATCGGAGGACTTCGTCCTCCGCCGCAAAGGCATTGCCGCTCGGGCCCCACCTCCTACTCTTGGGTCCCAAGGCCAAAGGCAGTTTCTCCGCATTCGACAATCGCGCTCAGCGATTTGGGCCCTCGCGTCAACCTCACCGGGGTGCTCCCTCGTGTGGGGCGCCCCTCGCGTGACGCTCCTCGTTGTTCCAGACGGTTTTCCGGGCGATGTGCCCGAGCACGAGGGGCATCCCTCGCTGCCATGGAGTCGCTTCGTCGATAGCCTGTGCGCGCAGGTGTTGCCGGCGCAGGCCGCAGCGACACCCATGGAACGATTCGTGGCCCTCGCGCTCGACGAGCCGAGCCCCGAGCTTGCGCTTGCGCTGGACCATGCGCTGTCCGTCACGGCGCAAGCAGGCATTGGTGCCGATCTACTTGGCGCCGTGGCCAAGCCGTCGCGCGACGGTGGAGCGCTGCAGATGTTCGAGCTTGGTCCCCAAGCGCGCGCCCAAGCCCATGCGCTGGCGAGCGCCCAGAAGCGACTCGACGCACGCCTGCGCAAGGCAGGACTTGCGGACCCCGCCGCGCTGTTGTCGTTGCTCGGGGCTGCGTTGGCCGGCGCCGATGCCTCCAGCATCACCGCGGCGCTGGGCGCGCGGGACATCAAGCTCTTCTGTCATCCCGCAGACGTTGCGAGCCAAGCGGCGCTGTGTCGCGCGCTCGACGATTGCCTACGTCGCGTCAACGGCAGCGCGACCTTGCTCCTGCCCCACGTCATGGGCACCCTCGATGCCGACCGCGAACGCTCCCCATTCGAGATCATCGCCGACGAAGCCGCACGATTGCTCGATGCAGCGCCGGAGCTGCTCCCTTGTCAGAGCCCCCTGTCCGATGCGCTGTTCTCCCCGCAGCAGCCGTTCGTGCCTGCGCCCGAGGGCACCGGGGCCCGGATCTCCATCGTGCGTGTCTTCGACAGCGATGCCCAGGGCCGTGCTGTGTCCGCAGCTGTCGCGAGGGAGCTCGCCCGGGGTACGCCGCCGGAGCTCGTGGCCATCGCCATCCCTCGCATGGACCCAGAGACCACGCGGCCGCTGCGGCGGGCGCTTCGGGCGGCGCAGGTGCCCTTTGCCATGCAAGATGAGCTGCTCGAAAGTGCGCCATCCATCACGTTCCTGGACGCTCTGCTCGGGCAGATCGAGCGCTTCGAGCGCATGGGCGCCGCATCACTGCTCCAGTCGCAGAACATACGTGCCCGAACGCTGCTGCCGGGCACCCAAGAGAACCTCACACGGGGGGCGTTGCGCGTGTTGTCCTCGCGGCTGCGAGATCAACGCCTGGGTCGCAACGAGACCTTCGTCGGGGCCATCGGTCGGGTTGCGGCGCCGGGCACCGGACGCGATGCCGGTTTTCCCGTGGCCGAAGCGGCGGCCGCCCTCGTCGCCGCCATCGCCCCCATGCAGGGGGCCAAGACTTTTGCCGAAGCACTCCGCGGCGTCGCGGCGCTGGTGCGCGGGCTCGGTGTCGATGCTGCCGCCACCGTGGGCGCATTTTCGTTCTTTGCCGCCGATGCTGCCGCGTCGTCGTTGGCGGCCCAAGAAGCCACGGCCCTCGCGTTCGACGCGCGGGCCATGGACGCGATGGCCCAGGTGCTGCGTGAGCTCGGGGCTGCGCTCCAGCGGTACCGGTCTTTGGGGGCCCCTTGCGAGGCGGGGCGCCTGCGAGGCATCTTGCGCATTTGCCTCGGGCGTCCGGGGCTGCTCTCCGGGGCCCGCGTGGGGGCCGTCCGCGTGGTCTCGGCGCGGGGCATGATGTTGACGCCGGTATCCGTGCTCTATGTCATGGATGCGGCGGCAGAGCGACTGACGCCGGGTCGCCCAGTCTCTGCGGTGCTCTCCGATGTGCTCCTTGCGGAGCTGCGTGGGCGCTCGCGCGGGGCTCCGCTGCCCGATAGCGTCGTGGCCCGGGCAGCCCAGGGAGCGGCCTTGTCGCTGGCGTGCGCGCGGGCAGCGCACATTGTCCTTGTGGCTCCGGAGCGTGACGCTGCCGGCGCGGAGCTCGGGGGTTCCCCGGCAATCATGTGGCTGAAGCTTGGCGGCGTTCCACTGCAGGTTCCCGAGCCCGAGGCCCTGCCCGAAGCCCACCACCGCTTGGATGTGCAACGCCGCGCGCGAATGGAGACACTTCGCGAGGGTTTCTTCTTGGACCCAAGCCGGCCTCGTTCCGCAGAGATTGGAGAGCTTTCGCTGGCCGATGCGGCGCGACGGGCGCTAGGCGAAGCCACGGGCGGCTCGTCGCAGGCGTTGGCGGTCACGAGCCTCGAGCACATGGCCGTTTGCGCCTTTCGGGGGCTCGCCCACGAGGTCTTTCGTGCGAGGGACACCGGAGAGATGGGGGAGACCCTCGACGCACGCGAGGAGGGGAAGCTCCTGCACGAGGCGCTTCGCGTGGCCTTCGAAGCGGGCGGAGATCTGTGGCAACAACGTGAGCGTCCGGCGGCAGAGCTCTTGCAGCGTGCCGGCGTCGCGTTGGACAAGCTCTTCGGTACGCCAAGCTCGGCCATCGAGGCCGCCGAGCAGGCACGTGTCCGGACCAGTTGCCTTGCCTTCGTCGAGCGCGGCATCGCGGACCTCGAATGGGACTTTCATCAGGCCGAGTGGTCCTTCGGCGAAGGTACTGCAGGCCCGATGGTCATCGAATCCGAGGGCCATCGCCTATTGCTTCGTGGACGCATCGATCGTGTGGATCGTTCGCACTTGCGCGCGAGCGTTCGCGTCATCGACTACAAGCGGAGCAAGAGCCAGGTGCTTGCCGCGGCGAAAGAGCTGGGCGAGACCATGCTCCAGGTCCCCCTCTACGCGTGTCACGCGCGTCGCACGCTCGGGGTGCCGGCGGTGATGGGCCGCTACTGGCCCACCTCCGAGCGCCACGCAGTGCTCATGGACCGAACGCACGAAGCGTTCGACAAGCGCATGGACGACCTGTTGACGCTGGAGCCGCGCACCGGCTTGTCGACCATCGAGGCCATTGCGCTCAACACCGTCCGAAGACTGCGCGATGGGCACGTGGCTCCCTTGCCCACGGACGAAGGCGCCTGCCGCACCTGCAGTGTTGCCGGCGGATGCCGCCGTCCGCGCTTCAGCATGCGCGCCGACGAGGACGAGTCGTGAGCGACGAGTCTCAGCCCCTGTCGGCGCTGTACGCGTTCCGTCGAAATGCCGTTGTCACCGCCAGCGCGGGCACCGGCAAGACGTTTACGCTGGTGGGGGTGGCAGTGCACCTGCTGCTCGGGGCCACGGAGCGCCAGGGGGGCGGCCTGCGACCGCCGGTGTTGCCCGAGCGCCTGCTGATGACGACGTTCTCGCGCAAGGCTGCCAAAGAGATGCGCACGCGCCTCGAAGAGGCGCTGCTGCAGCTCGGTCAGGGCAGTCCCTACGAGGCAACGCTGGCCGCCTTTCGTGCGGAGCGGGGCCTCGGCGCGTGGTCCGCCGCAGACCTTCGCAGGCGCGCCGCGAAGGCCCGTGCGGGGCTTCTGCACGCAGAGATCGGCACCATGCATGGCCTTGCGGCGCGCATCGTGCGCGAGCAAACGCTCGCCTTGGGACTGTCCCGGATGCCTGAGATTCTGGACGAACGCCGTGAAGAAGAGCTCCGCGAGCGCATCATTCTCGATGTGCTCGAGGCTTCTCTCGGGGGCGATGCCGAAGCGGCGACGTATCTGCGCTACTTCGGCTCAACGCAAGCCGTGCTCGAGGCCATCACCACGGTGCTGCGGGTGCGCTCCGAGGGGCAAGGCGGTGGCCTTCGTGCACCGGAGAACGACGTGGCGGCACTCGACCGACAGATGGACCAAGTGCAAGCCCATGCGCGCAAGCTCACGGCGCCGCGGTTCTTGCCCGCGCGGGACCGCTTGTTGTCGGCCCTGGACGCCGGTGCGGGGCCCGACGAGCTGACCGCCGCAGTCGCCGAGCTTTTCTCCGTTGCCGCCCGCGGCAAGAAGACCGACGACGAAGCGGCGTGGTTCGAGTTTCGCGACGCCCTTCCTGGTGCCTCATTGGCCGAGCGCGGGCGCCGCTTTGCGCGGGCGTTCGTATCGCGGCACGCGCTCGGCCCCATCACCCATTGGGTTGCCGCGCTGGCCTTGCGGGCCGAGCAACAGCTCGCAACGGAGATGCGCGCGCTGGGGGTGGTTGGATTCTCGTCCCTTCTTCGCCTGGCCCGCGACGCATTGCTCGCGTCCACGGAGGCGGCCCACGAGGTCTCGTCGGGCATCGATGCGTTGTTCCTTGACGAGAGCCAAGACACCTCTCCCTTGCAGGTAGAGCTGGTGCGCCTTCTGTGGTGTCGCCCCGGCAGCCGGCAGCCGGGCAAGGTGCCTACACTTGCAGACCTGCGCCCGGAGGGGCTCTTGGTGGTGGGGGATCGCAAGCAGAGCATCTACGGGTTTCGAGGCGCCGATGTCGGCCTGTACGCAGAACTCGCCGTGGGCCTCGCGGGGGCGCCCGCGCGGCGAGCACTTCATATGGTGGCGGGCATGGCCTGGGAGCCCGACCACCCGAGCGCGGACCTGTTCTCGCTGCGGCACAACCGCCGTGGTGTCCCTCCGCTCTTGCGCTTCGCCAACGCCATGTCGCGCGCGCACTTTCGACCCCGCTACTCGGTGCCCAAGCTCTACGAGATCGACTACGCGGCAGACACCGAAGACCTTGCGGTTCCGGAGTCGACCGCAGAAGCACGCGTGGACGACGTGCCAGCCCTGCCCGTGGTGACCTGGCTTCGGGTGCAACCCGAGCGCGCAACGTCGACCCGACTCGAAGAAGCCCGGGTCATCGCCGAGCGTATCGCCGAGCTGATCGACGCCGGAGGGCCGATTCCAGCCGCCCCCAAAGACATCGCCGTTCTTGCGCTCACCAACCAGATGCTGGACGCAACGGCCTTTGCACTCGCCGAACGTGGGCTTCCGTATGTGGTTGCCGGACGGAATTTCTATTCGGCCCGCGAGGTGGGCGATGCCATTGCCATGTTGGCCTTGTGTCACGACCCGCACGATCGGTTGTCCATGCTCTCGGTGTTGCGTGGCCCGTGGGGAGGGTTGCGCGACGAGTCGTTGCTCGCGCTCACGGCACCCGGCCGCGGTCTGCTGCCCGTGAGCGCCTGGGCCAAAGCGGCCAACGCCCACCTGCTCGTCCCCGAGGACGCCGCGATGGTTTCTCGCATCGCGAGTGTGGTACTGGCGCTCGCCCCCTTGGTGGACCGGTTGGGGCCCGCGGGGGTGCTCGAGCGCGCCATGCGGGATCTGGACTTCGAAGCCACGCTGCTCTCGGTGCCGCGGGGGGCGCAGAAGGTTGCCAACGTTCGCAAGGTGCTCGCTCTCGCCGCCCGGGAGACGGACGGGCGTGCCTTCGTCCGAAGATTGCAGCGGATGGCAGAACGATCCGGCACCGAAACGGAGGCAGCCACGTTTTCCGACGAAGACGATGCGGTCCGTCTGCTCACGGTCCACGCGAGCAAAGGCCTCGCGTTTCCCATCGTCTTTTTGCCGGAGATCGCAGCGCCGGGCGCCCGGGCCCAACGTTCTGCCGCCCTGCTACAACGCCATGCGGCCGCACCCGATACGCTGTGTCTGCGCGTCATCGACCCCGAGGGCGACGGCTTCCTCGAGCCGCCGTCCTACACCGAAGCGCTCGAAGAGCGCAAAGATCGCGAGCGCGCCGAGCGCCAGCGATTGTTCTATGTGGCGCTGACGCGTCCATCTCGGGCCCTCTTCCTGGTGGGCGGGGTCCAAGCCGAACGAGCGCCCGCAGAAGACTCGCTTTGCGCCACGCTCGGCAGCGTGCTCACGGCGGACCCAACGCTCGCGCAGATCATGGATGTGTCGCCGCCGGCGCCGCGCGCGGCCAGCCCGGTCGTGCCTCCGATGGATCCCGCTCCCGAGCCCGCGAGCGCGGAGCCGCAAGAGCCTGCGGGGCGTGCCCCTGTGGCTCGCGCCATCGCCCCCACGGCACTCGGCGACTTCAATGTTTGCCCGCGCCGGTTCCAACTGGTGCACATGCTGGCCTTCCCCGAACACGTCCGGCGTTTGCCCGTCTTCGGCGAAGAGGCCAAGAAAGTCCCCGTCGACGCCCGGGCGCTCGGCACCACCATGCATCGCGTGCTCGAACGCGTACCGATCACAAGCTTTGGTGCCGCCGAAGCCCCAGAGCTCGCCGAACTCATTCGCGCCGAAGGGCTCGAGACCGGCGCCAAAGACCACGAGCACGTGCACGTGCGCGTCAGCCGGTTTCTCTCGAGCGCGTACGCGCATGCTCTTCGTTCCGAGGGGGCTGCGATTCACCGGGAGGTGACCTTCGATCTGCGGGTGCCGACACCGGGCCACGGCGAGACGCACCTTCGGGGGTCCATCGACCTGCTCGTTGTACGCGCCGATGGTCAGGTGGACATCATCGACTACAAGAGTGCCCGTGGGCCCAATGCCGAAACCTACCGGTTTCAGCTCGAGGTCTATCGCCTTGCGGCCACGCAGCTGGGCCTCTGCGCCCAGGCCGGCATCGTCCGGGCCGGCGTGGTGTTCTTGGGGGGAGCCGATGCCGAGCCCGTGTTCTTGGACCTGCCCTCGGTCGACGAACTCATGGAGAAAGTCGGCACGGCGACGCGACTGCTGCTCGAAGCACGCGGGCAGGGACACTTCCTGCGTGTCGACGTCCCTGTCTGCGAGAGCATTCACTGTGGCTACCTCGGCCGCTGTCATCCGGAAGGCAGCGGCACCACCGAGAACCCCGAGGGCGACACAATCACGTGATCGAGCAGCGGCAGGTCCACCACGGCGGCGGCCTGCGCGATGCGCTCGGTGAATCGCAGGTCCGCGAGGCTGGGCTCGAGGCCCCCGGACGGGTGATTGTGGACCAAAACTAGAGCGCTCGCGCCTTCTTCCAGCGCGATCCGGAGCACGTCGCGCGACAGCACGCTGAGTTGCGCGTCTCCGCCACGGGCCACAAGTCGAAGGCCACGCACGTTGCCCGCGCGGTCCAGACATACGAGCCAGAGTTCTTCGTGTGGCAGGTCGCGGAGCCTTGGTGCGAGAAGTGCCGCCACGTCTTTTGCGCTCTTTACCTGCCGTTTGGGGGCCGCATCGCTAACTTGCGCGATGCGCCCGAGCCCAAAGGCCGCATGGAGGCGCTCCGCCGAGCGAACGCCAATCCCGAAGGTATCTCGGAGCGTGTCCGCGGACAT
>JBIKNA010000723.1:0-8559 GCA_044358965.1 Polyangiaceae bacterium
GGTAAGTTCGCGAACCAGGCCGAGGCGGTCAAGGCCTACGAGGCCGTCATCGCGCACGAGCCCGACAACGCGCAGGCCATCGACTACCTGCGACAGATGTACGAAAAGCGCAGGGACTGGGAGAAGCTCCTGGGACTCGAGCGCCGCGAGGCCGAGGCGTTGCCCATGGGGTCTGCCCGGGCCAACAAGTTCCTCGAGATCGCCAAGCTGGCCACCGAGCGCGTCAAGAAGCCCGATGTTTGCATCGAGCTCTGGAACGAGGTCTTGGCGAGCGACGACAGCAATGCCGACGCGCTCGGCGCGTTGTCGCAGCTGTTCGAGCGCTCCAAAGAGTTCGACAAGCTGGCCAACGTGCTCGAGAAGCAGGCCGAGATCACCTACGACACGCCGGCCAAGATCCAGATCCTCACCAAGCTGGGCACCATCTACGGCGATCGCCTCAACAACGACGAAGGCGCCGTGACCGCGTGGCGCTCGCTGCTGACGCTCGACCCCAACGATCGCAAAGCCCAAGAAGCGCTCAAGAAGAAGTACCTGGCGCTTGGTCGCTGGGACGACCTCGAGGTGTTCTACGCCGAGAGCGGCAAGTGGGACGAGTTCATCCGCGTCCTCGAGCAGCAAGAAGCCAAAGAGACAGTCACCGAGTCCAAGGTCTCGCTGCTGTTCAAGATCGCCGAGCTGTGGGCCGACAAGAAGCAGAAGTCCGATCGGGCCGCCAAGGCCTACGAGAAGGTCCTCGAGCTCGAACCCGAGAACCTCCGCGCCGCCGAGGCGTTGATCCCCATCTACACCGCGGCCGGCAACGGCAAGGCCTTGGCCAACGCCATCGAGGTCAAGCTCGGTCACGAAGAAGACGACGGTGCCAAGGTCGCGTTGCTGCGCGAGGTCGCCGCCCTATACGAGGGCAAGGTCAAAGAGCCGCAGAAGGCCTTCGACCGATACCTTCGAGCCTTCGAGCTGTTCCCCAGCGACGAACAGAGCGCCGAGGACGTGGAGCGTGCCGCCAAGGCCACCTCGGGTTGGGAGCGCTTGGTGCTCGGCTACAACCAAGCCATCGAAGCGCAGGTCGACGCCACGGTGACGACCATGCTTCGCTTGCGCCTTGGGCGCATCCTTGTCGATGAGCTGACGCGCATCGACGAAGCCCTTGCGGTGTACCGCGCGGTCTACGAGGCCGACAGCGAGAACGACGGCGCCCTGGCGGCGCTCGAGCGCCTGTACCGGCAAACCAGCCGCTTCGAGGATTTGCTGGGCATCTACGAGAAGAAGCGAGATCTCTCTGTCGACGCCGACGAGAAACGTCGCATCTCTTACGAGGTGGCCAAGCTCTACGAGACCGAACTCGGCAACGTAGACAAGGCCATCGAGACCTACAGCGCCGTGCTCGAAGACGAGCCCCAAGATGCCACGGCGTTGGGCGCGCTCGACCGACTGTACGCGCAGCTGCAGCGCTGGGAGCCCTACGCCGACGCCTTGCGGCGCCGCATCGAGCTCGACGTGGGCGAAGCAGAGCTCATCGACCTCAAGTTCCGCTTGGGCCGTACCCTCGAAGAGCACCTTGGCGATGCCGCCGGGGCGCTCGGCAACTACCGCGAGATCTTGTTCCTGGACGCCGGGCACGAGGGCGCGCGGTTGGCACTCGAAGCGCTGCTTCAGAACCAAGAGCTCCGCGCCGAAGCCGCGGGCATTCTCGAGTCCATCTACGAAGAACGTGGCGACTCCGAGAAGTTGCTCGGTGTGCTCGTCATTCTCGCCGACGCCGAGGGTAGCCCCGAGCGTCGCGTGCAATTGCTTCGCAAGAGCTCCCGGGTTGCCTCGGACGCCGTAGGCGACCAAGCCCGGGCGTTCTCGTTCCTGGCGCGTGCGCTCTCCGAAGACCCGCAAAACGAGGGCACGCGATCGGAAATCGAGCGCGTGGCCGAGGCGTCCAACGCCTGGAAGGAGCTCGCGGCGCTCTACGAACAGATTGCCCAAGCAAGCTCCGACGCGGCGTTGTCGCGTGAGTACTGGATGTGGCACTCCTCGGTGTTCGACACGCGCCTCGGCGCCGTCGACGAGGCTGCGCGCGGCTACTACAAAGTGCTGGCGCTCGACGCAGGGGATCCCGAGGCCCTGGCGGCGCTCGAGCAGCTCTTCGTTCGCACGGAGCGCTGGGCCGACCTCATCGGTGTCTACGACCGTCGCGTCGAGCAGACGCACGATCCGGACGCTCGCGAGGCCCTCTACGTGCAAATGGCCGAGGTGCACGACGCACGGCTCGGCAACCCGGGCGATGCGGTGATTTGCTACCGCAAGGTGCTCGAACTCGACCCGGCCAGCGTGCGTGCGCTCACGGCCCTCGATGCTCTGTTCGTTCGCCAAAAGATGTGGAACGAGCTCTGCGACAACCTCGAGGCGCAGCTCAACCTCGCCAGCACCGACGAGGCGCAGATTGGTCTGATGCTCCGCTTGGCCGCGCTCCGCGAGTCCGAGATGGAGCAGGTCGAGGTGGCGGTAGAGACGTACCGCGCCGTTCTCGAACGCGACATGAGCAACCAGTCGGCCCTCGCCGCCCTGGAACGCCTTGGCCAAGATCCGCGCTACGAGCTCGTGATCGCCGACTTGGTGGAGCCCCTCTACCGACACCTGGGCGACTTCCAGAAGCTCATCGGCGCCCACGAGGTGCAGGTTCGCCGTAGCGACGACAGCTCGCGCCGCGTGGAGTTGTTGCACCAGATCTCTTCGCTCCACGAAGACGCCGGCGGCGACAGCAACGCGGCGTTTGCCACCATGGCTCGGGCACTCCGCGAGGAGCCGACCAACGAGCAAACGCAGCTTCAGCTCGACCGCTTGGCCCGCGCCACGGGGCAGTTCGCACAAATGTGCGCGGTCTACGACGACCTCGCGTCCAAGGCCCAAGAGCCCGCCATTGCCAGCGCACTGCTCATGATCAGCGCGCGCGTGTACCAAGACGACCTGGGCGCCCTGGATACGGCCATCGGCCACTACCAGCGCGTGCTCGAGATCGATCCGGTGCACCTCACCGCTGCCGAGTCGCTCGAGCGCTTGTTCCGTCAGACCGAGCGCTACAGCGAGCTGTCGCTGATCTTGCAACGCAAGAGCGAGATCGTCGACGAGCCCGAAGACAAGAAGCAGGCGTTGTTCCAGGCCGCTTCCATCGAAGAAGACGTACTCGACAAGCCCGACGCCGCCATCGCCGTGTATCGGCGTGTGCTCGACATCGACGAGGACGACGTGCGCGCGCTCGACGCGCTCATCAAGCAGTTCTTGAACCTGTCACGCTGGACCGACCTGCTCGCTGTGTACGCCAAGAAGGCCGAGCTCGTCGCCGACCCCGACGAGAAGAAGCGCATCTACTACCAAGTTGGTGCGGTCTACGAGCGCGAGCTCTCCGATGTGCCCCAGGCCATCGACACGTACCAGAAGATCTTGGAGCTCGACCCCGACGATCTTCAGGCCCTGTCGCGCTTGGATGTGCTGTACGAGCAGTCCCAGAACTGGACCGAGCTCATGAGCGTCCTCACGCGCGAGAGCGAGATGACCGGCGATCCGCAAGAGGCCATCAGCTTCCAGTACCGCATCGCAGAGCTGTACGAAAAGCGCCTCGACGACGTTGCCCGGGCCATCGAACTCTACCGAGAGATCTTGGGCCAGCAGCCGGATCACGAGCCCACGCTGGCGGCCCTCGAAGGCCTCAAGCGCGGCGATCGCGACCCCTTGGGCGCCGCAGCGGTGCTCGAGCCCGTGTACGAAGCCAGCAGCGCGTTCCCGCTGCTCATCAGCGTGCACGAGGTGCAGGTGGCTCACGCCACAGATCCGTTCCAGAAGGTGGACCTGCTGCACCGCATTGCGCGCCTCTACGAAGACGCCCTCGACAACCACGCGTCGGCGTTCGACACCTATGCCCGCGCGGTGGTGTTCGATAGCGCCAACGAACTCACGATGCAGAACGTCGAACGTTTGGCCATGGTCGTCGGGCGTTGGCCCGAGGTGGCGAAGCTGTACGACGCCGAACTCGACAAGCTGGCGGACACGCCGGACCGTCTGGTGGAGCTTGGCTCGCGGGTCGCGCAGATCTACGAGATGCAGCTCGAAGACGTGGAGAGCGCCATCGCGCGCTACGTCCGCGTCACCGAGGTGGACCCAGAGAACCAAAACGCCGTCAGTTCGCTCGACCGGTTGTACACGCACACCGAGCGTTGGACGGACTTGGCGCTGGTGCTGGCCAAAGAGGCCGAGATCGGCCAGACGCCAGACGACATCCTCGAGTTCAAGTTCCGCCTCGGACAAGTCTACGAAAAGCGCCTTTCGGATCTCGACCGCGCCATCTCGGCTTATCGCGACGTCATCGCTGCGGCACCGGAGCACACGCCCACGGTGCAGGCGCTCGAGGCGCTGTTTGCCTCTGGCGTGAAGCAGATGGAGATCGCCGACATCCTGGAGCCGCTGTATCGGCAGGCCACGGAGTGGGAGAAGCTCGTGCAGGTGTACGAGGCCCAGCTCGCGCACACGCCCAAAGATGCCCCGGAAGAGGGGGGCCTCGGCGGCCAAGAAGATCGGCTTGCGGCCTACTACCGCATCGCCGAGCTGTTCGAAGACAAGATCGTGGACCCGGTGCAGACCTTGAACACGTACATCCGTACGCTCAAGGAGTACCCCCTCGACGAGAAGTCCAGCGAAGAGGCCCCGCGCCTGGCCACCGGCGTCGACGGTGGTTGGGAGCTTCTCGCCAACGCCTACGCCGACATCGTTGGCTTGCACGAAGACCCCATCGTGCAAGCTTCGATTGGCAAGCGTCTGGCGCGCACGTTCGAAGAAGAGCTGGGTGACGTGGAGCGCGCCGAGGAGACGTACAAGTACGTTCTCACCGTCGACCCGCGGGACACCGAAGCACTGTCCAACCTCGACCGTATTTACGTGTCCCTCGAGTCTTGGGCCAACCTGGCCCAGATCCTCGAGATGCGCGTCAAGGCGCCGGCCGAGGAGACCGAGCTCGTGGACCTGTATGCCCGCTTGGGCGAGGTCTACGAGACACGTCTGTCGGACATCCCCAACGCCACGGCGGCGTACCGAAAGATCTTCGACGGTCTCGACCGCACGCACGAAGGCGCCATTGCGTCGTTGGCGCGCATCTACGAGGCCGGCGGCGAGTGGGTTCGCCTCAACGAGGTCTTCGAGCGTGAGCTCGAGAACGCCTCCGGAGACGTGGCCGAGGCCGAGATCCGCGCCAAGCTGGCACACCTGGCATCGGCGCAGCTCGGCGATCGGGCCCGCGCCATCGACACCTGGAAGGTTGTTCTCGACCTTCGCGGCGAGGACCCCGAAGCCCTGCAGGCGCTGTCGGACTTGTACGAGACCGAGCAAGCCTGGCGCGAGCTCGTCGACGTGTTGGAGCGGCAGTTCGACATCGCCGACTCCGACGACGACCGGGTCAACATCCTCACGCGTCGGGCCCGGGTCTACACCGACAAGATGGGCCGCGACGACCTCGCGCTCGAAAACTGGCAACGGGTGCTGGAGATTGACTTCGGCAACCTTGCAGCACTGCGTTCCGTTGTCGCCATCCGCCGGCGGCAACAAGATCCGGCCGAGCTTGTGGTGGCGCTGCACCAGGTCGTCGACCGCGCCGCGGCGCTGCTCGATGGCGACGAACTCAAGGAGACCTTCCGGGAGCTTGGCCGTACCTACGGCAAAGAGCTCGGGCAGCTCTACGACGCCGCCGACGCGTGGCAGAAGCTCTTGGAAGTGGGCCCCGATTTCGAGGCCATGGACGAGCTCGAGACCATCTACAAGGGCGACGAGCGCTGGCCCGACGTCATCGACGTCAAGATGCAGCGCGCTGCAGCCCTCGAAGATCCCGCCGCCAAGATCGAAGAACTCAGGTCCGCGGCGCAGCTCTGGTACGAGCCCGTGCAAGAGCCCGACCGGGCCACGCCGGCTTGGCAAAAAGTGCTCGAGGTGGACTCCACCCACACCGAGGCATTCAAAGAGGTCGAGAAGCTTCACACCGCCGGTTCGCGTTGGGAGCCGCTCATCGAGCTGTACCTCGCGCGTCTGGAAACGCGCGAAGAGGTTGCCGACAAGACCGACTTGTTGCGCCGCATCGCCCGTGTCTTCGAAGAGAAGCTCGACGACAAGAGCCAGGCCCTCGACGCGCTCATCAACGCGCTCGCCGAGGACTTCCACGACCGCGAGACGGCCAAGTACCTAGAGCGCATGGCGCAAGCCACGGGCCGCTGGGGCGAGGTGATCCAGACGGCCAACAACTGGCTGCAAGAGCAGACCGAGTCGGCGCAAAAGATCCGCCTCTGCCTGCACCTTGCCAAGTGGTACGGCGACGACCTGGGGCACCCAGAATACGCGCAGCCGTACTACGCCCAGATCGTCCAGCTCGACCCGAACAACGTGGGCGCGCTGCGGCAGATGGGTCAGCTCTATCGCAAGAACGCCAACTGGCAGCAACTTGGCGCCACGCTGACGCGGGCCCTCGATGTGGCCGTGTCCGACGTCGATCGCAAAGAGATCCTGACGGAGCTCGGCGAGTTGCTCGACTCGCAGATGGGGCAGCAGGACCAGGCCGTCACCTACTTCAACCGCGCCCTCGAGGTGGACGGCAACTTCGTGCCGGCGCTCGAGAACCTGGAGCGCATCTACGGTGCCCGCGGCCAGAACAAGGACCTCGTCGACGTGTTGTCGCGCAAGGTCCCTGCGCTGACGTCGGCCGAAGAGGTCGCGACCACCAAGCTGCGCATCGGTGGCCTTCACGAGACCATGGGCGACCCCTCCCGGGCCGCGCAGGTGTACCGCGAGGTCGTCGAGGCCGAGCCTTCCAACCTGCAGGGTCTTCGCGGGTTGTCTCGGGTGTACGAGACGCTCAAGCAGTGGCCGGACCTCGTTCGGGTGCTCGAGGGCGAGCTCGAAGTGGTCACCACCGAGCGAGAGCGCATCGACGTGCTCTTGCACCTGGCCACCATCCAAGAGGAGCAGTTCCTCAAGCCGGACATCGCCGCGCAGTGCCTGGAGCGGGTCGTGGAGATCGACCCGAACCACGAGCAGGCGTATGTGGCCCTCGAGCGCAACTACCGCAAGCTGCGGCAGTGGCTCGAGCTCATCAACGCCTACGAGCGGCACATCTCTGCAACGCTGGAGCGCAAGACCAAGGTCGAGCTCTACGGCGCCATCGCCCAGGTGTACGCCGACGAAGTCGAGGACGTCGAGCGCGCCATCGACGCGTACCGCAACATCGTCGACCTCGAAGAGACCAACATCGCCGCGCTGGACGCGTTGGCGAAGCTCTACGACAAGCAAGACGACACCACCCAGGCCATCGACTACATGACTCGCGTGGCGGACCTCACCGAGGACCCCAAGCGTCGCGTCGAGGCGTTCCACCGCATCGGTAAGGCGCTCGACGAGAAGCTCGGCGATCGCGTGTCCGCGCAAGACAAGTACGAGATGGCGCTGGACTTGGATCCGTCGCACATCCCGAGCATCACGGCGCTGCGGCAGATCGCCATGGACAACGCGGACTACGACAAGGCCGCGCGGTACATCGATCAAGAGCAGAGCTACACCCCGGCTCCCCGGCAGCGCGCGCGCTTGCTCGTGGAGCTCGGTCGTGTGCGCGAAGAACTCTTGGGCGACCACGACAGCGCCGTGCTGGCATGGGAGGCTGCGCACGAAGCAGACCCCGAGAACGAGGAGTCCGCGCTCCCCTTGGCCGACGAGTTCGTGTCCAAAGAAGCGTGGGATCGCGCCGAGCCGCTGCTCGACCTCTTGGTTCGCAAGGCTGGCAAACGCGAGCGTCACGAGCAACACGAGCTGCACAAGAAGCTCGGTCGCGTGGCCTCCATGCTGGGCAAAGACGACAAGGCCTTCAACGCCTACAGCGCCGCGCACCAGCTCGACCTCACCGACCAAGAGACCATTCGTGGTCTCGCCGAGGTGTGCTTCCGGCTCAAGGACTGGGCTGGCGCGCTCACCAACTTCCAGAAGGTGCTGACGGCGCTGGGCGACGAGGAGACCGAGGCGCGCGCCGACGTCTACTACAAACTCGGCTGCATCAAGCGCGAGCAGGGCCAGGTCAAGCAGGCCATCAACAACTTCGAGAAGGCCCTGGGCGTCGATTCGGCGCACCGACCCACGCTCGAAGCTCTTGTTGCCATCTACGCCGAGCTCCGCGACTGGAAGCAAGTCGTCGGCTACAAGCGTCAGATCCTCGACAACGTTATGGATGGCGACGAGCGCTTCAAGCTGCTGCTCGAGATCGGCGACATCTGGAACGACAACGACAAGAACCCCACGAAGGCCATCGAAGCCCTCGAAGAGGCCCGGGATCTGCAGACCGACAACCGGCCGCTACTTCACAAGATGCTGACCTTGTACGAGGCCACCAGCAACTGGATGAAGATGGTGGACACCATCCAGACCATCGCCGAGATGGAGAAGGACTCTGTTCGCAAGAGCAAGTTCATCTTCACCATGGCGCAGATCTTCCGCGACAAGGAAGGCGATCCGGACCGCGCGGTGGAGCTCTTCAACGACGCCCTGGATTTGAAC
>JBIKNA010000310.1:0-8534 GCA_044358965.1 Polyangiaceae bacterium
GCGGTCGCTCGACCGCAGCGGCACGCCGCCCAAGTCGAGCATGAGCAGCACGTTGGTGTAGGTGAGTTCGAACTGCAGCGAGAAGCCGACCACGTCGAACTCGTGCAGCGACTTGGCGTTCTCCAGCGACAGCAGCGGCAGCTTGCGCTCGCGGAGCTCGGCCTCCATGTCTTTCCACGGCGCGTAGGCGCGCTCGGCGAGGATGTCCGGATGGTCGTTCAAGATCTTGTAGAGGATCTTGAAGCCCAGGTGGCTCATGCCGATGTCGTAGAGGTCTGGGAACGCCAGGCACACGCGAGAGCGCACGCTGTCCCAGGGTTTGACCTTGGCGCCGAACTCGCCCCCGAGGTAGCGCGCGGGCTTGTCGACCTTGTGCACGAACGCGGAGTACGGATGCGGAGTGGGTTCGATGCTCATGGTTTGTTCGCTCTTACCGAATGATCTGCTGCGGCCATCGGGCCGGCCAACCCTTAGAAGAAACAACGGAAAGTGCAACCCTGGGACCAGCATCCCCCGATCGGATTAGGGGGTCTGCTCTTCGGGTCGATAAGCCCGGGCGTAGGGTGCGCGCCCCGCGGACGCGGGCTCCGCGCTGGCGCCATCTTCCAGGCGATCGCGATGCGGAATGCGCAGTCCCGCGGCCAAAACAGGCTTCGGGGCCCCTGGCTCCCGCATCACCATGAGCATGTCTTCGGGCGCGCCCGTCTCGTGCACCCATTGACGTCTGGAACGTCCCGCAGGCGATTCTTTGCCGAGCGCCGTAAAGACGACCACGCGCCTCGCCGGGTTGCTCTCGCCGGGCTCGAGGCGTGCCTCGAGGGCCGCCATGCGCGCCACCAGCTCGGCCACGACTGCGTCGTATGTGGCCACTTGGTCCGAGGCCGCGCGCGCAGCTACATCGTAGGCCAACGCCAATATCCCCTCGACCTCTTCGAGCACCAGGGCCGCGCCATTGGGCTGCAGCACCGCGAGCTTGGTGACACCGCGACGCAGCTGCTTGGTGGTGGCCAGCAGCCGCCCCAGCGCCTCGGGGTGCGCCTCGACGAACGCCGGGGTCAGCGGCGTGCGCGATGGGTTGAGCAGCGGCTGGCCCAACGCCGGCGGCAGCGGCCGCGGGTGACTGCGATAGCTCTGCTGCAGCATGGCCCAGGCCGATAGAGCGCTCTCGACCTTGCTGTGCGCCCAATGTGGAGAGCGCGCGTACGCCTGCAGCGCCTCGCCGGTCGATGACGCCAAGTATCGCTCGATGGTGTCGACGTACGACGCATAAACGCTGCGATGGCGCTCGGGATCGTCCCCCGGCGATCCCGCCGCATGCGTGCGCCGCCGGCGTTCTCCGGTGCCGGATGCATCCGGCACGAGTCGCGCTGCGCCGGTCGCGCCCAGCCATTCCACAAGCTCCAACGCAGGTGTTGCGCTTGCCGGCGCGCTCGACATGTGCGCCTGGACGAACATCGTGTCCGCAGACCACCGCGCCGGAAAGAGGCGCACCATAGGGACAGGTAGCCCCGCCGCGGCCGTGGGTGCGTCCGACACCCGTGGCGCCCGTGTCTGCGCGACGTGCCGCCGCAGCTTGTCGACCTTGGCGACGTTTGCGATATGGCTCATGTCCGTGAGGACAATGCCCTGGGTCTCGGCGATGCGCCCAAGCCCGCGCGGCGTCAGGTCGTCTGCGGGCCCCGTCAGGAAGCGCCCCAGGCGTTCGACACCATCGTAGAGCGCAGCAATTTCTTTGGCCTCGGGTGCCGCAAGCAGCCCCGCGAGGATCATGGCCGCGCGCGTTGCGGTACGCGTTTGGGCCACGTCCAACGGCACATCCGGACGATCGGCGCGGCTCGCGAGCGGGAACCCGGCCACAGAAAACCAAGTGAGGGCAGCGGTCGCTCCCTCGCGCGCCACCGGGTCGAAACGCGTGTAGTCGAGCGGAAGCAGCACCACACTGCTGGGCGCGAGAGCACCGGCCTTGACCTTGAGAAGTTCGGCGGAGACCACTTGCCGCACGCTCACCGGAGGTACGTACGAGGCATCTTGAAGCTCTTGGCCCACGGCGAGAACCTCGCGGGCTTCGCGCATGGCCGCCGACAAGTCTGCCGTAACCGTGGGTTCCAGCGCATCGAGCCTATCGGCCAGGTATCCCGTGATGCGCGTCATGGCGGGCAACACCACCAACGCTTGGATCTCGGCGAGCACACGCCGCACGGCGATTTGCGACAAGAAGAACAGTGTGTCGAAGGTGACGACGTACGGTAGCCGACGCTCGCGGGTCTCGAGATAGGCCGCCCCCAGTGTTCGCGGCGATGCCGGCGCCCGCACGGCAAATCCGTCGATGCGCAGCGCGTCCTGCACGGACATGGGCTGCTGCGCATAGAGACCAGCCGCGGGCGCTGGGTCCCCAAGGGCACCTTCGGCCAACGGCAAATCGATGGGTCGGATGGGCAAGGACGGGTCCCGCAGATCGGGCTCGATGGCCTGCCAAAAGGACTCTTCGGGGGGCGGAAGTCGCGCTGGGGCCGGCGGCATTGCGGGGCTGGTGGCCGGCGCGGCTGCCACCTTGGGCGACGCCTCTGGTGCACACGATGCGCCCAGCAGGGCCAGCAATGCGAGCGCCAACCCCGCGCGCCGCAACGCGGGCCCCGGGGCGGTCGCAGGCGTTCGTGGGGCCACGTGCAAAGTGCATGAAAGGGTACCAGGCAGCCCCATTGTGTGCGATCTTTTGGCAGCGCATTTCCGTGGCCATCGGCGAAAAGAAACGAAAAAGGGCCCGCGTGCCCGTCCCCGTGCCGGCGGTGTTCAGCCTGGCGCGGACGGTCTTGTTGGCCATGTTCGCGGTGGCGGGCGCGGCCTACGGTGTCTACCGCGGGTACCACTACAAGCCTCTGCCCATGACGGTGCCCGTGCCCACGGCCTCGGAGATCCCCGCGCCGGATCTCACGACGGCGCCCTGAAAGTGCTATCTATGCCGCGTGGCCAAAGAGGACACGCTGGTCATCCACGAGATCTACGCGAGCATCCAGGGCGAATCGACCTTCGCCGGGCTGCCCTGCACCTTCGTGCGCACCACGGGCTGCAACCTTCGCTGCTCTTGGTGCGACACCACCCAGGCCTTCTACAAGGGCACCCGCATGACCCGCGCCGCCGTGCTCCAGCGCGCGCTCGACCAGGGCACTCCGCTGGTGGAGCTCACCGGCGGCGAGCCACTGCTGCAACCTGGGGTCAAGCCACTGCTCACGGAGCTGTGCGACCACGGCAAGACCGTGCTCATCGAGACCAGCGGCGAGGCCGACGTGTCTGGTGTCGACCCGCGGGTGCACAAGATCATGGACCTGAAAGCCCCCGGCTCGGGCGAGGTGGCCCGCAACCGGTGGCAGAACTTGCAACACTTGTCGCGCACCGACGAGATCAAGTTCGTGCTCGCCGACCGGGCAGACTACGAGTGGATGCGCAGCACCATCGCCGAGCGTGACTTGCCGTCGTGCACCCCGCACCTGCTCGCCAGCGCAGTCTTTGGCAGCCTCGCCGTCAAAGACTTGGTGGCTTGGGTGCTCGCCGACAAACTTCCGGTGCGCGTGCAGTTGCAAATGCACAAGTACATCTGGCCCCCCAACGCCACCGGCGTGTAGCGAAGCGGCTTAGCGGCGCTTGCGGAGCTTGCTGGCGAACGCAGCAACGGACGGGGAGTTCGGGATCTCGACCACGCGCTCTTTGGCGGCCCAGCCCGAGGCGAGGCTCAGCGTAGGCGTGGCCTCGGACTCACCGAGGCTGAGACTCGCGTGGAGATAGGCATCGCGCTGCTCGATCTTGGTGATCACGACTCCCTCTTCGCCTTCGGCCGGCATGGAGCCGAGTTCCTTGGCGGTGCTGAAGCGAACGGTGAAGCTCTCTCCATCGCCACGCTCGGCGGACATGCCCAGGTGAAGCATGCGGCACTGGGCGCCGACGCCGCGCATACGGCTGCCAGCGGCCATGAAGCCAGGGGTCCGCGAAGCCTGCGCCGCCACTTTGCTTGCGCCTTGAACAACCACGAGATGCACGTCGTTGTCGCTGCGGAACCCGTAGACCCGGCTCTCGCCAGGCAGATCCCGTAGTTTGGCGAGCGCAATGCTCCGGCGCGCGATCTGCCGGGTTCCGCCGGTTGTCGGGTCCGCAAACAGTTCGACGCTCTCGAGCGTTGCGGGGCTCTTGCTCTCGTCGATGCTCTCGATGCGCGCCGCCATGACACCCTGCCGGGACGACAAGAAGTAGCGCCCCATGCCCTGGCCCCATGTCGTCTGCGTAGACAACATGTCGTCATTCACCTGCACGCAGTCCGCCTGCTCTTCGGGCTCGCGCCCCATGTCGCGTTCCGAGGAGAGCGTTCGGACGTCGGAGGTCCCGGGCTCCACACGCATGACGACACCGCGAACCCGCTCGCCGGCGCCGATGCGCGCGGGGGCCTTGCCGGCGTTGGGCACCCGGGTCACCGGCAAGGAGGCGAACAGATCGCTCGGACCGTCGAGCGCATGGGCCGGCGAGGACCAAAGCCCCGGGAGGGCCATGGCCGACGCGAGCAAAACACCGAGGGAAGAGTGCCGCATGGTCTTGGGGCTCATAGGGTCTTCAGGAACTCCTCGAGGGCGCGGATATCGTCGTCGGACAAGTGTTTGGTGTTGCCCATGGTGCCGTCGGAGTTGCGGAGCAGCGCCGAAAGCGTGGCATAGCGACCGTCGTGGAAGTAGGGGCCCGCGCTGCCCACGTAGCGCAGCGAAGGCGTGTTGAACGCTGCGAGTTCATCGACCTTCACCTTGCTCTTGACGTCGTGTACTGCGCCGTCGGAGTACGAGGCACCGGAGTGACAGCTGACACAAGCCGTCTCTTTCGAGGCGAAGATCTTGGCGCCACGCTCGGCCAACGTGCTGTCCACGCGCATGGGGGGCGGCCCCTTCATTTGTGTAACGAAGGACGTCAAGCCGTCGAGTTCGATGCTGCGCAGGCCCGTGCCACCAAGGCGCTCGAAGGTGTGCGACAGGTGCTCTTTGATGTCTTTGTTCTTGCCCAGCCACGAGTAGGGCGGGCTCGAACTGACGCGACCCGCCAGCATGATGGAACGGCGGGGGCCTTCGGGGGTGGCCCAGGTAATGGCGTCGTCGCGGCCATCGGGGTGGCAGCTCGCACACGCGCGCCCGTCTTTGGACACCCGGGCGTCGCCAGCGGCGTGGAAGAGCACGCGGCCCAACGCGTAGGCCGGGTCCAAACGCTCTGCGGCGGGTAGCGGCGCCATGGCAATGCGCTCTTTGGCTGCATGTTGGGGCCGGTCGGTGCCTTGCGCAGGCAGCGCAACCACCGAGAGCGTGCGGTCGAACTGCGCCCAAACAACGGCCTGCCGGGCAGCATCGTCGACGGCGATGCCCGTGGCGCCGGCGCCAACCTCCACGCGGAACTTCTCCGCGCGGCTGGGGGTCGCCGAGGTGCCATCGTAGGCGACCAGCGCATCGAGTCCGAAGCACCCCACCAAGAGTGTCCCGGTGCGCGGGTCCACCGCCGCGGAGCGCGGCAACAAGCAGGCGCCCTTGTCTTCGCGCTCGTCCATGCGCAGTTGTCGGCTGACAAAGAGGTCGAGCGCCAGCGACTCCTGCAGCGGCGTGCCGCTGACGCTGTCGAGTACGGCCACGCTTGGCGTCTCGGTGGTGTCGTTGTCCCCGTACCCTTCGGTCTTGTTCTCGAGGTCTCCTGGGTCCACGAACACCTGCGGCATGAGCACGCGGCTCTGAGGCCGCGCAGCCTTGGCCAGGGCAAACCCTTGGCACGATTGAAAGCGAGACTTCTCGCCGCTGCCCATACCGAGCATCAGCCCGCGGGACTTCTTTTCTCGCAGGCCAGGTTGCTCCCCACGCAGCGCGCGGACCTTGGCCTGTTTGGTCGTCAAGTCGACGATGCTGGCGTGGGAGCCCACAGCGTGGGCAACGAACGCTTGCTTGCCATCGTCGGAGATGACGACCCCCCGGGGCTCCCGCGGCAGGGCAACGGTGCCCCGTACATCGAGCTTTTGCGCGCCAAAGATCGACAGCGTGCGGCCCCAGCCACTGGTGACGACGATCTCCTGCTCTTGCGGCGTGAGCGCGAGCCCCACGGGCTCGGCCTCGGTCTTTGCACTGCAGCGCATGGTCAGCGATCCATCGGCCTTGTCGGCCTCGAACACCTGAATCTCCGATGTGTCGCGCAGAAGCACCGCAAGCTGCCCCGTCTTGCTGAGCACGAGCTGACCAGGCGTGGAGCCAAGGCGCGTGCGCGAGAGCTCTCGCTTGGACTCGAGGTCCACCGTGAGCACCGAGGCGGCGTCCTCGTCGGCCACGTAGGCCACGCGCTTTGCGCCAAGTTTGCCAAGCGCCACCATGGATCCCGTCTGCGGCCCATCGATGGGGCGCACCAACGAGTGCACGGCACATGCACCTCCGGGCGCCGGCCGCGCGGCCACAGGCTCCCCCTTCGGACTCGCAACCTCACTCTGCCGGGCCCCACAGGCCGCGGAAACCAAGGCGCCAAGCAGCGCCCAACCACCCAAAGAACGACGCATCGTGACTCCTAGGGACACGCGGGCCCCCGAAAGGTTCCATAAAGGTAAGCGTCGCTATGGATGACGCTCCGCGAGGGTGAGTCACTCAATGGAATGCGCCGAGGCCCACTGATTTGGGGGTGTGGCGCCCACATGTACGCGAGCCCCCATCATGCAACGAACCCGCGATGCGTCGCTCAGGGGCCGCCCGCGCAGCGCGGCGATTCGTAGGTCACTGCGCGGGACGCGTGCAACGACCGCCGAACTTGCCGTACTGGAACGTGACGGGGAAGCCGCCTTGACCGGCCCCGTAGTTGTGGCCCTCCCACGTCCGGCCAACGATGCGCGACACTGGGATGTTGGTGTACCGGGTGCCGGAACCAACCTTGTTGCTGCGGGTGCAGGTGGTGGCGCCAGGCAACGGGGCCGCGGAGTAGTCGCAGAAGTCACTCCCGCTGGCGGTGAAGTCGCCCGTGTACTCGCCCAGGTTGCCGCCCAGGTCCATCCACCGGTCGTCGTCGACAACCGATCGGTTGACACTCACGTCGAGCGGGAAGCGCCCCGGAGCCGCGTACCAGATGGAGAGGTCGGGCGCCTGCGGCACGTTGACCGGCCATTGGTAGAAGACGCCGTTGTTGCCAAGCGACGTGTCCTGGCAGCCCCAGCCGCCGTTGCCCGGCGTGCCATTGCACCAAAGCACATTGGGGCGATTGACGGAGCCAGGGTACCCGGCGTCGTTGTAGTCGGCTTGCACGGCGAGCTCGCCGCCGTCCCATGCGCAGAAGGCTGCGTACATCATGGGCATCAGGCAGTTCTGGCTCTTGACGTCTTTGATCTCGCGGGCGTGGTACGCCGGCGGCAAACCGTAGGTGGCAAGCTTGGCCGCCGGCATCCAATAGGCCGATGCGCCGTAGGAGCCGTTGTTGGGGTTGTTGACGTCGTAGTAGTTGTAGCAACCGCGAATGCCGTTGTAGTTGTCGATGTCGATGGCGCCCAAGTGCGCCGTGAGGTTGAGCGGTCCGCCACTGTCGGCCGCGGGCCACAAGCTGGCCACCACGGGCCCTGCGTTGTTGAGCGTCGCGAGCTGCGACGTGGGGTTCGCGGCGATGTACGCGGCAACCCACGCGCGAACGTTGGGCCCAACGTCGGTGACGAACGAGCGCATGCGCCCGGCGGTGATCTCGTACTTGTCCATGCGGCGCGTGGTGCGCGTGGGCAGGGTGAGCGTTTTGCAGCAGCTCTCGTGCACGGCATCGACAGCGCCGACCTCTTTCTGACCGCAGGTCACGATGCCCGCGGTCTCGGCGGTATCGCAGGATTTTGCAACACACTTGTTACCGGGCGAGCATGCGTTGGTGACACAGTCCGCATCGGCAGCGCACGTCCTGTTGTCTTTGCAGCGAGGCGCCGTATAGGTCACGACGCCATCGGTCACGCTGCCGCCGCCGCAATCGACGTCGGTTTCGTTGCCGTTCCTGACACCGTCACTGGCGGTGGGAACCACACAGGCTTTGGCGGTACACGCCTTGAGCTTGCAATCTGCGTTTGCCTCGCAGGCCTTGCCCGTGGCGCAACCCGGTGCGTTGGGGCCGCCGCAGTCGACGTCCGTCTCTCCGTTGTTCTTCTTGCCGTCCGTGGGTCCGGGCGCGTTGCAGAGTTTCTGCGCGTTGCAATCGGACACGCAATCGGCGCTGGTGTCGCAACCCTGCCCGGCGGGACACAAGAGTGTGGGAGCCGCGGTGCCACCGCAGTCGATACCGGTTTCGCCGCCGTTGCGGCGACCGTCCGTGTGGACGTCTGCGGGCACAGCGGCGCAGGTGTTGCCGGCAGCGCAGTAGTCCGTGGTGCAGTCTTTGTCTTGTCCGCACGGCTCACCGTTGGCACACAGCACCTTGAGCCCGACGCCGCAGGTCTTGGTGCCCGGCGGGGCGCACTTGAGCTCAAAGCAGATGCCGCTTTGGCACTCGGTCTTGACGGTACACGCCTGGCCGTCGCACTTGACGGG
>JBIKNA010000049.1:0-27766 GCA_044358965.1 Polyangiaceae bacterium
TGCCGCAAGACTTACCGGTCGAGCGCGCGGCACCGCCTACCGTTCATACCTGCGAAGTGCTCGCGGGCTTGCCCGTGTGGGCCAAGAAGTCCTTCGTGGGGCCCATCTACCCCGCGGGCACGCGTTCGGCCGACATGTTGGCCGCCTATGGCGCGCGGTTTCCGGCCATCGAGCTCAACCCGACACACTACAGCGTGCCCGACGTTGCGCGCATCGAGGCCTGGTGCGCCCAGGTGCCCCCGCACTTCAAGTTCTGCCCGAAGGTGCCACAGGCCATCAGCCACAGCCGAGAGCCCGACGTTCCGGCGCTGCGCGCCTTTGCCGCGCGCATGCAAACCTTCGGCAAAAGGCTCGGCCCGTGTTTCATGCAGTTTCCGGACTACGCAGACACCTCATGGCGCCGCACGGTGTTCGAGCTCACCCGGGCCTTTCCGCTTCCGCTGGCCGTCGAGCTTCGGCATCCATCGTGGTTCCAAGACAAGGGCGTGCTTGCCAAGTTCACGGCGTACCTGGCGTCTCGGGACATCGCGTTTGTGATCACCGATACCCCTGGCCGCAGAGACGTGCTGCACATGGCCAACACCGCATCGTTCGCGTTCGTGCGGTTTCTGGGCAACGCACTGCACCCGTCGGACTTCGCGCGCATCGACGCTTGGGCCGCGCGGCTCGCTGCGTGGGCGCCGGGGCTTTCGTCGGCCTACTTCTTCTTGCACCAACAAGATGAAGTGCAGTGCCTTCCGTTGTACGAGCGCCTGGTGAATCAGCTACCCCATGCTGTGCTGCCGCCCGCGGCGCCCAACGCCACCGACGGCGCACCTGCCGCCCCGTAGGCCCGGCTCGTTAGCGAAACGGCGTGTCCGAGGGGTTGCTTCCGTCGATCAGGCGCACGGCTCCGGTGGCCTTGGAAAGGCGCTCCAGGGCCTCGAGCGCATATCTCGGCACGTACCACTCCGCGTAGCCGCAGCCGGCGCACACCAGCGTTTCGTACGGGCCGGCACTTTCGATCTCTGTCGAGGTCCCGCCAAAGACGCCTTTCTTGCCGGTCGGCACCTCGGCGCTGGTGACGTTGAAGTCTCGCAGCGACCCCTGCGCGTCGCAATACGTGTGTCGTACGGCGGTGACGTGGAACAGCTTGCGCCCCTGACACTTTGGACAGATCCCTGTGGTTTTCACCTACCGAGCGTAGCGCAAATGGACACATGCCGCGCGCAAGGCATGCTCGCGCGCGGCACATAGGCGATGGTTGCCAAGCCGCGACAGCGCGGCGCCTCACTTACTCGGCCGGCGTCACGGACTCGAAGCGTGCGCGAATGGCGGCCTTCAGTGCGGAGATCTCGGCATCATCGAGCTTGCCGTCTTTGTTGGCGTCGAACTTGTCTTTGGCGGCGTCGCGCTTGGCCAGGTAGTGCGCCTTCAGCGCGGCCTTGGCAGCATCGCGCTCCGATGCACTCAGCTTGCCGTCCTTGTCCGCATCAAAGTTGCCCAGAATTTCTTTGGCCTTGGCCGCACGCTGCTGCACCCGGGCTACCAGCGCCGCGCGCAGCTCGCCGTCGTCGAGCTGGCCGTTGTCGTTGGCGTCAAAGGCTTCGAGCGCCTTGGCCTTGCGCGCCGCACAACGGCCCGCGATGGCATCTTTGAGCGCTTCCCGCTCGCTCGCGTCGAGGCTCCCGCTGCCATCGGCGTCGTAAGCCCACACGATGCGCTTCATCACGTGGTGCCGCGCCTTCACGCCCATCTTGGCGAGCGCCAACTTGGCCTTGGGGTGGCTGCCGATGGCGTCTTTCAGCGCATCGCGCTCCTGCGCATCGAGTTTGCCGTCGCCGTTGGTGTCGAAGTGCTTCTTGACGCGTTCCCGGAGTGACATGCGATGACCACAGCCAATGTCGAGGGGAGCGGGGCCATCGTCCGGGTCGGCGGCTTCGCTCGCAGCTTCGTCGGCATCGGCGTCGGTCACCACGCCATCCTCCACCGGATCGCTGGTCCCGCTCTCCGCCGTCAACGCCTCTGCCGAGGTGAAGAGGTCCTCGTTGTCGTCGGTGCTGCTATCGACCGCGCAGCCGGCGAACACCGTGCTGGTGGCGACAAGAGCGAGCATCGAAACGGTGACGGAGACGGCGCGGCTGAACATGATGATGGGCTCCCTTGGATGGTGGCGGGTGGTTCGTCCCGCGTGATGGGATGAACTGCACGGGTCGGGCCAAGGTCGGGACGTCGTGCGAAGCGGAAATTCGCGCAAAACTGCGACATGGACCGGGAGTTACCGTGGACGGGGCCGCGTCCGCCCCAGGGGCCACTGGACGTGCCCATGTCCCCCCTTTTTCCGTCACGCGAGCCACAACCACGCCTTTCGGTGCCCGGAACAGCAGAGGAGCACCAAGACCTTGGCCGGGCGACCAACCAGAAGGGCTACGCGGGCTCGCGTTTGCGCGTGGGCAGCGTAGGCGTGTGCGACGCAGCAACGGCGGCCGTCAGCGGACCACATTCCGCGGTCTCGCCGCTGCAGCACTCTGCTTGGTTGACCCCAAACATGGGGCAGCCCGAACGGACACACGCAGCATGCCCATGCACATAGGCAAGGTCGCCTTTGCAGAAGCGGCAGAACATGGCTCATTGTACGTCTGACGCACCGGAGGTCGAGCACCGTGTGGCCAAAGCCCCCAAGGCCCGGGCGCCCTGCCTGCGAGCGGCGGCCCCCGCGCTGGCCTCGGCGGCGGCGCTGCTCCATACTGACTGCCGCCATGTTGACCCTCAGAGACGTGCCCAAGCTCCCTCGGCAAGGCCTTTTGGGCCACGTCGGAACGTCCACGCAAGAGCAGCTGGTGTTTCAGCGTTCGCTCTGCGACATCGAGGCGCCGCTGGTGCAGGGGCGCGTATTGCACATGCCCTTGCTGGTGCCCTGCACGCCGCAATCGGTGCACGAGGTCTTGGTCACCAAGGGCAAGAGCTTCGAGAAGACCCCAGGGCTTCGGGTGCTCTTCCATTTTCTTGCGGGCAAGGGGCTCTTCACCAGCGAGGGCCCGTTGTGGCGCCGGCAGCGCAAGCTCATGTCGCCCATCTTTCAGCCGGCACCCATCGCCGAGTACGCCGAGATCATGCGCGGCGTTGCCAACAAGGCGGCAGACCGCATGGCCGACGGGCAAACCGTGGACATTGCGCGGGAGACCATGCGCATTGCCATGGCCGTGGTGGGCCGGGCCTTGTTCGAGATGGAGACCGACGACGAGGCCGATGAACTGGGCGCTGCGCTGACCCTGGCCCTGTCTTGGGTCAACGAGCACAGCATGTCTCCGGCGCTCGTGGCCCACGTGCTGACCTTGGATGCCACGGACACCCTGGCCAGCAAGACCAGCGGGCAGCTCCGCGACGCTCTTTTGCGCCTGCACCAAAAGGCCGAGGCCCCCGTGCTGCTGCCTGGTTCCCGCGCCCCGGCGCTGCTAGACGCCGTACACAAGCTCGACGTCCTGCTCCAGCAGATCATCGACGATCGTCGACGCAAAGGTCTCACGGGCAAAGATCTGCTGACGCGCCTGCTGCTGGCCCGCGAAGAAGATCGCGACGGCAGCAGCATGAGCGACAAACAGGTGCGCGACGAAGCGGTGACCCTGTTCGTGGCAGGCCACGAGACCACGGCCAACGCACTTGCGTGGTCGTTCTACCTGCTCTCGCGCGATCCGGAGTCCCTGGCGCGCGCCCGGGCCGAAGCCGACGCCTTTGGCGATGGCCCGATCAAGCACTGGGAGCCTGCGCGGTTGGCCTTTTGCACGCGGGTGTTTCGCGAGGCCCTGCGCATGTACCCGCCGCTCACCATTCTGCCGCGACGCACGCTCGAAGACGTGGAGCTGTGCGGCTACTTGATCCCCAAACGAACCATCACCATGGTGAGCACCTACGCGATCCACCATCGCTCGTCGGTGTACGAATGCCCCGACAAGTTCGACCCCGATCGCTGGCTCGAAGAACGCGAGGCCCGCCGGCACAAGAGTGCATTCCTGCCCTTTGGCGCAGGCCCAAGGTTCTGCATCGGCGTGCACTTCGCCATGATGGAGGGGCCCATCGTGCTGGCCACGTTGCTTCGACGCTGGCGCTTCGAGCGCAATGCCGAGCAGACAATAGAGTGGGACAACTTCGCCACACTTCGGCCCCGGGGCGGCGTCCCCATGCAGGTGCGTAGCCGAAACTAAGAGTGCGTTGTCACAAGTGGCCAGGCGGCCAGCCCGCCGATCCCAAAAGCCCCGCTCCCAAGCCCCGCCCCCGCTCACGCTCGCAGCAGCCCGAACCCGCCCGGATTGGAGCGAGGTCAGGAGCGGGAGCGGGAGCGGGCATCAGCGCGTGAGAGGACGCTCGGAAGAGCGTGGAGCGGGTCGGCGATCAGCCCTACCCGCGCGTCTTGGTCACGGCCCCGCTCCCAAGCCCCGAGCCCGCTCACGCTCGCAGCAGCCCGAACCCGCCCGGATTGGAGCGAGGTCGGGAGCGGGAGCGGGAGCGGGCCTCCGCGTGAGAGGACGGTCGGAAGAGGGTGGAGCGGGTCGGCGATCAGCCCTACCCGCGCGTCTTGGTCACGGCCTTCTTGGTCGCGGCCTTCTTGGTCGCGGCCTTCTTGGTCACGGCCTTCTTGGTCGCGGCCTTCTTGGTCACGGCCTTCTTGGTCGCGGCTTTCTTGGTCGCGGCCCTGGCTGCGACCTCTTGGGCCCGGAACTTGGCGATGCGCGCGATGAGCTTGTCGGGCAGCTTGCCTGCCAAGGGGAACCGGATGGTGCCCTTGCTGCGCTCATAGCCCGCGAGTTCATCGGCAAACGCAGCGACCAATGCCTCGGACGCCGGGTACAGCGAGAAGTGCTCTGCCCATCCGGCAAAGAAGATCACGAGCTTGCCGTCCTGCTTGTACGCCGGGATTTGGTACGAGATCACCTCGTCGGCGTGCGGGAGTGCTTTGCGCAGAACGGCCCGAATCCGCTGCAGCAACGGTCGTTGGTCCCGCGGTCTCGACGCCAGATACTCGTCGACGGACGTGAAGTCAGTTTTGGCCATGGGGCTTCTTGATGCGGCGCATTGTCCCTGGAGCGGCTACTGCCGTCGACACGAAAGACGCTTGGCCACTGGTTTCCGCACCTTGCCGCGTGCCGCCGAGCATGCAAACCTTTGCCGCATGAAGCAAGCACGCAGGCAGCTCGGTTTTGCAGCAGCGGGTTGTCTCGCGGCGGCCTTCGTGGCCGCGTCCTGCGGCTCGGGCTCCGGCAGCGAGTTCGTGGGAGACCCCACGTTGTCGTCGTCGAGCAGCGGCGCCAGCGGCTCGTCTTCGGGCGCGTCTTCGGGGGGCTCCTCGGGCACATCGTCGGGCAAGTTCGACAACGGTGACGGCTCGGTGGTCACGTCAGACTCCGGCGCTGGCGATGGCGGCCTCAATGCCTGCGCCACCGATCGCCAAACCGCCAAGCTTGCACCGCTCGACCTGCTCGTCATGCAAGACACGTCGGGGTCCATGTGGATGAACGCGACGGGTACGACCTCCAAGTGGGACACCGTCAAGACGGCGCTCGACGGCTTCATGAAAGATCCGGCGTCTGCGGGCATTGGGCTGGGCATGCAGTTCTTCCCGCTCTTTTCCAACAACGTCCCCAACTCTTGCCTCACCACAGCCGAGTGTGGCCCGAGCGGCGGCGTGTGCATGACCAAGTACTGCGTGGGCACCAACTTGATCTGCCAGTCTTCGGCAGACTGCCCCGGCAACGGTGCGTGTGCCGGCCTCCAGCGCTGCGCTGCCGACCGACAGTTCTTGTGCGGAACCTCTGCCAACTGCGCGGCCCTCACACCAACCACCTGCAACCAGCCCTTGGTGCGCGGCACCTGCAACACGCAGGCGTTGTCGTGCAGCGCCGCCGACTACGGCAAGCTCGCGGCGCCCATCGCGCCGTTGCCCGGCGCGGCCACGGCAGTCAATGCCGCGCTCGCACTGCGCCTCCCCAACGGCCCCACGCCCACGCACGCAGCGCTGCAAGGCGCCATCGAGGCCGCCAAGAAACACGCCGTGGCCAATCCCGACCATGTCGTTGCGGTGGTCATGTCCACCGACGGCATCCCGTTCACCAATGGTCAGTGCACAGATAGCGTGCCGGCCATTCAGGCATTGGCCGCAGCGGGGCTCGCAGGCACCCCCAGCATCCGCACCTTCGTCATCGGCGTGTTGTCGCCACAAGATTCCACCGCCGGCGCCAAGGCCACCCTCGACGGCATCGCCGCATCAGGCGGTACCACGGCCGCGAGCATTCTCGGCACCTCGGCCACCACGCAGCAGGACTTCATTGCCGCCCTCCAAAAGATCCGCGGCCAATCGCTGCCGTGCGAGCTCACGCTCCCGGTGCCCGAGGCCGGCACCCCCGACTACGCCAAGGTGAACGTCGTCTACACGCCCTCTAATAGTGGCACCGCCGCGCTTGTGCCGTACGTGGGCACCCAAGCCAAGTGCGATCCGCAGACGGGCGGCTGGTACTACGACGTGGCGCCCGGCGGCAGCCCCAAGCCCAGCAAAGTCATCCTGTGCCCGGCCACATGCTCCAAGGTGCAGGCCGATCCCCAAGGAACCGTCGAGGTTGTGCAAGGCTGCGAGACCCGGACGGACCCGAACGGACCGGTCAAATAACGCCGCAGAAACCTTTGCCCCCGTTGGTCCTTCGTTGATGTCGAGCCCAGCCGCCGAAGCGTCCGAGCCCCAAGGCGAGACAGAACTCGCGAAGTACGAGGCGTGGATCCGCGAACTCGAGGAACGCCAGCAGAGCTTGGCCGGCGATCGTGCATTTTACATCAAGTTCTTCGTGGCCCTGGTGCCCATCTCGGCACTGGGCTTCTTGTGGAGCCGCTTGCTGGGCATGGGCACGCTCTTCACGGGCATCCTCATGTGCGCCTTTGGCTTCTACTTCGTCTTCATTCGCCAGGGCGACTACGCGCACCACCTCGAGCTCTTGCGCAAAACGGCGAGCGACCTACGGCAGAAGCAAGGCTCCGCCCCGAGCGCCGACAGCGAGAATCGCTAGAATTCTACGCATTCGGGGCGTAGGCCCCGGGCGCTGGCTGCGTCCACTGAAGCAATGCTTGCGCGCCAGAGGCCACCACCTCGATGCGCATGGGCGCTTGGCCCTGGGCGGTGAGCTCCAAGATGGCCACGGGCTCTTGGACGCGGTTGAAGTTGTACGCCAGCTTGGGGTGACTGCCCGGCGGCGGCTGCTGCCCCGCAGCCACGAAGTAGAACGTGGTCTCTCGCTGGCTGGCGAGCGCATCGAACACACCCGTGGTGTCTTTGGTCATGATGTGTCCCAAGAGCCGGACTTGCGGGCGCTGCGGGCCCTCGAACCACGAGTGAAGACCATTGAGCGAGAAGTAGAGCCGCCCATGCGTGGTGAACGAGAAGGTGGCCAGGGCATGGAGTTCGGCCCCAGAGTGCGTGGCTGCTTCGGCGATGGACCCACTGGGCGGCAACACGTTGGCCATGAACGTGAACTGGTTCGTCTCGCCCGGGCGGTACCCTGCCGCAGCAAACGCCGCCGCCATGGACATGGGCGAGCCCGCCTTGCGCATGGCCAAGAAGTAGTAGGCCAACATGCCGCCGATGACGACCAGCGGCAGCAGCATGCTCAAAATGGCGGAAATGGGGTTCGACTGGTTCATGGCGCTTGTGCCCCCTTACTCTTTCACCACCAAGCTCATGTCGGAAACGCGAAGTGCCGGGGGCGTGCTGCCGTAGGCCAAAGCGATCTTCACCGTAGCGGGCCCGGTGCTCTTGGGGGTGAGCTCGCACTTCATCTTGCCGCTGTAGCTCACCTTGCGGTTGCCGCCGAGATTGGTCTCCAAGGACTTCACCTTGACGTTCACATCGAGGGGATTGCACACGGTCTTGTCGACCACAGCGCCGTCTTGCACGAGTTGCACCGTGTATTGCGCCTCGAAGCGCCCACTGTATTCGATGTCCAACTGCGTCCAGAGCGCGAGCTTCTTGCCGCCGGTGGCCTGCACCGTCACCTCGGCCTTGCCGGGCTCCGTCAGCGGCGCCCGACCGATCTCTTTGCCACAGGCTGTTACCGAGAGTGCCCCAGCGATGGCCACAACGAGCGCGGACTTGGCGTGCTTCATCGCCCGAGGGTACCAAAGCGCACCACCGGAGCGACAGAAACCCGTCGTTTCAACACACCCGACAGCGCTACGGGCGCGGCGAGTAACGCGCCCGTATGCGGCGGCGGCGCCAAGCGAACAGGGCCAGGGGCAAGCCAAGCGCCCAGCTGCCACCAAGCCCCGGAGCGCCCACAAGGCTGCAGCCACCGTCCGAGGGTTGGCTCGGGCCAGCCGCCGCCGGGGCGGGTGCCGCAGGAGCGGGTGCCGCAGGCTCTTCCGTGGCGGGCGTGTCCGGCACCACCGGATCCGCGTCCGTGGTGACGATCTGCAGGGTGCCCCGGTTGCCCGTGGCGCGGGCAAACGCTGGCGCAAGCGCATTGGCCACGGGCGTCATGGCCTTGATGTGCTCGGCGCGCTGCTCGGCACTCGTGCCCGCGGGGATCACGAGGGCGATGCCCAAGGTGAAGCTCTTGGGACTTGTCGTGACGTCAGGGACCCGAGGACCGTTGGCCTTGATCACATCGTCGATGGTGACGGGCACCCGAGTGGCTTTGACGGTGACTGGATCCGCAGAAAACCACGGGAAGGTCTGCGCATCGACCTCTGCGCCACTGTACGGGTCTTCGGCCTTGCCCTGCAGCACAGGCTCTTTGAGCACCGCAAACGGAGGCACCTCTTGTTTGCCCACGAGCCCCATCAGGTACAGGTCGAGCATCGAGTAGCCGAGATCAGCGGCCATCGCTTGTTTGGTTGCAAAGAGACCGCCGCCCTTGTCGAGCCAGACGTTGCCCCCCGCAGCAGAACCACCGCCGTCGACGAAGAAGGACCAGTGGTAGGTGAACCCGATGAGTGCGTCGCTGGGCACCCCGAGTTCCGTGGGCAGCCGCGCTGCCGGGCCCCACAGATGGGATAGTTCGAGCAAGAACAGGTACTCGGCAAACCCTGCGAGTGGGCTCCCGGCAAGCTTGGCCCGCTTGTCCAACGCGAGCACGTTGTTGTGCAAGAGCACGGCACGGGTGCCGAGCTTTTCGTCGAAGGTGCCGTCGCCGGGGTGCTCCTTCTCGAAGCCAATGCCCGTGACGTCGTTCTTGAGCGGCAGCACATAGGTGGGCACGTCGCTGCTACCCATCTTGAAACTGCTCCACACACTGAGCACGTCGGGCCGAGGCTTGCCCGCCTCGTCGTAACGGGCGAGCACCTTTTTGGCCATGCTGGGCACGCTGCCAGCCGGCCCCTTGGCCAACGTGCCATCGTCCTCGTAGACCACGAAGGGCCGAGACTGCGCGTTGGCCAGCGAGGGCATCAGCAGAGCGCCAAGCACCGCCGCTGCGTGCACCCAAGAGCATGAGCGAACCATGGGGCACGGCGTTAGCAAGGGGCGCGCCATGCAGCAAATGCCCAACAGATCGCTGCGGAGCACGCCGGGCGTGCGAATGGTAACGGCCGGATCGCGACGTAAACCGTCAGCGTTTGCGTTTGCGGCGTGTAGGACCGGCGCGCCTTACGCGGCCGCGGCCACGGGACCCGCGTGGACCTGACCGTAGTAACGCGTGTAGGGCAGCGTGCCCGCGCGCGAGAGCAACGACACTGCGTTGCGCCAGCACCAGGCCTTGCCCGCCGGCAAGAAGCCGTTGGCGAGCAGGTGCCCTAGCCCCTTGATCTGATGCTCATGGAAGGCGCGGACCTCGGCCTCGCGGAAGGCACGGAGTCGCTGCTCCAAACGCTCGGGACTGGGCGCGTAGCGTTTGGCGATGGCGCGGCAGTAGAGCAGGTGTCGCTCTTCGTCTTGCGCGATGCTGGCGATGTCGTCCGCGGCCTTCGGGTCGAAGCGTCGCATGGCCGGCTCGATGACCTCGAACTGCTCCAAGGCGCGCTCTTCGAGCACCTGCAGCAGCAGGTACGCTTCCATGACGTTTTCGTCGGTTTCCAGGGGCCGCGCAAACAGGCCCAGCCGCGCGTTGAGCAGCGGCAGCATCTGGATCTCTTGCGGGATGTGGGGGCGCCCAACCCCTTGGCGATCGGCGGCGGCAAAGAACACGGTCGCGTGCCGCACCTCGTCGGCGGCGTGCCGCTTCACCATGCGCTGGAGCTCGGGATCACCCACGCGCGCCTCGAGTTGCGTGAAGATGGCGCCCTCGTCGGTCTCCTCGGCGATGCCGGCCTGCGTCAGCAAGTAGGCCCGCCCGCGAGGCGTTCTCAAGAGACCTTGCAAGAATTGCCGGGACAGCATCTGACGGAGTGCACGGGTGTGGCGAACAGCTTCGGACATGGGGACACCTCAACGGGATCGATATGACTGTTTTGGTTTTCTGGTCAGTTCGGGGCAAAAAAAGAGCTACCGGCGCGCCTTCGCCATGATGCCGTGAAGGATCATGTCGAACGCCACGCGGGCTCTGTCGTGCACGACTTCGTCGGTGACGTGCGCGGGCCGAAGGATCCAGCCGGCGAGGTGCAGATCCTGGAGAATGCTGGCCACGGAGTCGACCTCGAGGTCTTTGCGAAAGCGCCCCTGGCGCACGCCTATTTGCAGGATCTCGGTGACGTTGACCTTGCCGATGGCCTGAAGCTCGTCGAGTCGCTCGCCCCAAGAGGGCAAAATCTTGACGATCTCGCCGCGAAAAAGATCGCGAACGAGGTTGTTTTTGCTGAGTTGCTCGTGCGCGGCCATGTAGAGCCGGAGCAAGAGCTCTTCGGCCGGGACCCGCGGGTCGATGACCTTGGCGCAGGCGACCTGCCAGCCGCGCACCTCGCGCAGCAGCACTTGATAGAAGAGCTCTTCTTTGGAGTCGGCCGTCAGGTACACCGTGCCCTTGCCCACGCCGGCCTCTCGCGCGATTTCGTCGATGGACGTCTTGCGAAAGCCGAAGCGGGCGAACATCTTCGCGGCTTCGACCAAGACGCACTCGCGCTTGGAGAGGGTGGCGGCTACGGCGGACATATCGGGCGACTGACTGTTTTCTGATTCTAGTCACTTCCGCCCCGGGGTCAAGGGGCGCCCTGGCGATCGCTACGCCCTTCGGATCCGGTGCTCCACCAAGATGCAGCGATCTTGCACGACGGTGATGCCAGCATTGGCGAGGGACAGCGCAAAGGCATCGTCGCGAATGCCCTGCTGCAGCCACACGGCGCGAGGCTTGGACGCGAGCAGATCTGGAAGGTGCGCGGCGAGGTCTTGGGGGCGTCGAAAGACGTTCACCAGGTCGACCGGGGGCGGCACCGGGATCGCAGCAACCGTGCGGTACACGGGCCGCGACAGAATGTGCGTCACCTCGGGGTAGTACACGGGGACAGGCACGACATCGAAGCCCGCGGCCAGCATGTACGCGGGCACATCGAACGCTGGCTGCCCTGCCTGCGCCTCGGTCTTGATGCCCAGCACCGCGATGCGCTTGGTCTGCTCGAGGAGCGTCGTGATGGCCTGGTCGTCGGTGATGATCAACGGGTGCATGACACACGGACATACCATGCCTCACCTGGATCACGGGATGCCCAGCATTGCGCTCGGGCGCCAGCAGACGCGCCCGGGGTTCAACCGGCAAATGAAGCGATGGGGACGCCCTGCAGCTTGCAGCTAGGGCCCTCGTGCGAACGCTCTCCGTTGTGCTCCTTGGTCTGTCGATTGCTCTCTCGTCCGCGGCATGTGCCGCCCCAAGCGATGCGGAGCCCGCGCCCTCGAGCGAAGATGAGTTGATTGGAGCGCCACCCCTTGGCCCGAACCCGGTGGGCTCGCGCACGCGGTATCCGATTGTGCTGGCCCACGGGTTCGACGCGTCGCCAACGAACCGCTGGGGCTATCAGGGAGTCGCCGAAGCACTCGCTGCCGATGGACACGTGGTTCATGTGGCCGCGGTGCCCCCGTACGAAACCCCGGCGGTACGTGCCAAGGCGCTCGCGCTGCACGTCGACGCGGCCATCGCTGCGTGCAAGCGCGTGTCTGGCTGCGACGCCAAGAAGGTCAACATCATCGCGCACTCCATGGGAGGCCTCGATTCTCGCGTTCTGATCTCGAAGCTGAACTATGGCGACCGCATCGCGTCGCTCACCACCATCTCGAGCCCGCACCGCGGCACCAACGTGGCCGACGTTGCCCTCGGGCTCGTGCCGGGCGTGGCCGACGACGCCATCGACGCTTTGGCCAAGTGTTGGTCCCGAAGCTTCACGAGCGAAGAGCTTTCGCGCTCGGCCAACCTGCGCGGCGTGCTCGAGGCGCTCTCGGAAACCAATGCCCCCGCGTTCAACCGCGATACCCCCAACGATGCGCGGGTGTTCTACCAGTCCTGGGCAGGCGTGAGCAGCGCGGCCTGGCTACCGAACCCGCAAGACCTTGTGGCGTGCGAGGGGAAGTTCTTGTCGTACCGAGAGCGGCGGGACGGCATCCACGCATCGCTTGCCCCCATGGCGGCGCTGACGGCACACGGAACGGAGCTGCGACCCAACGACGGCATGGCCACGGTAGAGAGCGCCAAGTGGGGCGAGTTCCGAGGCTGCATCCCCGCCGACCACTTGGACGAGGTGGGCACCGGCGTTCCCGAGGGCGGGCACTTCTGGACGGGCTTCGACCACAAGCGCTTCTACCGCAACGTGGCCTTCGACTTGGCCCGCCGAGGGTTCTAGAGCCTGTCCCTATGTTTGCCTTCCCCGTAAGCGTGCCCGTGCCCCTGCCCGTGCCCGAGTTCGCACAACTTCGAGGGTAGCCGAGCCTTTGGGGCGGAGGCCCCGCGTCCTCCGATGAACAAGGGCGAACGAGCAGAGCTTGATCGAAGCTCATGCTCGGCGATTTAGCGCACGCGCTTGACCTCGAGCAGCCGCGGACCATTTCGGTTCACTTCGAGCCAGGACGAGATGCCTTGGCGATCGAAGCACAGGCGCACGCGCTGCGGACCGTAATTGCCCGGCTCCTCCATGTCCCGGCAGGCCGGTTGCCCTTGGGTCGTGCGCTTGGCGGCCGCCACGGTGAGCACCGGCTTGAGCTTGGCCACCACCGCCGGGATGGTGGCCTCATCGAGCACGATGTTGTCGGGACCAAAAGGCCCATCGACGGTGTACACGGCGCCGTCGCGCAACGCCCAGCGCCGCGGCAACGTGACCCACTCGAAGCCCTCGGGCATTTGCCACACGAGCTCGGCCACAATGACGTCGCCCACGGCAAAGGTGCGCTCCACGCGCAAGAGCACCGCGCCACCACTTTGCGTCGGGCCATCGTTGGCAGTGCTGTGCGAGTCCACCTCGTCGGAAACCCGAAACTTGCTCTGCCGGCCCACGGTGAACAAGCTCACGACCACGTCGGGGCTTGGCGGCAGTGCAACGGATAGGGCCGGAGCTGGAGCTGGGACCTCCGCTGAAGGTTTGCTCGAGGGTGCGGGCGCGCCGGCATCGCTGGGAGCGGCCGAAGATGTTGTCGCCACAACCGCCGGGCGGGGCACCGATGTCTCCGGACGCGGCGCTGGCGTAACGCTACGCCCACAAGCGACGAGCGTCGAAAGCACGAGGGCAAAGTGCGCGCGCCGAAGCTGCGGGGATGAGGCCATGGCGTTCAGATGTTACGCCCATCGCGCCCTTGGGATTCCCGAAGTTCGGCGGCCGTGCAGGCACGCCGAGGTTCAGGGAGCAGGCGTTGGGGGACGGGCCTTGAGCATGGCCGCAAAGCGCTCGTCGAGCTGCCGCTGCTCGGGCGTTTGTTGCGGACTGGTCTCGCCGAAGGGACGAAACCACGCGCCCTCTTCTTTTAATGCTTTTCCCCGGCGTGCCTCGAAGGTTTCGAGGAACTTGGCTTGCCGCTCGGGGGAGAGCCGAAAGAACTGTTGAAGCCCCTGTTCTCGCGTGGCTTCGAACTCTTGCTGCGCGCGGAGCACCACCTCGGCCTTCGTTCGAGACGACAAGTTGGCAACATAGGCGTCGTACGCGGCCTGGTTTTTGGCGCGGTCTGCTCCAGGAACACGGGCGTCGGTGGCCTTGCGATGAAGCGCCAATGCCTCGCCCACGGCCGTTTCGTCGGGAGCCAGCAGCAAGGGCACGACCGTGTACGCAGCGGCCCCCAGGCAAAGCACGGCAACGGCCGAGGCGATGGCCAGTGGCACGGTCCGACGCTGGGGTGCCGGGGCTGGTTCTGGGGCGGTGCGTACGGGCTCCTTGCGCGGCACCGGTGCCGGCGCGTCTCGGGCCATGAACTCTGCAGCCAGCGAAATCGGCGAGTCTTGTGTAGCGCTGGTGCGTGCCGACGGCGGCGGTGCTTCTGCTTCTGCTTCGGCGCGCTCGGCCTCGGCTGCGCGCTCGAGCGCCCGCTCGGCGTCTTGCCGAGCAGCTTCGGCCTGCTGCGCAAACCGCGTCCCTGCTTCGGGACGCTGCTGGACGATCTGCTCCAGATGATCTTGGGAAGTCTTGTCGAGCTGCGTGAACTCGATGCCCATGCCCGGCGTGCCATGCGGACCTGCTTGCACCGGCGTCAGCCGCCAGGCCACCCGCCCCATGCCCGAGATCACGACCTCCCCGCCCTCGAGCTCGACGAGCACCTTGAGCACGGTGTCCACCTCGTGCGGCGCACGCGACTCCACGAACATGCCTTCGACCAGAATGTCCCGCGCGCGCTCCTCGGCAAAGCCTTCGAGCGTCGTCGCCGGCGACCGTACCTTGAGCGAAGCCATCAGGCGTGGCGGCGTCCGTTTGTCCTCCAAAACCCACCGTCACTCTTGGCAGAGTGTCCCTTCAGCCTCCTGTGTGCACGGCGCAAGCCCTATGCCGGTGTCTAAATCCAGTCTCTTTGCATGTCGCCCGACAGAGACATGGGTCCGCGGCCCCGCGCGCTCTTTCGCAGCCAGTAGTCGAATCGCGCTCGGTCATTTAGCTTGGCGGCGCCGGAGGGCGGCCACTTCGCTGTGTTTGCCCTTCTCCGCGACGTCACCGTGGTGGGCGCGGGGAACCAATTCTAATTCTGCGCATCGCGCCCTCCGGCCCTTTACCCCCGCTCTCGTGTCGTGACGCCCTCTGCCGCCGGTCTTGAACAGTTTGTCTCGCCGCGGTCCATCGAGGGATACCTTCGGCGCATCGCTACGAACCGCTTGCGCGCTGGCTCCTACGACATGACCGTCGAGCAGGGCGTCGAGTTCGACGAGATCATGCGGCACGCGGCTTCTTTTGCCCGGGCGTTGTCCCGCGCTGCCTTGGAGCGCTCACATGTCTTTACCCCGGGCGCCGTTCGCGTTCGGTCCGTTCGGGGCAAAGAGCGCGAATTCACGTCCTTCGGCTTGTCCGACCTCGTGTTGCACTACGCGGCTGCGGCCATGGTCACGCTGGCCTTCGAACGCGCCAGCAGTCGCTTCGTCTACTCGTATGTGCCCGGTCGCTCCTACGACCGCGCCGTCGCGGCCCTTGCCGCGTACGTGCAGCATCGAGCCAAGGCCGAGACCCCCGAAGACCTCTACGTGCTGCGCCTGGACGTAGCAGGCTACTTCGAGAGCATTCCCGTTCATCGGGAGGCCACCATCTGGGCTTCGCTGCGCCGTGGCCTGTCGCAAGCCCACGGGGACTTGGGCGTCGATTGGGGGATGTGGCTCTTGGAGCAAACCATCCGCCCGACGCTGCGTCTGCCCGACGGTGGCACGTGTTGTCGCACGCTGGGCCTGCCCATCGGCACGCCCCTGTCGCCCCCGGTCTCGAACCACTACTTGCTCCCGCTCGACATGTTCTTGGAGCGCCACCCTGGAGCCTTCTTTGCGCGTTACGGTGACGACGTCATCTACTGCCACAAGGATCCGGAGCGCGTCCTCGACGTGGAGCGCGAGACCCTTCGTCGCCTCGGCGATCTCGGGTTGTCCGTCAGCGAGCAGAAGTCTGCGCGCCTACGGCTCACCGCTTCGGGTGCCGCCGCAGGTCACCCTGCCTTCGAGCCCACGCAGTTCGTGAACTTTCTGGGACTAGCCGTCGGCCCCACGGGGCGCTTGCGCCTCCAAGAGGCTCACGTTGCGAAGCTGCTCCGGGAGCTTCGACGCCGTGTCTCGAGCGTGGTCGCCTGCTTCGTCGACGAGACCATCCCCGAGCGTGTACTAGCGCTGCGCTCTACCTTGCGGCAAGCGCTCGACCTTCGCTCCCCCTTCCGTGCCAAACACACCCGCCCGTTCGCCACGGTGCGCATCGACCGGGCCCAACGTCGGTACATCGAACACGAGCTCGCATTGTTGGTGGCCAGAGGCGCCACCGGTATCTTCGGCGTCCGCGCGCTCCGCCGCTTGCGTGCCAGCATGGGCCCCGAAACCCATGCCCCTGCGCTGCTACCGAGCCCCGTGCGAGTCTCTCGTCATGCGTAGCGGCCTGCGTGCGGCCGACGCCCGGGGCGTGCTCATGCGCTGCCTGCCCTTGATTGCGGCCGTCGCAGGCTCGTCGGCGGTGGTCTGGGCGCAGACACACCTTTCCCGGGGGCTTCCGGCGACCGAGACTGGGGTCACCATACGGGTCGTGCCAAGCATGAAGATCGTGTGCGCGAAGCCCACCGAGACCTCGTGTGTCGCCGCAGAGCCCGACAAGGCCATGCTCCTCGCAGACATCGTGCGTGCGGCAGACAACGGGCGATTGACCGTCGCCACGATGCACGTGGACGACCCGGGCGCACATGCGGCGCTGTGCGCGGCTGCGCAACATGGCGCGCAGCTATCGCTGCTGCTCGACCGCAACCTCTTCGCCAAAGAGCACCTGCGTTGGCTGGCTTCGTGCGCCGGGCCTCTTGGTCGCTTCGAAGCGCGGTACTTCGGAGACATCGAGACCTCCGGTCGCAAGACCACGTGGCGTTTGCAACATGCAAAGTTCTTGCTGGCGGAGCCCCCGGCGGGGCCCGCACGCATCGGGATCTCCACCGGGAACCTCTCCGAGGGGGCCATGACCGACAACGTCGAGCTTTGGCTCGACATCGGCGCGCCGCGAACTTCGAGCTTCTACCGCACGCACATCTGCATGGCCGAGGCCTTCCACGCTGCGGCGCCGGCGCATCCGCTCCCCGGCGCCGACGCACCGGCAAGCGACGATCCGAAGGCCTTTGCCCAACACCTGTCGAGCTGCATGCACCAACGTGGCGAAACGCCGAGCTGGGATGCCTGGCACGTCGAAGCGCTGCTGGCACGAGAGGGCATCGCCACGCTCCCCGGCCCCCTGCCCGACGCCCCCCTCGCCAAAGTCTTGCTCGACCATACCGCGCGCCTCGGCCGCAACGGCGCCGTGGACGTCGTGATGCCGGCCTTCACGAGTCAGTACTTCTTGGGTGCGCTTCGAGACGCCGCCGCGCGGGGGATTCCCGTACGCATCTTGCTCGACGCGCGGATCCTGCGGGCCTCTGGGGGGCTGGTGCACGCCTGGACATTCTACCGTGACTACATCCGCAACGCCGGCCTCGAGGTGCGCTTCATCGTCATGGATGGCGACGCATTGATGCACCACAAGGCAGCGCTATTCCGCAACGTCGACTCAGGCGCGCACCGGGCCGTGGTCGGCTCCGGACGTGCCACAACCGCGGCGCTTCGAGACAACTACGAGAACGACTACGTGATCTCGGACCGTGCCAGTGTTGGCTCATTGCTGCGCAGCTTCGATGCCATGTGGGCCCAAGGCATGCCCGAAGGCGCAGCCGCAGACCAGGTTCGGGGCCGCGCGCAGGGGGTCGAGATCCCATGACGGCGTCGCCGCTTCTTCGTTGGTTCCGGAGCCGCCCGCCGCGTCGTGTCGAACACCGCATCGAGGCGGCGCTCATGAGCCGGAAGCTGCTTGGCTATTGCCTTTGGCGTCTGCGTTACGTGGCGCTGAGCGGGCTCTTGGCGCTGCTGGTGCCGGTGCTCGAATACGCGGCGCTGCGCAAAGCCTTCGGTGTCCTGCACGTCCGGGAGCTCTTCGTGATGCACGTGCTCGGGGTGGCGGCGCTGGGCGGTGTATGGGGCAGCCTTCACGGCTACCGTGCGCGGCTTCGCGACGCTTGGCTGGGCCAAGGTCGCTCGGCAGCCTTGCGGATGGCCACGGAGACCGTGTCCCGGGTGGGCATGGCATCCGCTGTGCTTGCATACGCCGCCTGCGTGGTGTTTGCGCTCGTGGCCGTGGGGGCGCCGCAGCTCACCGAGCGCGGCGCCTACATGACCGCATGCGTGCTTCGACTTGCCGTCGGCGCAACACTCCAGGCATTCCACTCGACGGTGTTCTCCATCATGCGGGTACGGCGCCCCTTGTGGGCCTTCCGCATTGGCGACGCAGTGGGGCTCTCCGCGCTGCTGCTGTTTCCGAGCGGCGGCCCGTGGGTGCAAGTGGTGCGTGTGCTTGTGGTCACGGCGCTCTCGGCCATCGCAGCGTCGTTTTTCCTTCGGCGATCTTGGCAACAGCTGCGCTTGCCTCGCCTGCGCCTCCGACGGCAGGTCTGGGCACGCTGGACGCCACCTTGGCGAGATGCCATCGACGCCGCCTTGGGCGCCGGACTTCGGGCGATACACTTGCTCCTCGTTGGCGCCATCTTGAGCACGTGGGGCACTGCCGCACAGGCACGCGGCTCGGTCCTCGTGTTCTTTGCAGCACCGGCCCTGGGGCTCGCCGCAGCGTGGCCCTCGGCGTTCTACTTCGATCTGAGCCGTACGGCGCGTGGCCCCGTCGAAGCACACCTCCATGGTCAGCTCGTAACGTGCCTGCGACGCCTGGCGCCGGTGCTGGGCCTTATGTGTGGAGGCACCGGGGCCTTGCTGCTGCACGCGGCAAACCTGTCGGGCTGGGGTTTTCAGCTGGGGTACCTCGTACCGCTGGGCGCATGCATTGCGGCGCTGTCCACGGAGCTGACACTGGCGCTTTGTGAGCGCCGCTGGGTGCTGGCCATCCTGCGCCTTGCGCCGCTTATGGCGGCGCCATTTGTGGGTCCCATGGTTTTTGGCAGGGTCCTGAGCGCCGAGGGTGCAGCGCTCCCCCTTTCGTTGGCGCTTCTTACCCTGGTGGCCTTGCCCATCACTCCACCACGTGTCCTGTCGCCGAAAGGGCAGCCACTTGTGGCCGCGGCGTGGCGATCGTGGACCCATGCCATGCCCGAAAGCCAGGTGGTGCTCCTGCACGTGCCGGCGCGAGCAGAGAGTGGCGCCCGAACCCGCGCCTACGTGCTCGCGAGCGAACTCGCGACAGAGGGCTGGAGCACGACGACCGATGGCGAACGCGTGTTGCTTGCACGTTCGGCGCAGGGTTCCGTGCGAACATCGAGCCTCGCCGTGCGATGCGCCGGTTTGGCCAGGCACGTCAGGGTCGCCCGGACCGCTGCGCAGGACCTCGACGCCCTGCTGGCCGATTGGCTCGGCGTGCACACCACCCAAGCCCAGGCCCAAGACAGCCCGCTGCGGGCCTTTGGTGCGACCACGGTTCACATCGACGCCCCCCAAGGGCCAACCATGGGAGGCAGCGCGGCGGCGGCCCACTACCGACAAGCCGTCTCCGATGCGCTTGGCCGCAGCGCGCCGGCCCACCAGCAGGCCTTTGGCCATGCCCCGGCAGGTGCGCTCGCGAGCATCCTCATCGCCAGGCGTCCTTTGACTCAGCGTGTCGCACAACGGATACGCGGGTCGCTTTGGAGTGACCAGCTGCTTGGTCGAGGTCCGACCGCGGCAGCAGACAGCGCTGGCGACGCTGAGCAGAGCGCGAGAACTAGCGTAGACTGAGAGCAATGAGAGCAAGCAGTACCCGTCGTGGCTTCACGTTGATCGAGCTCATGGTCGTCGTCGCCATCGTGGGAGTCCTCGCGGTGCTGGCAAGCTTCGGGGTGCGGCGGTACCTCGCCGACGCCAAAGTCGCTGAGGCAACAAACATGGTTGGCAAGATCAGTGGTCTTGCGGCGGAGGCCTACGAGGCCGACCGGGGTTCCGTGAGCCTCTTGGGTGGCGGAGGCAGTTCGTCGGCACGAACCAAGAAGCTCTGTGGCTCGTCCACGCAAGTGCCCGCCAACGTCAACATGGTGGCCAATCGCAAATACCAGCCGAACCCGCGCACGGACTACGACGCCCTCAGCGCCGACAACAACCAATACATCGGTTGGAAGTGCCTGCGCTTCGAGAACTCGCAGCCGCAGTACTACGCGTACGTGTACCGCGCAGACCAAGGCATCAGCCCGCTCACCGGCGGCTCGGCCATCGTGGGAGCGCCGCCTCCAGCGCTCGCCGGTGTCAATCCGTGGAATGCCTGCGCAAGCGGCGACCTCAACGGCGACGGCAAGACGTCGCTCATCTGCCACGGCGGCGTCATCGTCGCCAAAAAGCCCGTGACCATGACGCAGGTCTACATGTCGTCGCCCGAAGAGTAGGTCACAAGGAGCTACCGGGGACTTGCTGCGGGAGGCGAAAGAGCAGTGCACCGCCTAGGGTGTGTCCCTGTATTCGCGAAGCGAATCTTCCCGTACGCGTGCTCGTGCTCGTGACCGATCTCGGGTAGCCCGCTCCGAACAGATGGCGGGTCGCTTGCCCTCGGCGGATATACGGGACCACATGGCGGCCAATCGAGTTTGTTCGGGCACGGGCACGGGCACGGGCACGCTTACGGGGAAGACAACTATAGGGACACACACCAAACTAGGGACCACCGATGCCGCGAATGCGCGCGAGCACGGCGCGGCTGGTGCTGGTGGTGCCATCGGGCGACAACGCCGCGTCGATGACGCGCAGGACGCGCGTGGCCTCGAAGGCCTCGGTGCGGCCGGCATCGTCGAGATCGTAGAACTCGCGCGCAAAGCGCACTTCGCCGTGAGGGGTGCGGTCGCGGTGCGCCGACGTCAGGGCGCTGATGAGGGCATCGCGCTCGGCGGGGGTCATGCGCGCCCCCCGAGAACATCGACGCCTTTGCCCTGCAGGCACGCGAGCAGGGACTGCCGCGCACGGGTGAAGTTCTGCAAGAAGGTGTTCTTGATCATGCCAAGGGCTGCCGCAAGGCTCTCGTCGGTGCTTGGGGCCCCGGCCCCGATGCGGGCCAGCAGCGCCGCGCGTGCCTTGTCGGGCAAGCGCGCGACGCAGTCTGCGATGGCTGCGCGCAGCAATGGGTCGGCAGCGAGTCCGCCCGGAAGCTCGCCATCGCGCTCCGCCGCGGCGCGGCTGGCGCTCTCGAGGACCTCTGGAGACACGGCCCGAACGCGGTGACGTCGGACCTCGGAGATGGCGAGATTCCGGGCGATGCGCACCGTCATGCGCAGCAAGGCATTGGGCTTGCCGTCGGGCACCACGCGAGCCGCGCACTGCCAGGCCCGAAGCAGCGACTCTTGCAGCACCGCCTCGGTGTCCACCAACGCCGCAAAACTTCGGAGTGACTCACGGACCTGGTGCTCGCCAGCGACGAGAAAAGCCTCGAAGGCTTTGGTGTCGCCGCCGGCGATGGCTGCAAGATACATATCCAGGTCCGGTGTAGTCACGGTGTTCTCAGGGTTCGGCAATGGACACGAGCACGACGCCTTGGCCCAAGTCGAAGACGACCTGCGCAAGCGCGGCGCCCCGCGCGTGGGCGTTCGGTGCAAAGGTGATCGTTACCCGGATGACCATACCCTGGGCGATTTGTCCGGGGGCGGTGGAACGTGTCCAATCGATGTTGCCACGCACCACCATGCCGCCACCGAAGTGGAGCACGGGCTGCCCCGGCCCCCACGCCAGCGCCGTTGCCACAGTGATTTCGAGGATGAGTTCGGTGTCTTTGCGCAACACCACACGCCCAGGCAACACCGTGGGACTCTTGATCTGCGCTTTGGCTTGCGAAGGCGCCTCGGGCTGCGGGCGCCCGAACGCCGCACGCAGACGCCCAACGAAACCCTCGGACTTTTTGCTCTCCTGTTCCGGGGCGAGCGTTTGTTCGGCGTCATCGGACTCGTCCTCACCTTGGTCGTGGAAAGTGGGGATCACCGGGGCCTGTTGCCGCGAGGCCCGCGGCGGCGGAGGATGCCCCGCTGCACGCGCGGGCGCAGGCGCCGCGGGTGATGGGGGCATGGGCCTGCCCGTGGGCGCGCCCCCCGCGGCCCCCGGAGCGCCGTAGAACATGGCTTGTATGGGCATCGCAGGCATGGGCAACCGAAGTCCGAGTCCTTCGGCGCTCATGCCGTAGGGCAGCTCGTGAGGCACCTCGACGCTGCGCGTGGGCTTCGTGGGGTCGACGCTGACCTCGGTATCGATGGCCACCCATGACGTCAGCCGCGAGGCAATCTGGTGTTTGACGCCAAGGTCCTCGATGCGTGCGTCGATGACATGTGCCGGGGCACCGGCAGCAAGGCGCATCTCGAGTTCGGCGATGGCCTCGCGCCCAAAGAGCGCACGGACCGCAGGCCCCCCTTCTTGGGCGCGCGATGCCGGAATGCGCACGCGTTGCTCCCACACGCCATCGTGCGTGCGTCCGCGCAGCACGATCTCGCCGCCCTGGGCGCGTACCCGCGCCGAGAGCAGCACTGGGGCGCCCGCGTACAGGTCGCAAATGCGCTCGGACGAGAGTTCGAGCAGCGCATCGCCGGACGCCGTGATCTCCGTGACCAGTGGTGCCAGGGTGCGGGCGCGCAGGCGTTCGGCGGCGCGCTCGGCGTCTTCGCCCAGCCCAAGAATGACCTCGATGCCACGCGCGGCCCGGGCCGCGGGCTCCGTGAGCGATCGGTTGATGGACGAACCCACGCCGACGGTGTGCAACCTGGTACGTGCAGGCAGGTGACGCAGCAGCGCCGAAACGATCTCGGACTCGAAACCGATGAGCCCATCGGTGACCAAGATGACCTGCTTTTGGCTGTCCGGACGCAGGGGTGTCAGCGCCGCCAAGATGCCGTCTTTCATCTCGGTGCCGCCACCCGCCGTGAGCTCCTGGAGCCACTGCTGCGCCTTGGCCTTGTTGCTGGGCGTTGCAAAGAGCGGCGTTGTGGCAAAGGCCCGGGGCCGATGTGAGAACTCGATGAGTTCGAATTGGTCGTTGTCGGTGAGGCCAGCAAGTAGCGCCAGCGAGATGCGTTTGGCCTGATCGATCGGCGACCCGGACATGGACCCACTCGTATCGAGCAGAATGGTGAGGTCCCGAGGCACCGCAGCCATGTGCCCGGCAGCTGGCGGCACCACCGTCAGCAGGGCATACGAGTCGACGTCTCCGGCCACGGGCGGCGACACTTGCGCCGTCAGCCCCGGCGCCGCTCCCACCACTTCCCAACGAACCACCACGTCGCGATCGAGGGGCACATGGCCACCGGAGCCGAAGGTGACGCGATGCGCACGCGCGCTCGGCGCATGCTGCAGTGGGTGCGAGGGGGACTCCGGCGAGCGCCCCGCGGGCAGCAGGTCGTGCACATCGAGCGCCAGGCTGGCCCTTGCAGGCACACCAGCGTGTTGCGTCGCGATCTCGACCCGGCCCGAATCACGGACACGGCCCTCGGCGCCCAGGTACCTGGGCGCAGCGGCCAGTGGGAATCGCCACTCCCACTGCCCCTCGGAAAGGAACCGCAGCGGCTGGTCCAACAGCACATGCACCACAACGTCGACCCCCGGAGGCACGTTGCCAATGCGTTGCGTGAACAGGCTGGTGCGCTCTTCTTCGAGCAGGCCCGCCGTGCGTCCCTGGGCAAGCGCTTCTTCGAAGCGCTCTTTGGCGACGTGGCGTTTGTCGACCTGCCCATGCACCACGCGTCCGGCGATCTCGAAGCGGAACCCCGCAACCGCCGCGTCTGCGGGCAGCGGCAACTTGTAGGTGACGCTGAGCGGCTCGGCGTGCGTGTTGCGGAACCGTTGCGTGAGCTCCACCCGCGCGAGCCCTCCGTGGGCTGCGACGGCCACATGGGCGTCAACGAGGGGCAGCGCACCCGGGGTCTCGGAGGGGGAAGCGGACTCGGGCATGGGGCGGGGGAACATCATCGCAAATAGCTCCTGCGGGGGGTGGGATCGCGCGCATGGGCTGCGGCGAGAACGCCCGTGGGTTCGGGCCGTTCAGGAGACCAACGCAGGAGCACCGACGCTGATGACATCGCGATCGGATCTTTTGTTCTTTTCCCGCAACCACTGGAACTCACTCAAGATTCCAGCGGCAGGGGCGCCCAACGTCTAGCGCGCCGCGACGGTCCCCGCATCCCAGTCCACGTTGAACGCGGCGTTCTCGGGCATGGGTGCACGATCCTCGTTGAAGATGGCCCACATGCCACGCGCGCGGTCGAACCACACGCCCACCACGTGGTTGTTGTAGGCCGTCTGCGGGGCGTAGACCGGCGTCACAAGCAGCCGAGCCTTGGGGTTGCCGCGCACCGCAGCCGGCAAGTCCTCGAGGTAGAGCGAGTTGCCCGTGACCACGGACTTGCGTCCAACCACGCGCGTTGCCGCCGTATCGCTCACGAGCACATGAAAGCGAACGTCTGCCGGAACGGCCGAACGGTCCTGGTTGAAGATCGCCCACCGGTTCAACGTGTAGAATACACCTATGACCTTGCGGTTGGTGCTCGCGCCACCCTCGGTGGTCACCTGCAAGATGGCGCCGGGCTTGTCGTTGGTGAGTGCGTGGTCGATCACCGTGGCGGTACCCAGTGTGTTGTCGACCGTGGAACGGTGCACCAGGGCGAGCTGGCTGGCCGCAGGCTCGTAGTGCACGTTGAACGCGACATCTGTGGGAATGACCGAAGCATCTGCGGAGCTCAGGCGGTACGCAGACGCGTTCGGGTTCCACTGCACGACAACGGGTTTGTCGAAGTACACCCCGGTGTCGAGGCGGCCATCCGTCGAGCCCGCAGGCACCGGCGCGCTGAGCTGCGTAACGGGGTGGTTCCACACATGCGTAAGGAAGATGAACCCAGGCTTGGTCATGCCCGCCGCGATGATGTTGCGATCCGCCGTGGGCGCACCGGCGCCAAGCGACAGCGTGAACACAGACGCGGAGGAACTCCGGTTGGGGGTCGCGCCTGGTCGGGCTGCGGCGATGCTGGAGGCCAGCAGAACTAGGGCCGCGAAACAGAGCGAGCGTCGATGCATGATTTTGCCCATCGGGGTTCTGACGTTGAGGGCCCCTAGCTTGGTCCCCTTTTGCTCGGGCGGCCAGGCGCATTCTCGTCTCGGCACTGCGGGCCCGCTCGGAACCACCCTGCGCATCATTTTGCGCACCCAAGGAGAACTGCGCGGAACGGACAGCGCGCGCGCTTCGTCCGGTCATTTTGCCGGGGGTAGCCACAGCCCTTGGATTACATTCGCCACCCATGCGCCGTGTTTCACGCCCACTATTTGGCATTGTGTTGATCGTGGCCGCGTGCGCGCCGGCGGCGCCAGCCGTGACGCCTACGCCCTGCCCGGCAACGCCCAGCGCGGCGGCGGCCCCCCCTTCGGCCCAGACCTCGTCCGCGGCCCCGGTGCCAGCGCCGGATCCGTCGTTCCTGTCGGCCTTCTCCAAGACGCGGGGCTTTCGCTTGGGCCAGCCCGTCAAGGCCGAGGTCACGAGCGACGACAAGAGTGTGCTGTTCTTGCGATCGGGCCCCCGAGACGCAAAGCAGTCCCTGTTCGAGATGGACCTCGCGCAGGGCACCGTGCGCGAGCTGGTGCGCCCGGAGGCCGTGTTGGCCGGCCCCGAGACGGTGGACCCGCTCGAACGCGCGCGACGCGAACGCTTGCGCATCACCAGCGGCGGACTCACCAGCTACCAACTGTCCGAAGATGGCTCGAAGGTCCTGTTCTCGCTCTCCGGGCGCCTGTTTCTGTGCGCCCGGCCCTCGGGTCAGATCACCGAACTGCCCATCGGCCCCGGAGGCGCCTTCGACCCGCGGCTCTCGCCGGACGGCAAACGCGTAGCCTTCGTACGCAACCACGACTTGCACGTGCTCACGCTTGGTCAACGAGCGCCCGTTGCGGTCACCACCGGCGGCAGCGAACAAGAGACCCACGGCGAGGCGGAGTTCATTGCCGCCGAGGAGCTCGATCGAACCCGCGGCTACTTCTGGTCGCCCGACAGTCAATCGCTTCTGTTCGAAATCGCCGACCTGCGCAAGGTAGAGCGCCTGGCTATCTCAGACCCATCGCAGCCCGGCAAGGAGCCCGACCGTCCGCGCTACCCGCGGCCCGGCAAAGCCAACGCCGAGGTGCGCCTTGGCCTTGTCTCGGCCAACGGTGGGCCGGTGCGCCCAGTGGCGTGGGACAACGCCCGGTACCCCTATCTGGCCGTGGTCTCTTGGACCAAGGCCGGCCCCGCGACCATCTACGTGCTCGATCGTCTGCAGAAGAATGGCGCGCTGCTCGCCGTGGACGCCAAGAGCAACAAGACCCGCGTGCTCGTTCAAGAGCACGACGACGCGTGGGTCAACTTTGATCCGCAGTTGCCCGCGTGGCTCGCCGACGGCAGCGCTTTTGTATGGAGCAGCGATCGAAGCGGACAGCCGCGCCTCGAACTGCGCAACGCCGACGGCACGCTGCAGCGCGAGCTCACCGAAGACACGCTGGGCCTGCGCTCTTTTGTCCACTTGGACCGCGCGGCGGGAGTGGCCTACGTCGCCGCCAGCGACCACCCCGAGGACACGCAACTGTACGCCGTGCCTGTCGGCACCAAGGGCCCGCCGAAGCGCATTGCCGGTACTGACGCTGGGGTGCTGCGGGCCTCGTTCTCGTCGAGCGCCAAACACTTCACAACGCATCAGGCCTCGCTGCGTGCCATGCCCACCCACGCGGTCATGTCGACGAGTGGCGCTGTGGTTCGGACGATCCCGAGCGTGGCCGAGACGCCGACCTCGCTACCCACGCCCGAGATCCTCAGCGTGGGCCCTGATCGTTTGCGTGTGTCGGTGCTCAAGCCCCGGAACTTCGACGCAACGCGACGGTACCCAGTGCTCGACGCCGCCTACGCTGGCCCCCACCGCCAAGTGGTGATCTCGGACCTCACGCGGTACCTCCATGCGGCGTGGCTTTCGGAGGCCACCTCGGCGCTGGTGGTAGGCATGGACGCCCGAGGCACACCAGGGCGGGGCCGAGCGTGGGAACGAGCACTCGCGGGCAAGCTGGGCGATGTTCCGCTCGAGGGACATGTGCAGGGCATGGGCGCATTGTTCAACGAGCTACCCGCGGCGGACCCCGCGCGCGTGGGCGTGTACGGCTGGTCTTTTGGCGGCTACTTCTCGGCGCTGGCAGTGCTTCGGCATCCGGAGCTCTACCGTGCGGGCATGGCCGGGGCTCCGCCGGCCGACTGGCGCGACTACGACACGGCTTACACCGAGCGCTACCTTGGTCTTCCCGAAGAACAGGGCCCGGCCTACGACGACGCATCGCTGCTCGTGCAGGCGAGCCGAGCCAAAGGGGCACTTCGCCCGCTGTTGATTGTCCACGGCACCGCCGACGACAACGTCTACTTCTTCAACTCCCTGAAGCTCGCGAGCGCACTCGATGCAGCCGGTCGGCCGTACCAGTTCATGCCCTTGTCGGGCATCACCCACCAGCTCGCCGATCCCGCGCTCCACGAACGGGTCTGGAGTCAGGTTGCGGCGTTTTTTCGCGCGGAGTTGACGGCAAAGCAGTGATGCGTCCGTCGGGTACGGTAAAGTGGAAAACATGCGTCGCTCCGCCGCCCTCCCCCTCGTGCTTGTGGCCCTGGCATCGGCGCTGTCGTGCTCGGACCCCGAAGGCCCGGATTTCGAGAACCGAAATGCCCGTGGCGCCGACGACGACGGCGGTGCGAGCAGCTCGACCTCTTCGTCGAGCGGCGGCGGCAGCAGCAGTGGCAACGGCTC
>JBIKNA010000050.1:0-27738 GCA_044358965.1 Polyangiaceae bacterium
CCGAGAGCCTGTCTCCGCGCCTCCGGCGCACGCTGGAGCTCGTCTACAACGTCGAGGGCGTGACCGCCGCCCGCATCTGGCAATGGGACAACCGCGTTGCCGTTGGCGTTCGCTTCGCCTCGGGCAATGCTCCCGCTGAGCTCTTGCGTCGCGTCGAGTCCGCCGTCCTCGCCGTGCGCGAGCCCGACGAGACGTGGGACTTCGGAATCCTCGAGGGCGACTGAGATGAAGGACCCACGCCCAGGCCCCGACCGTGAGGGGAGCGAACCCGGCTCGTCGGCTTACCAAGCTCGCTTGGCCAGGCCAAAACCCGCTATCGCGCTTGCCGCGTTCGCCCTGTGCCTCGCGGGAGGCGTGTCTGCTCTACAGACGCTCGTGAACCTGGCGATCCTCATCGACGCCTCCTGGATCAGGCTGCTCTTTTGGGGTCAGTTGGCACTTGCGCTCGCCTCTTTGGGAAGCGGAGTCGCTCTTTTCAGCCAAAAATTCGTTGCCGCCCCGTGGGCCGTCGCAGTGTCTCTGATGCTCACGTTGGCGAGCCTGGGCTGGCTGTTCGTCTGCACGTTCAACCCGAGGTTTGTGACTCCCGCGGAGATCGCTACCCCCGTCCTGGCCGGCATTGCGTGTGCAGCTAGTATCGTCGCCCGGCGGCGCATCCGCCTGCTCGCGGCGTCCAAACAACCTCGGTAGCGCCCACTAAGTCGCCGCCGGCTGCGCGCCGCTGGGCACGAACAGCGCTTCGATCTCGTTTTTGAGCGCTTCTTCGGTGACGCCGCGGGACATGGCGATCTCCGTCACGAGCAGCGCGCGCGCCGTATCGAGCATGCGCTTTTCGCCGAACGAGAGCTGCTTGTCGACCTTGAGTCGGTACAGATCGCGGAGCACTTCGGCCACGTCGTAGATGGACCCCGTGTCGATCTTCTCGCGAAAGCCGCGGTATCGACGGTTCCAGGTCTGCTTGTCGAAGGTGATGGTGCGCTCGCGCAAGATGTCGAAGATCTCGCGGATCTCTTCTTCGCCGATGAGGTCCCGGAGGCCACGCTCTTTGGCGTTGTGCACAGGCACCAAGATCTTGTCGTCGGCGTGAAGGACCTTCAGCACGTAGAACTTTTGCTTCTGCCCGCCGATGTCTTTCTCTTCGACGCGGATGACCTCGACGACACCCCGCACCGGGTATACCGCCTTGTCACCCACCTTGAACTCGTCAGCCATGTGAGCTGCCAAGTGTATGGTGCTGCACACGCTCGTGTAAAGCCCATGCGCCCGTCAGGGCCACCGCCGAGCGCACCGGTTTACTGCACGAGGCTGGCTGCGAGACCCCAGCGCACGCCACGGTCCGACACGACGAGCTCGCTTGCGTGCAGCACATCGAGGCACCCAAGCAACACGAGGCCACCGGCCATGATCACGTCCGCGCGCTTTGGATCGAGCCCAACGATGTGTTTTCGCGCATCGAGGGGCGTGCGAGAGAGCATATCGACCAGCGACTCGATGGAGTCTCGCGACAACTTGGAGCCATGCACCTTGTTCGCGTCGTAGGCGCGCAGCTGTTGGCTCATGGCCGCGAAGGTGGTGACCGTGCCGGCGATGCCCACCACTTTGGCGCCGGGGCCTGGCTTGGCGTCCCGGGGCAACGCGTCGAACACCCGTGCAATGTCTGCGCGGGCGGCGTCGATCTCAGCCTGCTTGGGCGGGTCGCTCTTGATGTGTCGCTCCGTCATGCGCACGCTGCCCACGTCGAAGCTCTTGGCGAAGCTGGGCCTCTGGCCCGGCGCGCCGCGCACGAACTCGGTGCTGCCGCCGCCAATGTCGAACACGACCACGTCGCTGTCTTTGGCAAACCCCAAGCCCGACAAGGCGCCGCCAAAGGTGCACAGAGCTTCTTCGTCGCCGCTCAGCACCTCGGCTTTGACGCCGAACAAGCGCTCTACCGCAGCCTGAACGATTTCCGCGCCCGCCGCGTCGCGCATGGCACTGGTGCCCGCAATGCGGAACTTGCCGGCGCCGTGAAGTGCCGCGGCATCGCGGTATCGCTCGAGGCAAGCAATGGTTCGGTCGATGGCCTCGGGGGCAAGGCGTTTGGTGGCATCGACCCCCTGCCCGAGGCGCGTGATGGTGGCTTCCTCGTGCACCGGCACCAGGTCGCTGCCGTTGTGCTCCGCCACAAGCAAGAGCGTGGTGTTGGTGCCAATGTCGATGGAGCAAACGCGCATGAGGTTCCTTATACAAAAAGCGAGTGCCCCGGACCATTTGGGCCGGGGCACCGGGCGTTCAGCAAGTGTTGCTCACTTGATGTTGTTCAGGTTGAGCATCTCTTCGACGTTGGGCTGCACCACCAGCTCGACGCGGCGGTTCTTGTCTTTCTCGTCTTTGGTTTGGGCCTCGACGGTACCAACCGCCGGGTCCATCTGGCCGTAGCCCACGGCGGACCAGTTCTTGGCGTCGAGGTTGCCGCCCGACGGGTCGACCTTCTTGCCAGCAGCCGGCGGCGTCTTGGGGGGCGTGTTGGGCGCCACCAAGAACAGAAGAACCTGCCGCGCGCGGGCCAACGAGAGGCCCCAGTTGTCGTTGAACGGGCCGCCGCCGTAGGGCGCGTTGTCCGTGTGGCCGGCCACCTGGAAGTGACGCTTGGCCAGGTCCTTGTCGTTGCGCACGACCTCGGCCACCTGGGCCAAGATCTCTTTGCCTTGCGGCTTGAGCGCATCTTTGCCCGAGTCGAACAAGATGTCGCCGGGCAGCTGGATGACCATGCGGTTGTTGCGGACCGCGACGCGCAAGCCGAGCTTGTTGAGGCTCTCGAGCTTGGAGCGGAGCTCGCGGAAGCGAGCCTCGATGACCGAGAGCTGATCGGCGCGCTGCTTGTACTCGGCCAGGGCTTGGGACAGGCGGGCGCGGTCTTCGCCGGCCTTCTCGATGCTGACGCCAGCTTGCTTCAGCTGGTCGCGCATGCGCTCGAGCTCGGTTTGGGCCTCGCCGAACTTCTTTTGGTCTTGGTCCATCTGCGCCTTGGCGGCGCGGTACTCGGCGTTGAGCTTGTCGATTTCACGCTGCTTGCCAGCCATCTCCTCGTCGGAGTGGCCGCAGGCGGCGAGGGTCATGACACCGGCGGTCAACAGGAGCGAAAATCGTTTGTTCACGGAGGGCCTCCAAAAGTTCAGAGTCGCGAGCAAGCTCCTCGCAGCGGCGAGGCCAGACTCGAAAGCGCAGAAAAGCTAAAGGCCCTCGCGCCGTTGCGTCAACCCTGGAAATGACAGATGCGCGTGTGCTCGCCCGTACGTCGTGCGCTCGTTCATCGTTGCCGCAACGTGTGCGTCGCCTTCGTGCGCACATGCCGCACGTGCTCGTTGCGCCGATGCGACATCACTCAACGCACTCGTCGCGCATGCAACGCTCGCAGCGTGTGATCACGCGTGCTCGCAACGCATCGGATCACTTTCTTCGAAAAAAAAACGCACGAGGACGTGTCAAGCGAATCCTCTACAAAACAAGTGTTGTTCGATGCCAAGCACCCGCCCGCGAACCCAGCAACGGACCCCCGTCAAGTTTTTTTTCTTTGACATCTGACGTACGTGACCATATAGGTCATGCATCCCACCGCAACATCCGTTGATGGTGAACCTCACGCAGGAGGATACGAATATGGCTGCTAAGAAGAAGGCTGCTGCAAAGAAGACCAAGACCACCAAGAAGGCTGCTCCCAAGGCCGCCAAGAAGCCCGCCAAGAAGCGCGCTGCTGCCAAGAAGCCCGCCAAAAAGGCTGGCGCAAAAAAGTCGGCCAAAAAACCAGCTAGAAAAGCCGCCCCAAAGGCGGCGAAAGCTGGTGGTCGTACGGCGGCGAAGAAGCCCGCAGGCAAAAAGCCTGCCAAGGCTAAGGCGCCTCCGGCAGGGGTACCGTCGATTTTGGGCGGGGCTCCGGCCCACAGCCGGGACGACGGGGAAGAGTAGATCTCCCCGTCCGGCCGGTTGGGCCGACAGCGCGAGAAGTTTGGCGCGCTGGCAAGAATGAAGGGTGTGAACCAAGGGTTCGCGCCCTTTGTTCTTTTGTCCCTCACGATTCTCTCGCTCTTTCTACCCCCGTGCCGTGCCCGTGCCCGGCTCCACTCCGAACCCCGCCTTCGCCTCCACCGCCGAGGCGCCCAACCCCGCCTCCTCTTCTCTTCCTGTCCACGCCGCAACGCATCGTTCTTCCCGAACGATCTCTGCGCCGCCCGGCCCCGCGCGTTCCCTAATCGCCCAAGTACAACTTGAGCGCCTCGGCCGCCGCCCGGCGATCGAAGGGAACCCCCCGAAGCTCTTCGCGGTCGCCGATGCGATCGAACAGCTCGGTGAGGAACGTAAAGAACGAGCCCGCTTCGTCGATGGCGCGTCCCAAGCGATCGGGATCGACCAGGTCGGCGCCCTTGAGCTCGCCCATGGCCGCAATGAACGGATCCACACGCGGGTAATCCGCGGCGCGCAGCAACGGGTAGCCCATGGCCTGAAAGTACGTGAGGAACTCGTGCACGAAGGCCAGCGACGACCGCCCGCCCCAGTCGTCGCTGTGCTCGGGCCGGTTGCGCAACGCCACGGCCTTGTGCCCAAAGGCGCGCACGATCTGCGAGAACATCCATACGTCGCGTCGCAGGCGCTCGGACAGCGTGCGTTTGGCCGCCGCGTCGTCGAAGACGCCGTGTTCGTCGAGGCGCGCGCCGAGCGCTTTGCCCAGCACCAAGACCGCGTTTTGCACCGCCGGCCGCACGGTGCCAATCACGTGCAAAAGCTCGCGGTTCAGGCGCTCGGGCTCCGCGGGCGGGCTGATGGGAGGCAAATCATGCTCGAAGGCGCGTCGGAGCTCGAGGCGCAGATTGGCCGCTAGGCCTCCGAGCGTGGCTTTGATGTCGAGCAGCTTGTGGGCTTCGGCGCGCAGCTGGTCGAAGCGATGGGACATGTCTTCGGCGCGGACATCGAGAAGTTCGCGCTCGAAGCCCAGCGCCAGCTGCTCGCCCGCGCGCTTGCTCAGGTGGTCGGACAGGGCCCGCGCATCAGACCGGAGTACCGCCAGCGTCAGGTACAAGAGCGACTGCGAGCGTCGGGTGCCCCGGACCTCTTCTTCGAGCAGTTGCAGGTACCGCAGCATGCGAAAGAGCGACACGAACGAAAGGCCCACCAGCCGACGGCCGTGGTCGCCGGGTACCTGCCGGATGAGCTCCAGCACCCTGGGGTTCTCGATGCGGTCGAACTCGGGCCGAAACTCCAACGCCGAGAGCGGATTGAAGAAGCTCGAGCGTGCCACCTCGCGCTGCACCGAGCCAAGCGTGGCGAAGAACAGTCGGAAGGGGATCTTGGGCAGGCGCAACAAGCCACCTGCGACCTCTTGCAGGTTGCCGAAGGCGTGACGCAGCACGAACAGCGACTCTTCGGGGGTGTCTTGGGTGGTGGTGCCTCGCACCAAGCGCGCCCGGGCCGCATCGTCGGGCAACATGGTCTCGAGGTAACGCTGGAACACGAAGTTCCGGTCGCGGTCGCCCAAGAGCGAGCGCGATAGCGCGATGACGCGGGTCATGGCGTCGCGGCACAGCGACAGCGCCGCGTGGTAGTCCTGCGCCACCATGGCGTTGCGACGCATGGACCCGGGGTGATTGCGCGGGTTGGCGAAACACGACAGGCCCTTGAGCAAGACCTCGAGCTCGAAGAGCGCCTCGGTCTTGTGCTCGACGGCGAGCCGCGAAAGCCACGCAGCCTTGGCTTCTTGTTGCTCGCGCTTGAGGCCACGGGCGTCGCGCAGCAGGCCTTCGTAGCCCGCGGGCCCGGCAACGCTGGACGGCCCGGCAACGCTGGACGGCCCGGCCCCGACGCCGGCACCTCCGCCGCCAGATTCGTGGGCGGGGGCGGCGCTGCTGCTCACTTGGGAGCGCCCTCGTCGTCCAGAAGCGAATCGAGGCGGCCCACGCGGCTTCCCAACATGCGGGCCATCAACGGCTGCACGTTGGCCTTGGTGCGCTGCGACCAAAGGGTGATATCGAGCGCAATTTGGCTGGTGGCCATCTCGGCGATGGCCGCGGTCTCGGACACGACGGCGTTGTCGCCATCGAGGCGCTCCGTGGCGCCGATGAGCGTTCGGCGGTCGTCGGAGATGAGCATGAGTCGGTGCCGCCAGAATTCTTCGAGGGCCTTTTCTTCGAGGCCGTAGCTGACCACCTCGCCGGGCATGTTGCTGAGCGCGCCGTGGGAGAAGATCACCAAGAACACCTTGCGCTTTTGCGCGCGGCGGAGCTCGGCGGCCAACAGCGCAAGCTCTCGTGGCCACCCGCTGACGACGAGCTGGGTCTCGGCGCCACGTACGATGCGCTCGGCTTCTTCGAGAACGCGGTCGTAGCCGCGCACGCTGAAGGCGTCGGGCACCTCGGGGGTGGCGCCGATGCGCTTGATGGACTCTTCGAGTTGCACCGCCGAGGCGTCGAAGCGCTTGCGCAACATGCCCAGCAGCTCTTCGGCGGGCGCCGGCGCAAAGCGCACCGGATTGCCCGCGATAGACCGTGCTGCGCCGGCTTTGACCAGACGCCGGAGCACGCCATACACGGCGGAACGCGGGATCTGCGCCCGGACGCCGACCTCGTAGCCCGTGGCCGGGTTCTCCTGCAGGAGCGCCACATACGCGCGGGACTCGTTGAGGCTAAAGCCCAGGCTGACTAGGGCAGGGACGACGTCGGGTTCGGCCATGGCGCGTTCTTTTGATTCGTTCGAAGAGGATGTTTTGCGGAACGCTCACTTCTTGGGAGAAGCCGGGCGCGCGCGGAAGTTGAAGGGGTAGCTGGCCTTGGTCTCGAAGCCCTTGGCGCTCTCCGGGAACTTGAGCTTCTTGATGATGGCCACCACGCACTCGCCGACGCTGGGCTCCATGATCTGCGACTTCATGGTGTCGACCTCTGCGCCGGTGACCTCGCCCTTGGGGTCGATGACCCAGCGGATCACCAGATCGCCCTCGATGCCGGGGTGTTTCTTGACGCCTTCGTCGTAGCAGGCGCGGGCTTCGTCGCGGCGGGCCTGCACCCGGGCCTGGATATCGTCGCGAGAGCGACCGGGCTCGGCGGTGTGCGGGCCTTTGGCGGCACCGGCGTCTGCGGCGGGCAGCTTGTCGCCGCCCTTGTCGCCGTCACCAACGGCCAAGGTCGTGGACGAAGTCCCGCCGGAGCTGCTGGATGCGCTGGCCGGCTCGGTGCTTGCCGCGCTGGCCGCGGTGCTTGCCGCGCTGCCCGTGGCCGCTGGCGTGCCGGCGGGGGTGCTGTTGCCGCCGCAGGCCAAGAGGCCGGCGGCAACAAGGGCCGCGGCGGAGGCGAGCAGGTGGGCTCGACGGGAGGGGGTCTGGTCGTTCGTCATCGGTCCGCCAGCATAACGCATGGGCGCCGGGCGCTGGATGTGCAAAACTGCGTTCGCGAGCGGCGTGGAGCACAAGCCGGAAACACCATCTTTGGGGCAGGCCGGCGGCTACGATCTTTTGGTCGAGCTGGCTGCAGGCGGCATGGCCACGGTCTTTTTGGGCCGGCAGCACCAACCGACGGCCCAGGCGCCGCTCGTGGCCATCAAGCGCCCGCACCGGCACCTGGCCAAAGACAACACCTATCTGGCCATGCTCCTCGACGAGGCGCGGCTGGCATCGGCCATCGACCACCCCAACGTCGTCAAGGTGCGCGAGCTGGGCTTCGATGCGGGCGAGCCATTCATTGTCATGGACTACGTCGAGGGTGGCTCCCTCGCAGACTTGCGCAAGGCCCTGGCCACCAAAGATCGGGCGCTCGACCCGCGCGTTGCCGTGCGCATTGCCCTCGACGCGCTGGCCGGCCTCCAGGCCGCCCACGTGCTGCACGACGAATCTGGGCGGCATTTGGCCATCGTTCACCGTGACGTAAGCCCCCACAACATTCTCATCGGCTGCGATGGTGTCGCGCGCCTCACCGATTTCGGCATCGCCAAGGCCCAAGATCGCGTGCAAGTGACTCGCACGCACGAGGTCAAGGGCAAGCTTGCGTACTTGGCGCCCGAGCGCGTCGACAAGCGTCGCATCTGCACCATCCAGAGCGACGTGTTCTCCATGGCGGTGGTGCTCTGGGAGATCATCGCCGGCCGCCGGTTGTTTCGCGGCGAAGAAACCGTCGACATCTTGGGCGAGGTCATGAATGCGCCGATTCCAAGGCTCATTCCCCTTGGCGCCAAGATCCCCAAGGGGCTCGACGATGCCATCGCCAAGGGGCTCGCCCGAGACTTGGACGACCGGTACCGCACGGCCGCCGAGTTCTCGGCTGCGCTCGAGAAGGCCGCTGGCAAGGGGGGCATCGCCGTACCCACGGACGTGGGCAAAGTGGTCTTGGCGGTGTTTGGTGCCACCTTGGCGCGGCACCACCAAGAGCTCAGCACCTCGCTCGCGCGCCTGGGGCATCAGAGCGTTCCAGCGTTGCGCGCCGGGGTGCGCGCGGAGCCACTCTCCACCGAAGAAATGGCCGCGTTGGCGCCGCCGGCGCCCAGCGAGCGCTACACCTTTGGTCCCGAGACTGTGGTCGAGGGGGCTGCAGCGCGCCGCGCTGCCGTGCGCAAACCCAGCACGCCATGGATCATCGGCGGAGGAGCGCTCGTGGTGGCCTTGGTGGCGGCCCTCGGTGCACTTCGGTGCTCTTCGACGCAGGCGCCAGACACCACCCTCGCGCAAAAGAGCGCAGCGCCGGTGGCACCGTCCACCACCGCCGACATCCAAGAGATCGCCTTCGATTTGCCGTTTTTTGCCACCCGCGCCCGCCTCGACGACACCGAAAAGGTGCTCGAACCGCCCAGCGACCGCGTGAGCTTCTACGTGCGGGGCGCCGAGAACGCGCGGCATCAACTCGTCGTCGTCGGCATCGACGGTGCCCGTGCCTTGGGCACCGTGCATCGCCAGGGGGCAACGCTGGTGGCCGACGAACCGTTCAAGCTCGAAGACCTGCCGGCCGTCGAGTCTGCGCCCCAACCCACGCCGCCGCCAGCCGTGCCCGCGCCACTGCCCGCCCCCACCGGCACCGTCAAGAGGCCCAAGTTTCACCGATGAAGCGATTGGTCGTCACTTCTGTGCTGGGGCTTTTGGCGGTGGTGGCCTGTCGCGAAGACATCTCCCAGGCGCCTTGCGGCCGGATCCCCGACCAGGGCTGCCCCACGCCAGTGGTTGCAGCATGCAAAGACCCAACGTGTGCAGCTGTTTATGCCTGCATCGGCGGCCAATGGGATCGGGTCGCAACCTGCCCGCCTCTCCCCGACGCGGGCTCCCCCGACGTCGCGGCGCCCGCCTCCCGCGATGCCAGCTTCGATGCACCGGTCGACAAGGGCAACTGCCCGTCCCTCGTGCTCCCCGATTGCTCGCTCAGCACCGCGCAAGCGTGCGGCAAAAACTGCTGCGGCTGCGAAGACATCTTCGTCTGCGACAACGGCGGCTGGAATGCCTGGGGCATTTGCGGACCGTCGGGCCCGGAGCCCAGGTAGCTCGTCGCCACCCGTTTGTGCGGCCGAGCACTCGATGCAGTGCCTTGGGCGCCCGCTAGCTCGCCTTCAAGAAGGGCTCCCACTCCTTGAACCTGCGCGGCGAGAACATAAGGATCTGCGCCACGGTGGACCACTTGGGTTGGAAGGGCCGGCGCTGCAGGCGCATGTTGGCTTCGTCGGGCGTTTTCCAGCCTTTGCGCAAGTTGCAGGCGCGGCACGCGGTGACCAGATTCTCCCACGAATCGCCGCCGCCGCGCGATTTGGGGATCACGTGGTCGATGTTGAGATCGCGGACCGGCGGGCTCTTGCTGCAGTATTGGCACTGGTGCTGATCCCGCATCATCAGGTTGCGCCGCGTGAGGCGCACCGTTGCACGGGGCGTGCGGTCGTAGCGACCCAGGTGCAGCACCCGCGGCACCCGCAGAGCGCCGCCGATGATCGGAATGCTGTCGTCTTCGTCGCGTACCGGCAGGCTGCGCCACACGTCGAAGTTGTAGGGCTCGCCGTGCTCGTCGAGGGCGTGCGCTGCGCCGCCAAACAACAACACGAAGGCGCGGCGCACCGTGGTGAGCTGCACGGGCTCGTAGTACCGATTCAAGAGCAAGACCGGGGCGGAGAGTAAGTCAGGGTCCATGGGGGTCGTTTGGCGGAAAGCCAATTCCTGCTTTAAAACATAGCGCGCCGGGCCTTTTCGGCATGGAGCCGGCACCCTACTCTCACCTACATTCGGTGTGCTCTTCGGGCTTCCGTCCCGGGGGCTTCGCCGCGCGTTGACCCGCCTGGGCGCGGGCGTAGACTGCAAAGGGCCGCAAATGGACGAGACACGCGACGACGAAACCAAAGCAACCTCCGAGTCTTCCGCCACCCAGGCCCCGTCCGACGGGGGTGAGGCCGAGGGCATGAGCGTGCCCCGCCGGCGTCGTCGACCCGAAGACGAAAGCCCGCAGAGTTCTCGGAAGGGGCTCATGATCGTCATCCCGCTCCTTATGGTGGGAGCTGCCATGGTGGCCCTGGTGTTCACCGGCATCGAAGACAAGGGCATCTACTCCAAGCCCGTCGATCAGCTCATGGCCAGCAAGGGCAAGTTCGCCGGGCGGCCCGTGCGCGCCGACGGCATCTTGGTCAAGGGCTCCCTCGAAAAGCGCGAGTCTCCTTGCGAGTACCGCTTCGTCATCGAGCGTGGTGGCACGCGCATGCCGGTGTCCTTCAAGCAGTGTGTCGTTCCCGACACCTTCCGCGATGTGCCCAACGTCAACGTCGAGGTCACCGTCGAAGGCAAGCTGCAAAAAGACGACTCCTTCGAGGCCACGCAAGTCATCGCCAAGTGCCCCAGCAAGTACGAGATGCAAGAGAAGGCCGCCAAGGGCGAGAAGATGCCTCACGCCCCCGCGAGCATGTGATGGCAGAGGTGCCTTGGCTCGCATCGTTTGCGGCGCAGCGCGGCCTCAAGTACGAGGCAGACGCCGATGAGCGCTGGCTCCGTGCCTGGGAGCCCTACTGGACCATCCTCACGGCCTTTCGCTACGAGCATGCCCTGCACGCCACCGGCGAGGTCGGGTCCATCTCCATCGCCCGGGTACTTGTGCACACAGGGGCCGCGCCGCCCGCGGCCGCAGAGCTTGGCGCCTGGATCGTCATCGCTCAAGACACGCGCGTGAAGGGCCGCGCTGCCATCTCGTCCGATCGCGGCAGTGCCTTTGCCGAGAAACACGACCTCATCAGCGTGCCCCGGCGCAGCACCGGCGACGCAGCGTTCGACCAGGCCTTCAGCACCTTCGCCGAGTCCAACACCAACCTCGACGCCTGCGTGACCCCGAGCCTGCGCAAGCTGCTGCTCGGCTGGCGCATCCCCTTGCATGCCGAGCTCCGCGACGGCGGTTTCGTGCTTTTGCCCGTCAATCTCGGCGCCGATCCGCAAAGCCTTCACTGGTTGCTGAGCGCCGTGCACCTCTTCGGCGACAAGGCCGGCAAGCGCCAGGCATCGGCCTAAGGGGGCCGGAGGCTTTTGTCAGTCCCTTGGGCAAAGCCGCGAATGCTCGTATGATGGCCGCCGAGGCCCGCAAATATATGCTCAGCCCCCGACGCTTCTTCTTCACCGCCTCTGTCGTTGCTTCTCTTGCACTCGCTCCGGCCGTGGCTTCGGCGCAACCTGCCGCCTCGGGGCTTACAGCGTACCCGACGTGTGGCTCCAAGACGCCCGACCCCGACAAGTACACGAGCTTCTACACAGTGGGGCGAACGCACTACGACAAGTCCGAGTTCGAAGAGGCCATTCGCTACTTCAACCAGGCCTACGAGTACGACTGCACCAAACACGAGATCTTGGTGATCATCTCGCGTAGCCACGAGCGTTTGGCGGGCGTGCCCGAGACAAAAGACAAGGGCAAGCACTTCCGCGAAGCGGCCCACGCGCTCGAGCAGTTCCTCGAACGCCAAAAGAACGATCCCGAGGCCGACACCAAGAAGGCCGTCATCGAGAAGCTCAAGGCCAACGCCGCGACGGCCGACAAGAACGCCCGCGAGAGCGCCGCGGCCACCCCGCCTGCTGCGGCACCGGCCGGCCCCAAAGAGAAGCGAGAGCACACGGTGTACCCGTGGGTCGTCACCGGCGTGGGCGGCTTGTTGGCCGTCACCGGCACGGTGTTGTACGCCATTGGTTCGTCGAGCGTTCCAGACCGATGTGAGCTTTGGGACCGGGTTTGTAACCCAAAGCGCGCCGACGAGAGCACCGAGTCGTACAAGCAGCTCACCGACGATGCCACCAGTGCAGGCAACCTGGCCACGGCGGGCTTGGTCACGGCGGGCGTGGGCGTGGCGGGTGTGGCCGGCGGCCTGATTTGGCACTTCTTGGAGCCCGTGGACGAGGGCGCTCCCAAGGCCGGCCGCGTGCACGTGCAGCCTCTCCTGGGCACCCGCGAACGCGGGCTCGCCATCGGCGGCTCGTTCTAAGGCCACATGAACTTGGTGCCCGCAACGCTGGTCGAAAAGACCAACGCTGGCGGGGGGCTGGTGCGCCTGGCGCTGCGCCCGCCCGATGACGTGTATGTAGAATACACGTATCCAGGGCAATACCTCGAACTTCGGGTGGGCGACACCAAGGGCTACTTCGTCATCGCCAGCGATCCGGGCGCTTCGACCTGGGAGCTTTTGGTTCGGCCTGCGCCGGGGGCGGCAGATTCGGCCGTGGCCTTACCTGTTGGGGCCACGTTGCAGATCTCGCGGGCCCAAGGCCACGGTTTCGGCGTCAGCCGTTTCCACGGCAAGCCGTTGGTGCTGGCCTTGGCCGGCAGTGGCGTGGCCGTGGCAAAACCCGTGGCCAGCGCACGCAGCACCCAAGACCTCGCACGCACCTTTGTGTACCTGGGTTTGCGTGACGCGCTCGACCCGCCCGGGCAGCGCGAGCTCGAGTGGCTGCGCAGCAAAGGAGTCTCCGTGGTGCTCTGCGAGAGCGGAGCTGCGGCGGCCACCCGGCCCACTCCTGCCTTCGAAACCGAGCCTGGTCGGCTGCAAGACGTTCTCCGCAGGCGTGGAGCGACGGCGCTGGCGCACGACGTGATCTTTGCCGGCCCCGACGGAGCTTCGCAGGCACTGGTGCAGTTGGGCTTCGCCGTCCATCACAATCACGGCTGAGTGCGGGCCTCGGCCCGCGCCATTGGCCGACATGTCGCCATGGGTCGCGGCCACCGCGGGGGTTCCAACGAAGCGCCTGCTGGCATACGCTGCTTGTTCCCCATGGGTGCAAGCATCCCCCCGCGCGCAAATGTCCGCCAAGGCGGCAAAGAAGAGATCCGAGCTTCCATGCTCAAGACGTATCTCTTGCACCTCAAAGCCGAGAAGGGCGAAGAGTCGGCGCGCGAGCTCTTGTCCGATGCGGGCATCGACTCGTGGCTCATCGACAACGAGACGGGCTGGGTTAGCAACGCTGCCGCCAAAAAAGCGCTTCGCGCCGTGTCCAAGGCCCTGGGCAGCAGTGCGCTCCGACACCGTGGCGATTACCCCGTGCACCCCGAGGCGCTGGGCGCGCAAGTTCGGCTGCTGCGCACGGCCACAAAGCCCCTCGATGCCTACAGGTACTTGGCTGCCAATCACAAAGAGGTCACCCGCATTGGCGTGTGGGAGCTCGAGGGCGCCACCGAGGCCGGCACCACCTGCAAGATGGTCTACCGCAAGCGTCCCGACGCCGACGACGGCGAACGACCGGACCCCGAGGGCGACTTGCTTTTGTGCGCCGCACGCGAAGGCGAGCTCTCTGGCTACCCACGCATCTGGGGCTTGCCCTCGGCCCACATCACGCACGAGTCGTGTCTTGGCAAAGGCGACGACGCCTGCACCTACGTGATCACCTGGGAGGCCCCCAAAAAGCCCATGTTGCGTTTCGTGGCGGGTGCCGCGGCGGGCATCGGCCTCGGCGGAATCACGGGCGCCGTGGGCGGCCCGATGGCTGGTGTCCTGGCTGCGCTGGTGGGTGCGGGTCTCGGCGCCGGGCTCGGCGTCATGCTCGAAAAGTCCAAAGCCGCCGAAGGCGCGCGGGTCTTCGAGAAGAATCGCATCGCGGCGTTGGAGCGCGGTCTCGACCTCAAGGGCGAAACCCAGGCCGCACCGGTCACTCCGGGCGAGCTCACCGGCACCGTGCTCGGCGGCAAATATCGCATCGGACGCAAGATCGGCTCCGGCGGCATTGGCGTCGTGTACCTGGCCGACCACGTGTCCCTGGGCAACGAGGTGGCCGTCAAGGTGCTGCGTGGCGCTGCGGCCCGCGACGGCGGCGAGATCGCGCGTCTACGCCGTGAGGCGCACATCCAGGCCGAGCTCGAGCACGTGAACATCGCCCGGGTCATGGACCTCGACCAGATGCCCGACGGGTCCATGTACGTCGTCATGGAGCGACTCATCGGCCGGTCCCTTGCCGACAAGCTCGCCCGCGAGAGCGTGGTGGCGCCGGGGTTCGCCATTCCGGTGTTCGTTGGCGTGTGCCGCGGCCTCGCCGCCGCGCACAAGAAGGGCATCGTGCACCGCGATCTCAAGCCCGGAAACATCTTCTTGTGCGAAGACGGCACGCCCAAGGTGCTCGACTTTGGCATGAGCAAACTCACCGCTGCGGAGTCGCTCACGCAGGCGGGGTACACGCTGGGCACGCCCGAGTACATGGCGCCGGAGCAGTGCATCGGCGCCAACGTCGAGCCGCGTACGGACGTCTACGCGTTGGGCGTGCTCATGTACGAGGCCCTCACTGGCGAGCTGCCCATCAACTCGCCCAACCGTCGGGAGCTGCTCGACCTGCATCAGCGCCAGGTGCCCACGCCCATGCGGCAGCGCCGCCCGGACTTGGACTTGCCCGAGGCGCTCGATGCCATCGTCATGAAGTGCCTCAAAAAGAAGCTCGCAGACCGCCCCGCCAACGCGGCACAGGTCGAAGAGGCGCTTGCGGCCATCCCTCTCGACGGGCTGCTCACGTCGTACACCCGACGCAAGTCCATGCCGGCGCCGGCCAAACACGTGGGCGATTCCGATACGGCGCCGCGCCTCGCCAGCGATCCGCCGCCCGCCGCGGTCAAGTAGGCCGGCGGCGCTATACCGCGCCCGACACGGGTGCTTCGGGCAGCTCGTGCAGGCCCGGCAACAGCGATGCGATGGTGCGTTGCAGCTGCAGTGTGCCAAAGGGCTTGCGCAGCAGCGTGGCGTGCTCGCCGAGCTGCGCCACCCGCGCGGCCAGCGACCGGTCTGTCAGGCCCGTCATGATGATGAGCGGCACATCGAGCCCGGCCGTTCGCATGGAGCTTGCCACGTGGAGCCCTGTCATCCAGGGCATCGACACGTCGGTGATCACCAGATCGAAAGGAAGATCTTCGGCCACGTGCTCGAGCAACTCTGCGCCGGTGCTGGCCTGCACCACAACGGCTCCGGACAGCCGCAGCGCCGTGCTCAAGAGCTCGAGCAGGTCTGCGTCGTCGTCGGCGATGAGCACACGGAACGTGCGGAGGGCATCCGGGCGCTCGGTGGGGCTCGCGATCATAGAAACGCACCGGATCCCCAGCGCCAAAGCCAGACTTGTTTCTCATCGCCACCGGCCAGCAAGCAGCTCACCACGCCGTCTTGCGAGGCCACGAACACGACGCTGCCTGGGTATCCCTCGGCGTAGTTTGCGGCGGCGCGATGCCTGGTTCCGCGGGTCGACAGATCATACGGCGATAGCTCCAAAGCCTCGGGGTCGGCGGCCTCGTGTACGAGTATCTCTCGCGCTACGGGCAACACGACACCGAAGCCCCGCAGGCCCAGCGCGCAATCGAGCACCGTGGCGCCGTCCATGGCGGTAAAGGCGCCGAACTCCGAGACCCAACGCTCGGCTTCACCCAAGAACGCATTCCGAAGCACCTGACGCAGTTGCAGCGCCGCGCTGGACTTGGAACTTGGCTCCGAGGCATTGGCGGCCCGGCGCGCTTCTGCCGCGCCGTCCAGGTAGTGAAGTAGCTGCGCGATGGCCGTATCGTTTTGCGTTCGATACGACGCGCTCGTTGGCAGTTCCGGCTGCGTGTCGCGGCTCACGATCAAGATCCCGCCCTTGCCGTGCGCCGCCATCTCACCAACCAGCGAGCGCACCATGCGCAGGTAGTCTTGGACGGAACTCGCGCCAACCTGGGCGTTGTGTGCCGCCTTCTCCAGCGCGCGACGCACCAGGCCCGGTGGCAGCACGGCGTCGCGGCCAGGTTCCAGCGATCGACCTCGTTCGTACTCGAGCAGGCATCTCGGACCACAACGAACGGTGAGAACGCCCGGCCGTGGAGACAAGACCTCGATGTACGGGTCGTCGTGGTCGTCGTTGGCGCCTTCGCGCGCAAGACCTGTGATCTGTAGGCCCGTCAGCGTTTGCTCCACTTTGGCGTACACGCGGTGGCTTCGCGTGACGACGCCCAACTTGACCAGCTCGCCCACGCAAAACGGCCTGGGTGGTTCCAAACGAAGCGTACTCCACCGGTACATCAGCATGGGGCTCGCGTCCGGGGCATCCGCATCGGACATGAGTACGTCGGCCCGGAGCTCTCCGGCGAACGCCACACGAACGGGATAGTGCTGGCCCTCGTAGGTCTCGAGACCGGCAAAGAACACCACCGTTAGCAGGTTGGCCAGTGCGGCATCGGTCACTTGCTCCAGGCAACGCTGCGCGGGGCCCACGCGCTGCCGCACCAGTGGTGCCAAGGCCGGAGGAAACAGCCACGCAGCAGGCATGGCGAAGCTGGCGGGCGACATCTCGTCTGTTCTCGCTGCGGCTGACATATGGGCCTCCTCGCCGCGTCGAACCATTCGTACGAACATGCCGTTGCGCAAGAGCCCAGCTGCACGACAACGAAAATGATCGTTGTCCGAGCGCGTGCTCGTTTCGGTGCTTAGGTTACGCAAGGCACGCGACAATCGCGTCGGGGGCCAACCACCATGCTCAGCGAGTTCATCGACCTGCACCGCAACGAGGTCATCACTCGCTCGCGTGCCATGGCTTCGGGCAATGGCTTTGTGCCTCTCCGACGTTCTGTAGAGCCGGAATACGACGAAATTTCCCTGTTCGTCGAGCAGCTCGGCGAGCGGCTTCGAATCGACACGCCCACGGACTCGGCCCTGAGCGCCGCCGCCAAGGTCCACGGACATCAGATGCTTCGTCGTGGCTTCGACGTTGCGCAGGTGGTGCAAAGCTACGGCGCGGTGTGCGAAGTCGTGACCGAACTTGCGATGGAGAAGAATGCCCCCATCACCACGAACGAGTTTCAAACGCTCAATCACTGCCTCGACATGGTCATGGCCGAAGCCGTCAAAGAGTACGAGTGCCAGCGTGATCTAGACGTCTCCAGCCAAGAAACCGAGCGCCTCGGGCTCTTGGCCCACGAGCTTCGCAACCTGCTTGGCAGCGCCATGATGTCCTTCGACATCTTGCGTAGCGGCAGCGTCAGCATTGGAGGCAGCACCGGTGCGGTGCTTGGCCGCAGCCTCCGAGGGTTGCACGACCTCATCGACGGAGCGCTTGCAGAGGTACGCATCGAGGCCGGGCTCGCCACCCGCGAGCGCATCTCCATTTCAGCGTTCGTGCAAGATCTCGAGGTCGCTGCCGCCTTCGAGGCCAAAGAGAGCGGCGTGATGCTCGTCATCTCGTGCAGCGACGCTGCATTCGTCGAGATCGACCGCCACTTGTTGGCCTCCGCAGTGGGCAACCTGCTGCAGAACGCCTTCAAGTTCACACGCAAGGCCGGGCTCGTGCGTCTGGATGTGCACAGCACCGAGCGCCGGGTCTACATCCAGGTATCCGACGAGTGCGGAGGTTTGCCCGCGGGCACCATCGAAAAGCTGTTTCGGCCTTTTGCGCAGGGCAGCGACAACCGCACGGGTCTCGGCTTGGGCCTCGCCATCGTTCGTCGGGGGGTCGAAGCCAACGGTGGCGAGTTGCGCGTGCGTGATGTGCCGGGCAAGGGCTGCGAGTTCGTCATCGAGCTACCGCGGGCCTAAAGCGCCGGCCCGGGGCGCGCTCGGCCATGGCCACGCGCTTGCGCCCGGCTCGTCAGCCGCGCAGAAGCCAGGCGAGGCCGGCCAAGCTGCCACCGATGATGGCGATGGCGGCGAGCACCACGAACACGTCGAAGGAGTTCCAGCCCTTCTTTTTGGCTGCTGCCGCGGCGCCGGCGGACGGTTGCGCGGGCGGAGGAACGGCCACCATGGGCGCTGCGCCGCCCACGCCCGCGTCGCGAACTTCGGACGGAGGTGCCTCGGGCTCTTGCGTCGCCAAAGACGACAGCGACTTGGGCGGCGGTGGCACGGACCGCATGGGGGGCAGGGCGTCGTCGGGCAGGGCCTCGAGCTCGGCCAGCGCCGTGGCCACGGGTTCGTCGAGAGAGAGCACCGTGGCTCCGACTCGCACCATGGTGGGCGCGCGCCATGGGACATCGCGCTCTGCGGGGATCTTGTTGTCGCCCAAGAATGTGCCGTTGCGCGAGCCAAGGTCCCGAAGCAACACCACGCCGCGTCGGCGCACCACTTGGGCATGCTCTCGGGACGCATCGGCGTCGGCCAGGGGCAAATCGAGGGCCTCGGCGCGACCAAGGATGTACGCCCGGCCTTCTTCTTCGAGCAGCATTTCCGCGCCGATGTCCGGGCCTTCGACCACGGTGATCTTGGGCCGGGTGTCGTCGCCGGCGCGCTCCAACGCGTCGCGCACCAACGCCATGGCCAGGTCTTTGGTGGCCAGGCCAAGGTCTGGCGTTGCCGGCCGATGGCCCGTGGCCAGCTCTATCCATACGCGGCCCAGGCGCACCAGCTCTCCATCTTTGACGATGCGGGGCGTGTTGGGCGCAAGGGCCACGTCTCCGGCAAAGGTGCCGTTGGTGCTGCCCTCGTCGATGAGCATGTAGTCTTTGCCCGACGTGCGCAGGCTGGCGTGCCGATGACTGACGCTTGGGTCGGGTAGGCGCACGTCGCAGCCCTCGCCGCGTCCGAAGACGATGCGTTCGCTATCGAACGTGAGCGTCATCTCCCCCGAAGACGCCGCGCCAGAGCGCACGGTGACGGTGATCGGCATGGCCTAGGGCGGGCTTTGGGGAAGAGGGCGCAACGACAAGTGGGCTCAGAAGGGCGGAATGCTCTTGAGGTTGGGGTGCAGCTCTTCGGCGCGGCGCACGGCCCAGTCGATGACCTTTGCCGCCATGTCGACGCCTTTGTGTCGGCTGAGTTCTTGAATGCCCGTGGGGCTCGTCACGTTGACCTCGGTCAGCTTGCCGCCGATCATGTCGAGGCCCACGAAGAACAGACCATCGGCCAACAGGCGCGGCGCCAAGTCTTTGACCACGTTGCGCTCGGCCTCGGACAGCTCGCAGGGCTCGACGGTGCCACCCACGTGGATATTGGAGCGCAAGTCATCGCCCCGGGGCACCCGGTTGATGGCGCCGAGCACCTCGCCGTTGAGCAGAATGACCCGCTTGTCGCCCTCGGTAACTGCCGGCAAGAACTCCTGCACCATGACGGTCTTGGTGCCTTCTTCGGTGAGCAAGTCCACGATGGATCGGTTGTTCTTGTCGCCCTCGGACAGGGCCAACACGCCGGCCCCGCCGGCACCGTGCAGGGGCTTGATGACCGCCCGGCCGCCCACGCTCTTCATGAACGCGAAGATCAAGTCCCGGTTGGCGCCGACCCAGGTTTTGGGCATGTGTTTGGCGAAATGCAGCGCGTAGAGTTTCTCGTTGGCGTCGCGTAGGCCCCGGGGATCGTTGATGATCACCGTGCGGTCCCGCGCCCGCTCGAGCAGCAGCGTGCAGTACAGGTACGGCACGTCGAAGGGCGGATCCTTGCGGATAAACACCGCGGAAACGTCGGCCATGCGCAGGGTGGTGTCTTGGCCGAGCGCAAAATAGGGCGCTTCTTCGGACACCGAGACCGGCCGGGCCGTCGCAAAGACATCTCCGTCCTGGACGAAGAGCTCGTGGGGCTGGGTATGAAATGATTCGTGCCCTTGACGCTGTGCCGCACGGATGAAGGCGAACGTCGTATCCTTGTCCGGCAGCACCCGGGTCATCGGGTCCATCACGAAAACGAACCGCATGCGCACAACGTACCGCAACGCCCGACGGCTTTCATCCATCACGAGCCGCTATCTGCCGTTCTTGCTCGCCGCATCGGCCCTGGGCCTCGCGGCCATGCTGCCCGCGGCCCCGGTATCCGCGGCTTTTCCCCCAAGCGCCGAGGGCGGGCACGTCGCCGTGGCCACCGACAACGCCGACGCCACCCAGGCGGCCATCGAGGTGCTTTCTGCCGGCGGTAACGCTGCTGACGCTGCCATCACCGCAGCGTTGGTGCTCGGCGTCACAAGTCCTTCGGCCAGCGGTCTCGGCGGCGGCGGTTTTGCGCTCGTCTACTCGGCCAAAGACAAAAAGGTCTCGGCCATCGATTTTCGGGAAACTGCGCCCAAGAGCGTCAATGCCCAAGCGCTGCTGACGCGCGAGGGCAGGCCCCTCGGCGCGCCCATTGGCATTCCCGGCGAGCCTGCGGGCCTGGCGCTCTTGTCCGAGCGTTTTGGCAAGAAGTCTCTGTCCGACGTGGCCGCGCCGGCGGCGCTCATCGCCAGCCGTGGGTTCCACGTTGGCCTGCACTTGCATCACACCACGGCAGCCATGCCCGGGCGCGTCGCGCGATCGTCGGCACTGGCCCAGGTGCTGTTGCCCGGGGGCGCGCCAGTGCCCTTCGGCTCCGTGGTCAAACGCCCGGACCTCGCGCGCACCATCACGCGCTTTGGCCGCGAAGGGCGCAAAGGGTTCTACGAGGGCGAAGTGGCCGCCAAGATTGTGCAGGCGTTCAAGGGCGCCGGCGCCGATCTCGATCCCGCAGAGCTTGCGGCCTACAAACCCAAAGAGCGCACGCCGCTCAGCCGCACCATCGACGGGCGCACCGTCTACACCATGCCCGCGCCCTCGGCGGGCGGCATGATGCTCCTCGAAACGCTGCTCATGCACGGCGCCAGCTCGTCGTCCATGCTCACCACCTTTGGCCCGCAGTCCAGCGCGTACCTTCACGTGGTGGCCGAGACCATGCGGGGCGCCGTGGCCGATCGCGCGCGTTTGCTCGGGGATCCGGACCTCGATCGCGGCATCGATGCGTCTGTCGACGCCGCGCTGCTCCCCGCACAAATTGCTGCCCGCAAGGCCCGCATCGAGATGGGCCGCGCGCACACCGCCCCGGAGTTCAAGACCAACGAGGGCGGCACGTCGCACTTGGTGGTGGCCGACGCCGAGGGCAACATCGTGTCCCTCACCACGACCGTTAATGGGCCTTTCGGCGCTGGTGTTGTGGCTGGGGACACGGGGGTCTTGCTCAACGACGAGCTCGACGACTTCTCGCGCCCGGACGACGTTGCGCCCTTTGGCGTGACCGAGGGTGGTCCCAATCGTCCGCGCCCGGGCGCGCGCCCGGTGTCCAGCATGACGCCTACCATCGTCATCGAGAACGGCGAGCCCATCATGGCGTTGGGTGGCTCCGGCGGCACGCGCATCGCCACGGGCGTCACCCAGGTGGCGCTCTGCCGGCTGTTGTTTCAGGCCGATCCGGTGCAGTGTGTGTCGCAACCCCGGGTGCACGTCACCAAGGGTCAAGAGCTCAGCGTCGAACACGACGTGCCCGAAGACGTTCGGTCCGGGCTGGTTGCCCGCGGCGAGCAGCCCAAAGAGGAACTCAACTACTCGGCGGTGCAGCTCGTTGCCTTCGAACGCAAAGCAGGCGTTCGCAAGGTGCTCGCTGCATCGGACCCGCGCAAACAGGGCTTTGCCGCCGCCAAGTAACCCCGGCGGCGCATTGCTTGCCCTTCGTTACTCGTCGTCCATGGTGAGGGCGGCCAGCTCGGCGCTGCTGCCCTCGTCGAGGTCTGTGGCCATGGCGTAGCCCACACCCTCGCGCTGCGTCACCGTGACGGTGTAGCCGTCGGCCTTGCCCACCTGCACGTTGGCCGTGCCCACGGCGCGTGGCGAAAGCGTGTGGCCCACTTGGATTTTGCGTGGGTCGTAGATGAACAAGCTGACCCGCTGCGGAGAGCCACCGCGGCTGTCGCGCGGGATCTCGTATTGGAGCATGGCGGCGCGGCCCTCGTGCATGGAGAGCACCCGGCCACCCACCAAACGTGCACCCACGCGCTGCAAACCCGGCGGCCGCACGGGCACGCCCACATACTTGGAGAGCGAGTGAACGTTGCGCGCGTCGGCTTCGGGCGGCAAGGGCTTCGAGTGCTCGGCGATGATGTCTGCCAAGGGGTCGTGCCCAAAGCCTGCGCGAACATCGGCGGTGCTGTCGCCCCGCGGGGTCTCTTGGGACACGGCGTTCCAGGCTAGAGCGATGGCTGCAGCGCTGGCCAGCGGCACCAACGTGCGCCACGAGAACAACCCGCCAAAGGCTGGCTCGGCGCCAGTGTCGAGCGGGCGAAGCTGCGCCACGGCTGCAGCGGTGTCTTGGGCCGTGTCTTGCGAAGCCGCTTGGGTCTCGGTTCGCGCGGCTTCGGCGCGCATGGCGGCCATCATGCGGTCGCGCATGGACGAATCCACCGTGGATGCCGCCCGTACGGTGCGTTGCAGCGATCCGCGCACCGCTTGCAAAAAGGCCCCGCGTTCGCGGCAGGTGGAGCAAACGGCAAGGTGGTCTTCGACGCGAACGGTGTCGGCGGCGTCGAGCTCTCCGTCGAGGTAGACCTCGACCAACTTGGCGCAGTCCCGGCAGTCGTCGTTGCTCATGCCACGCCTCGTTTGGCGCGTGCGCGGTAGTCGGCCAAGTTGGTGGGCTCTTTGGCCTCGCTCAGTGGCTCACCCTTGACGATGCCCAGGGAGATTGCATGATTGTAGAGTGCACGCTGTAGCAACTTACGACCTCGGTGCAGGCGGCTCATGACGGTGCCAATGGGGCACCCCATGATCTGCGCGATCTCTTCGTAGGTAAACTCTTCGACGTCGGACAGAACGACGGCGAGGCGGAATTCTGTAGGTAGCGCGTCGAGGGCTTTTTGCACCTCGGCTTCGACGATGGGCATGAGCGCCACGTCTTCGGCGTTGCGCAGCTGTCGCATGGTGGACGCGCTTACCCAGCCGTCCACCAGCGGGTCCGCATCGGGCCCCTCGAAGACCTGACGCTCGAGCCCGCCGCGGCGGTACTTGTTGATGAACGTGTTGGTGAGGATGCGAAACAGCCAGGCCTTGAGGTTGGTCCCCGACGCGAACTGCTCCCGGGCCCGCATGGCCTTGACCATGGTGTCCTGCACCAAGTCCTCGGCCTCGGTCGGGTTCCGGGTGAGACGGCACGCTAGCGCATGAAGTGCGTCGATGTGCGACGCGGCTTCTTGAGCGAAGGTCTCGGATTCGTTGGTGTTTTTGGCCATGGGGGACAACAAGTGGGTACCTTCGTAGCGCCTTTCAACATCATAACCCCCGCTCTTTCCCTGATATTCCGCGACTTTTTGTCAATCGCAGGGGGTCTGAACGGGGGTTTTCGTCAGCCTGGCACCCAGACAACTTGGGTCCGGGAGGCCCCCTTGTCAGGGGGACCGTTTGCGCAGGCCCCCGTTCGTTCATGGTTGCACCTTCGCGCCGGCATGGCCAGCCAGCGTCGGCGTCCTAGAATCGGCCGATGCCCAGCGTCAGGCAGGCATTTGCCTCGCTTTGTCCGAGCACGATGAGCCCAACGCGAAGGCCAACCTGCACAAACAAGATGTCCGCGGCGATGCGGGCCGTGCCCCCGGCCCCAATGCCGTCATACAAGCGCACCGCGGGACCCCCCAAGATGGCCACGCTGGCCAGGGTGGTGTCCGCGCCGTAACCGAACTCGCCCATCAGGGTGGTGGGCGAGCGCCCGAAGGCCGTTTGCAACGCCGGGCCTGCCACGAGCCCGCTGCCCCGAGACCACAGGCCATCTTTGCTGCCCACGCGATCGCCCCGGAGCCGGAACATGACGCCCAAGTCGAGCTGGTGCCGAAAGCCGGTATGGTGTCCGAAACCGTAGCCCGGCGCATAGGCCAGGTGCCCACCCGCAACCTGCTGGGCCCAGGCACCCGTGGGTAGGGTGCATGATGCAAGCAAAAGCAAGGCAGCCAAGGCCCGTCGCATGGGGTCGATGGTAGCGCATCTGTCCGGTGCGTTCGGTCGCTGCAACGCCGTTCGACAATACCCGCAATCTACGCAGCCTCTAGCGACGTGCGGGCAAGTGCACGTCGATGGCCGAGCCGGTCATGAGCTGGCCATCGCGCTCGAAGCGCATGGCACCGCGCTGCCGTCGCTGTCGCAGATGGTCTCGCTCCGATACGTCACGGCAATGCCCACCACGCCGTAAGCAGAGAGTGGCTTCAGTTCGTCGGCGCTCGACACGCGGTCGTGGTCCGCGTCGCGCCACACCTTGAGCGTGGACCAGGCCGGGTCCGCCGCCGTGATCCAGCCATCGCCGTCAGCGTCGAGTTCGGCGAGAGCCTGGAAGCCGTTCTGTGCACGCGCGCCGTTGGACAGTCGCGTCATGGACCCGAACAGCTCCCGTCCGTCGTCAATGCCGCCGTTGCCATCGAGATCACGAACCAGCCAGGGGGTGACGGCCGTGGGCCAGTGCGTGGCCACGCTGGCGTTCATCCCCATGACATCGAACGCGGCGTTCGTTTCATGGTGGAAGTCGACCTGTTCGCCTGCAAAAGAGAGCACGATGGGGGTTCCGTACGTTTGCATCCTGCATTCGTCCCAGGCACCAGCGCTGCAGAACTGCCGGCCTTCTTGACCGGAGTCCGTCAGGCACTCCCGCGTGGCGTACTTTTCGCAGCTCTCGGCGGCGCCGGCATTCGCGCTTGGCGTCTGGGCGGCGCTGGCTCCCTTGTCTGCTGCAGACGCCGCGGCGGTCTGTGTGGACTGCGCGGTCTTTGACGACTCGTCGTCCGTGCCGTCGGGACCCGAGGGCCCGGGCTCACCAACGCCAGCCGTGCAGGCGGCACAAAGAACCAGGGACAACGCGCTCAGGACGGTCAGGCGGGTGCTCATGTGCCAGACATCGAGCAATGCCTGTGCCACGTCGAATCTGCTGCTTTTCGGCTGATGGATGAGCCTGAAACCACGACATGGCACACCTGTGCGACGCGTGGTGGCACAGTGTGCGCAGCGTCCGGTCCAAATTGGCCCCGTCGCTAGGTCCTCGCTTGATGCCGCGCGCTTCGCGACCCAAGGCCGGTCGCCAAGCTGCGCCCGCTCGGGCAACGCGCGCGAGACCCGAGCGCCTGTCCGTGGCGGGACGATTGCTCCTACGATGCACCGATGCCCCACGGCTGGGTCGACACGCACACCCACTTGCAAGATCGCCGCGTTCTCGACGCGGCGGCGGTCTGGCAGGCGGCGCAAGCCTCTGGGGTGACCACCACGCTGCTCGCGGGGGTCGACAGCGCCGACTGGCAACGCCAAGAAGCGCTGGCCCATTTGCCTGGCGTGTACTTCAGCGCGGGTCTGCATCCGCAGCGCGTGGCCGAACTGACCGAATCCGAGGTTGAAGCCGAGCTTCTTGCGCTCCGCTGCTGGCTTGCCCCGCGCAGGCGACCGGGCCCTTGGGTCGCGCTCGGCGAGATCGGCATGGATGGTGTTGGTGATCGCCGCGGTAGCTTTGCGCTCCAGCGGCACGCCTTTGCCCAGCAACTCACTGTCGCGCAAGAGCTCAACTTGCCGGTGATCCTGCATATCCTTCGGGCCCACGAAGATGCACTGGCAGTGCTGCGGCAAGTGGGCCTGCCCAAGGCCGGCGGTGTGGTGCACAGCTACAGCGGCAGCAAAGAGCTCGTGCCGCGGTATCTCGACTTGGGCCTGTACCTGTCTTTTGGTGGCGCCATCACCTGGGCGCCCAACAACCGCGCCGCCGAGGCCCTGCGTGCCTGCCCCATGCAGCGCCTGCTGCTCGAGACCGACACACCCGACCAGACGCCTCTCGGGCAACGGCCGCTGCCCAACGAACCCAGGTTTCTGCCCGAAATCGCTCGCACCGCGGCGCAGCTCTTGGGCGTGAGCGAGGCCGAACTGCGCGCCCAAACCTCTGCAAGCGCAGAACAGCTTTTTGGATTCGCCGGAGCCCCCTAAATGTTGGACCCCAAGTCGACCACGGTCACCCAAGACAACGCGCGCATGCATCGGCGCTACGATCGCCTGGGGCGCCTGTACGGCGAGCCGGCATGGCAACGGCTTCGTCGGGCTCACGTCATGGTGGTGGGGCTCGGCGGCGTGGGGTCCTTCGCCGTAGAGTCCTTGGCTCGCAGCAGCATCGGACGCCTCACGTTGGTCGACTTCGATCGCGTGTGCGTCACCAACATCAATCGGCAGATCCAAGCGCTCTCGCAGAACGTGGCCCGACCCAAAGCACTGGTGCTGCAAGAGCGCGTGCGGGCCATCGATCCGCAGATCAACGTCTCGGCCGAGGCGGTGTTCTTTGGGCCCAAAACGGCCAACAGCTTGCTCCGCAGCGACATTGACTACGTGATTGACGCGTCGGACAACGTATCGGCCAAGTGTTTCCTGCTGTCGGAATGCCGCGAGCGTGCCATCCGTGTGGTCACCACCCTGGGCAGCGCTGGCCGCCTGGACCCATCGATGATCGTGCAGAGCGACCTTGCCAAGACGCAGATATGCGAGCTGGCCCACGCCGTGCGCCGCATTTTGCGGGTAGAGTACAACTTTCCGCGCAAGGGCAAATACGGCATCCAGGCCATCTGGTCCAAAGAACCCGCGCGGGCGCCGCTTTCGTTGCCCTACGACGGCGACGATGGCTTCCACTGCGTGTGCCCCGGCGGCAAAAACGAGCACCACTCGTGCGAGGAGCGCTCGCTGGTGCGCGGGAGTGTCAGCTTCGTCACGGGGTCGTTTGGCCTGCGGGCCGCTGCGGTCGTCGTCAACGCCATCACGTCGGGCGAGGTGCCGGTGGGCTAACGCCGCCCATGGGCATCGCGTGGCACGGAACGCGCCACTCGGGCGGTCACTCCTTGGCTTCGAGGCCGAGCGCGCGTCGAATAGTCTGTGCGTTGATGGCGGCCTTGGCGTCGGGGCGCCACTTACCAGCGCTTGTCGGCCGCTACACCGCGACGTCGTGGACGAGAACGACAGGGCCGGCGGCGCTTGTCTGTTGCAGAAGGACTCTGCCGGCCACGTCATAGATCGATGAGATGCCGTGTCCCGTGGCACGAACGATAGGCACGCCGCCGATGACCGCGGACCAGACCGCACTTCGATGGTGAAGCACCTCGAAGCCACCGAACCAGTCGTTGGAGGGGGCCGCGAGCACGGTACCTGCTTTTCGCGCCGAGTTCGCCGTGTCCATGTAGTCGAGGTCGACACAGATTGCCGTGGAGAGCGTGGCGCCACCCGGGCGTGTGTGGGGACCCACCTCCATTTTCCTGGTGCATGGCGGTTCGAGCCCTCGCGCCGGGTGTTGCTTGTCGTAGCTTCCAACTTGTCCGCTGGGGTCCACCACGACCAGCGTATTCTTGGGGGTCGACGAGTCGAAGAACGGAGCGACAATGGTTGCGTCGAACTCGCGCGCCCAGGCCTGGACACCGTCGTGCCATTGCGTGCGGGTGTGCTCGTCGACATAGACGCTGACCTCTGGGAGCACGACGACCTTGGCACCCGTTCGGACTGCACGTTCCACGTGCGGGCGGTATCGAGCGAGGGTGCCCGCGATACTTCGATACTCGGGGGCCTGCACCGGCCACAACCCCGAGACGACCCCACCCTCCGGCGGTTGTCCGTCTACCACCAC
>JBIKNA010000311.1:0-8512 GCA_044358965.1 Polyangiaceae bacterium
GGATGTGACGTTGGCATTGGACCAAGTGGCCGTGTCGCCCGATGGGCTCACCCTGATCGCCGTTTCTGCCACTCGCCAAACGCTTGTGGCCTACCAGCGCGTGCTGCGGGGCGAGGAGTTCGTAGTGGACATGGCCCTGGTTGCCCAGGTGAACGGCGGAGGCAACGAAGACAGCGAAGGCGGTGGACCCAACCCACACCAGTTCCGATCGCCGGTTTTGGCCTACGACGGGCAAACGCTCGTGTACGCCGACCTCGCGAGCTCCGGCGCGGGCCTCGGCATCTTCGTGGCGCCGCTCACCACCAGCAATGGGTTTACGTTTTCGGGCATGTTCCCCGACATGGTGCTGCGCACCGACAACGGCAAGCACCGTTTGCCCACGGGCATGGCCCCAGACCGGCGCACGCTTTTCTTTTTCGACGAGGTCTCAGGCACCCAAAAGGTGGCCTGGCGCGTCAACAGCGGTTCTCCGTATGCCCAGATCACAGAGTTGGGCAACCGTCGGTTTGCGTCGCCCAACGCCAACTGCAAGCGCCTGTCCCACCTGAATACGCCCGATGGCGCCAACGGACAGCCACGATACTCCGTGGCGCCGTAGACGCGGCTTTTCGTCCAAATCGCCATCAAATCGGCCCCGTACGGGCATCGACCGCGGCCTTGGGGCGGGTGCCGCGCGAGGGCTTCGGGCAACGCGTCTTGACGACCCCCCAGCTGGTGCCGTAAACCCTCGACTCTCGTCCGGTTTTTGTCCGAACGGGCCCCACGATTCGTGAGCACCTCCGTCCTGTCGCACTGGTCACAGCATCGTAGCTTTGCGCTGCGGCGCTTGCACTCGCTCTCCGGCGTGTTGCCCGTGGGCGCGTTCTTGGCCGAGCACCTGTGGACGAATGCGTCGCTGCTCGGTGGGGCCAAGGCCTTTAACGCCGAAGTCGATCGCATCCAGGCCCTGCCGGCGCTCTGGGCCATCGAGCTCTTCGGCATCATGTTGCCACTGGCCTTCCACGCCGTGTACGGCGTTTGGCTAAGCCTCGACGGCAAGCCCAACGTGCAAACGTACCCCCTGGCCCGCAACTGGGCCTACGTGCTCCAGCGCGTCACGGGCATCATCACCTTCGTGTTCGTGGTGGCGCACCTGTACGAGTTCCGCGTGCAAAAGTGGCTCTACGGCATGCACCACCACAGCTTTTTCGACGTGGCCACCATGCACATGTCGAGCACCTTCGCCGGGCTTCCACTCATTGCCCTTGGCTACCTCGTTGGCCTTGGCTCCGCGGTGTTCCACCTGGCCAACGGCCTCTCGGGCTTCGTCATCAGCTGGGGCATCGTGGGGTCGCGCACCGCGCAAAAGCGCGCGAGCATCGTATTTGCGCTGTTCGGATTCGCCCTTTTCTACCTTGGTGCCAGCAGCATCGTGTACTTGGCCACCGGCACCCGCTTGATTCCCTCGTTTTCTGGCTCTAGCTCCGACATGCCCTGTCCGTAGTTTCCGGGGCACTCTTTCCAAAAGGACTCGCAACGTCACCATGGCAACCAAAAGCATCTCGCGCAGCGAATCGGGCAAAGTCCGTCGCGTCATCGTCGTGGGCGGAGGCCTGGCCGGCCTCACCACGGTCATCAAGCTCTGCGAGGCGGGCGTGCCGGTCGACTTGTTCTCGCTGGTCCCCGTCAAGCGCTCGCACTCGGTGTGCGCCCAGGGCGGCATCAACGCCAGCGTCAACACCAAGGGCGAGGGCGACTCCCCGCGTATCCACCTCGAAGAGACGGTGTACGGCGGCGACTTCTTGGCCAACCAACCTCCGGTCAAGGGCATGGCCGACGCCGCACCGGGCATCGTCTACATGCTCGACCGCATGGGCGTGCCGTTCAACCGCACCCCCGAGGGCCTGCTCGACTTCCGCCGCTTCGGCGGCACGCTGTTCCACCGCACGGCCTTCGCCGGCGCCACCACGGGCCAGCAGCTGCTCTACGCCCTCGACGAGCAAGTCCGCAGGTACGAGACCGTCGACGTCGAAGACGAGAAGGGCATCGTCATCCGCGGCGAGAAGATGGTCCGCAAGTTCGAGTTCTGGGACTTTCTCGGCATCGTCCAAGACGACAACGGTCGCTGCGTGGGCATCGTCGCCCAAGACATCAAGACCATGGGCATCGACACGTTCGTGGGCGACGCCGTGTGCCTGGCCACCGGCGGCCCCGGCATCGTCTTCGGGCGCTCCACCAACAGCGTCATCAACACGGGCACCGCCGCCGCAGCCGTGTACCGTCAGGGTGCCTGCTACGGCAACGGCGAGTGCATCCAGGTGCACCCCACGGCCATCCCCGGCGCCGACAAGCTACGCCTGATCTCCGAGAGCGCCCGCGGCGAGGGCGGCCGCGTGTGGGTGCCCAAAGACCCCAAAGAAAAGCGCCGTGGCCGCGACGTGCCCGAGAAAGACCGCGAGTACTTCCTCGAGGCCAAGTACCCGGGCTACGGCAACCTGGTGCCCCGCGACATTGCCAGCCGCGAGCTGTTCCTCAAGTGTTTCCACGAGGGCAAGGGCGTCTACAACACCAAGAGCAACAAGAACGAGTTCGAAGTTTACTTGGATCTTACACACATGCCCAAAGAGGTGCTCAAGCGCAAGCTCGCCGGCATCTTGGAGATCTACGAGAAGTTCGTGGGCGAAGATCCGTACGAGAACCCCATGCGCGTGTTCCCCGCGGTGCACTACTCCATGGGCGGCCTGTGGGTCGACTTCGAGAAGGCGGCCGACGGTGGCCTGGTCAAGGGCTCTCCGCGCAACCAGAGCACCAACATCGAAGGCCTCTACGCCGCCGGCGAGGTCGACTACCAGTACCACGGGGCCAACCGCCTCGGCGCCAACTCGCTCTTGTCGTGCATCTACGCCGGCCTCGAGTGCGGCCCGGCCATGGCCAGCTACCGCAAGAACCTCCAAAAGAGCTCCTTCGACGTCTCGTCCAGCGTGTTCGAGAAGGCCGAGAAGCGCGAGGCCGACCGGTACAAGTCCATCCTCAAGATGGACGGCAAAGAGAACCCCTACGTGCTGCACAAAGAGCTCGGCGAGACCATGCTCCGCGACTGCACCATCGAGCGGCACAACGACGTGCTCGACAAGGTCATCGCCAAGATCGACGAGCTCGAGGATCGCTACCAGAACGTGGGCGTCCCCGACACCGGCGAGCATGCCAACCAAAGCGCGCAGTTCACGCGGCACCTGTCCAACATGCTGGTGCTGGCGCGGGTCATCGCCCAGGGCGCACGCAACCGCGACGAATCTCGCGGCGCACACTTCAAGCCCGCATTCAAAGACCGCAACGACGACGAGTACCTGCGCTCGACGCTGGCCATGTACCAGGACTCGGGGCAAGGCCGCAGCACCGTCAACTTCGTGCGCGAGCTCGATTACTCCGTGTGCGGCAAGCCGGTGCACGCCACCGATGCCGTGGACATCAGCCTGGTGACCCCCCGGGCCCGCAAGTACGAGACGGCCGGCGCCGCCAGCGCCGCGGCCACGGGCGCCATCGACGCCAAGAAAGAGCCGCAAGCCGCGGCCGCCACCTGAACGTTCAAGACCCCTCACACAAGCCCAAAGAGCAACAGCACATGGCCGCCAAAAAAGTCCGCTTGAAGGTTCTTCGGCAAGACAGCCCCAGCAAGCCCCAAAGCAAGCGCTGGGAAGAGTTCGACGTCGAGTGGCACCCGCAGATGAACGTCATCAGCGCCCTCATGGAGGTGCAGCGCCATCCGGTTACCGTCGAAGGTCAGACGGTGCCGCCGGTGGTGTGGGAGTCCGTCTGCCTCGAAGAGGTGTGCGGCTCTTGCACCATGATCATCAATGGCAAGGTGCGGCAGTCGTGCACGGCGCTCATCGATCAGATCTCGCCCAACGGCGAGCCCATCACGCTGCAGCCCATGACCAAGTTCCCGCTGGTGCGCGATCTTCAGGTCGACCGCTCCCGCATGTTCAACGACCTCAAGAAGGTCAAAGCTTGGGTGCAGCTCGACGGCTCGCACGAGCTGGGCCCGGGGCCGCGACAATCCCAAGAGAACCAAGAAGAGGCGTACCCGCTGTCGCGCTGCATGACCTGCGGTTGCTGCATGGAGGCCTGCCCGCAGGTCAACGATGCGTCGCCGTTCATCGGCCCCGCGGCCATCAGCCAGGTGCGATTGTTCAACCTGCACCCCAGCGGCAAGATGCACGCGGCCGAGCGCCTCGAAGCCCTCATGGGCGAGGGTGGCGTCGCAGATTGCGGCAAAGCGCAGAACTGCGTCGAGGTTTGCCCCAAGGAGATCCCCCTCGTGGACTCCATTGCCCAAGTGTCGCGGCAGACCACCAAGCACATGTTGTTTGGCTGGTTGCTCAAGTAGAGCCACGGTGCGCCTTCGAGGCCGTTCGTGGAACCGAGAGGCCCTCGCGCTTGCGGGGGCCATCTTGTTTTTGTGCGCCGGCACCGGGTGCAAGCGGCGCACAAGTCCAGCGGGCCCCGAGCCCGATGCGCAGGTCGCCTTGTCGAAACGGCAGGTGTCACCCGACGGGCTCATCGCGGTGCGCTTCCCGAGCACGTTTGCCGTCGAGAGCCACCAGTACCCCGACGGCTCCACCATGGTTCTTTCGCCCGTGGGCAAAGCACATGGCACGGTCACCTTCGTGTCCAAAGCCAACATTGCCCTGAGCTCCGAGGCGCTGGCCGAGCAGTTCTACAAGCCCGAGGACGTCGAGACCATCCTGCGCAAGGGTCCCGGGTCTTGTGCGGGTCGTCCAGGCATCGAGCTCCTCACCACCAAAATGGTGCAGGGCTTTCCGTTCGTCGGACGTCGCTGTTACGCCGTTGTGGGCCAAACCGGGTTCATCTCGGCCTACGTCGTGCTCAAGGAGCACGCGGCCGCCAACGAGCCCACCCTGCGGGCCATGGTCGACTCTGCCGAGTTCCTTCGGTAGCCAAGATTTCCCATCGTCATTACGGCAGGTTGGCCTGGGCCGGGTTGGGCGCGCCCCCACGGGCGCCCAACCTTCGTTGCATTTCTTGCCCCGAAGCAGCCCAGAGGCGCACTCTAGAGGGAGCCACCTACGTGCCTTGTGGCTTCGACCATCGCGGATACCCTCGCGAGGCCCGAAGACGCGCCTTGCCAAGTACGGACCATGAACGCACAGCACCGTCATCGTCGCCCCGCCACGAGGCTCCTCGCCACCAGTCTTGTTGCGCTCCTGGCGCTCACGACCAGCAACGCCCTTGCAGGCCCCGCCGAGCAACAGGCAAGCGGCATACGCGCGTTCCAGAACGGCAAGTACGAAGCCGCCGTGGCAGACCTCAAGGCCGCCATGGACGCGAAACCCAGCGCCAAGACGGCGCTTTACCTGGGCAACGCTTATCTCAAGCTCGACGAGCTGGACCTGGCCAAAGAGGCCTTCGAGGCCCTCTTGCGGCTCGAGCCCAACCACCCCAAGAAGGTCACCATCGAGACCCTCATCCGGAGCATCGATGCCCGGGCCGAGGTCACGGTCCACATCGAGTCGACGCCACCAGGCGCCACCATCTACGTGGACGACTTGGCCAACGGGTCCGTGGGCGTGACGCCGGCCGATGTGAACATCACCATCGGCAAGCGCCGCATCATTCTCGTGAAAGAGGGCTTCGCACAGCTCACCAAAGAGGTCGTGCTCAAGACCGGCACGCCGCTGAACCTGACGCTCCCCCTGCCGGGTACCGGATGCCTGGTGCACCTCGCCACCAGCAACTCGAGCGCCGCCGTGGCTTCGGTCAACGGCCAAGAGCCCATCGCGCTGCCCGCAGACCTCTCGCTGCCCGCCGGCGACCACAAGGTGCGGTTCACGGCCAGTGGCTACCAAGCCAAAGACGAACCCATTGCCTGCGATGGCTTTGCCAAGTTCAACATCGCCGCCACGCTCGTTCCCGAGTCCGGACGCGTCACCGTGGCCCGCGTCGCAGGCTCGGTGGTGCGCATCGACGGCAAAATCGTGGCGGTCACCCCCGAAGAGGCCACCCGCGGCATCAACCTCGCGCCCGGCCGTCACGAAATCTCCATCACCACCGGCGACGACCCGCCGCGCATCTCCATCATCGACGTGCAGCCGGGTCAGACCATCGCACTGGGCTTGCCCGCCGATAGCGGCCCCGCAGGCGCCTTCCCCCGGCGAGCGCTCTACTTCGATGCCATTGGCGGCGGCAACATCACCTTGCGCGACTGGCGCTTTGGCGCCAATGCCTTCCAAGCGCAGAGCGGCCGGGCGCGCTTCACTCCGTCATCGTCGGCCATGGCCGGCGCGCGCGTTGGTTTTCAGGTCACGCCGCGCTTTGCCGTCGAAACCGAAGCCTTCTGGATGTCGCTGCCCAACGAGCTCGACACCAGCCACGGCCTCTCCTACGGCATCAACGCCGTGTACCACCTGCTGCCGACCCGCGTGACGCCGGTGGTGGAAGGCGGCGTGGGTATCTATCAGGTGCTCACCGGCGATCTCGGTGCGGACCTCAGCCCCCGGGGCCACTTGGGCGTCGGACTTCGCGCCCGGGTCAAGAAGTGGCTCTCGCTGCGCGTCGACGTACGTGACGTCATCTCCCGGGGCTTCGAGACCGGCGGGTCGAACAACCTCGAGTTGTTGGGCGGCGCCGAGCTCTTCCTGCTGTAAGCGCCCGGGTACTGCCGGCACCCCCAGCGCCCGGCACTGCCGGCGCGCACACAACGTCACGCGTCGAGTGCGGCCGCGTTTGGCACGGGGCACCGCCGACGGTTGCGCCGCCCGAAAAGCATCAGAGCGGCACGGCGTAGCGCCTGGCGCTACACGATGTAGTTGATCAAGAAGAACGTGGGCACGGTGATCAGCGCGAGGCCGACCCAAACGGCCTTGCGCCAGCGATAGATCTTGATGCCAGGCATGGGAGCGATGGGCAGGATCTCGGCCAGCGCCATACCCGACATCATGAGGCGTCCCGCCTGGAACACCTTGGCGGGGTATGCATGGTTCAAGAAGTAGAACGCCACGGACATGCCCAATGCCAGGCAAAGGAGCCACGCCTTCATCTTGACGATGCGTTCGGTGTCTTCGGGGCTTTTGGCGGCCTCGACCTCGTAGCCAACCGTGCCCAGCGTGTTGCCAAGGTACGCCGAGCCAAGACACAAGAGGCTGCCCCCCCACCAGAACTTGTACTGCGTGGTCAGCCGGTACGCGCGTTCGTACGAGAAGCGAACAAAGCTCCGTGAGTAGTAGATGGCCAGCACCAACAGCTCTTGCCGAAGCACGAAGCCCCCTTCGAGGCGCCGCCCTTGGAACGCGTAACAGACGGCAATCCCGTAGAGCAGCGCCGCAAAACAAATGGACGCGATCTCCACGGGGCGCATCGGCAGACCGAACAGGTGGAACGTCGTGAGCGAGGCGTCGACCTTCTTGCCTTGCTTGGCTCGGTCCTTGAGCTTGGAGGCGACGAAGCTCTTGAACAAGCCCGTGAGCGTCTTGATGAGCGCGGGCCAGATGGCCATGGCGCCTGCGGTGAGTGCCGTGGCCATGGCAGGCACGGCTTGCACCGGTACGCCGAGCTTGGCGAGCGGGGACTCCGCAAGCGCTTTCATGGGCATTTTGGACGCCGGCCCTTTGCCCGTGGCTCCGAACAACGAGGCCATCAACCCCTTGGGCGGTGCGCTCTCGGGATCTTCTTTGCCTGGCGCCGCGGGTGCCGTGCCAGCGTCATCGCTGCTCCCCGCGTCGTCGCCGGCGTCGGTGCCTGCGTCCGCAGGTGGTTCGGCGCCGACCTGCGCCGCGGCTTCGGGTACGGACACGTCGCCCAAGCCGCCATCTTCGAGCAGCGGGACAAAGACCTTTTGGCCATCGGGCAGCGTCACCACACGGCCGGGAACCGTTCGCCCGTCGGGGCCCTTGCCCATGACGACGGGACCAGCGTTGCCTGCCGCTACCGCCGCGGCAATGGCCGCCGCGGTAACCTGTGCACCGGGAGCCGCGGACCCCGGAGCGCCAACGCTTGCGTCTGCCCCGGGGCGCCCGGCTGCGCCAGCGCCGGCACCAGGACCGCGCTTGGGATCTTCGAGCAACGAACCACCGATTTGGACGAGGTCTCCCTTGTCCAGCAGGCCTTGGGCCAGGCGCACGAGGTTCTCGTCCGCTTTGCGCGTGTTCGACCGAACGCCGGCATCACCGCCGTCGGCCCCGCCATCCGTCGGTCCCGCGTCCGCAGCGAGCGCCGGCGAGGCGACCGCAAGCAACGCGATCACCGGCACCGAACGCAGCGCATATCGCAGCCCCAAGGACCTGGCCATGGCCATATGCGTAGAGTACCGAGGTCCGCGGTAGAGGGCGAAATTGATGGGTGCTATTTGGCGCTCTTGGTCGATCGTGCCGCGAGTGAGCGGATGAGCGCCCCCATCCACGGCTTCATGGAGTCGAGCTCCGCGAGCAGTGTGGCACCGTCGATCTTTTGCAGCACTGTCGTCTCCAGGGCCTCGACGGTGGCCGTCCGCTTGCCCTCCGCAAGGACCGCCATCTCG